>DATCCB010000096.1:0-31307 GCA_036511515.1 Caulobacteraceae bacterium | reverse complement strand
GGCCCCCCTCACCGCCATTCACCCGCCGTTCAGGCGCGCCGTGAAAAATCGGCCTCGGGATTGGCCAATCAAAGGTGTGCGATGAGTGGGATATTCGGTTTGGCGGGCAAGTGGGCGGCGGGGATTTCAGCCCTGGCGCTGGTCGCGGGGCCGCTTGCGGCCGGCGCGCAGCCCTATGATGGTCCACCGGCGCCACAGGGCGATGTTGCGCCGCCTCAGGGCCAGTATGCGCCGCCGCCTCCGGGCTACCAGGGCCAGGGTCCAGGACCCGCTCCCGGCGCCTATGACCCACACGCGCAGCAGGCCGACCAGGCCTATGCCCAGCGCTATTCGCAGTGGGCGGCGCAGTACTGCGTCGAGCGGCGTAACAACAACACCGTCGCCGGCGCGGTGATCGGCGGCGTGCTGGGCGCGGTGGTCGGCTCGAACCTGGCCGGCCGCGGCGATCGCGGCGGCGGCGCCTTCGTCGGCGGCGCGGTGGGCGCGACGGCCGGCGCGGCGGTCGGCGCCAATTCGGGCCAGGGCGGCAGTTGCCCGCCGGGCTATGTCATCCGCGGCGGGGCGCCGGCGTTCTATTTCGAGGGTCCTGGCTATGGCCCCGATGTCTATTACGGCGGGCCGGCCTGGTATCAGCCTTGGTTCTTCGTCGGCGGCCAGTGGATCTATCGGCCCTACCGGTCCTGGTACTGGGGTCACCGCCAGTACTGGGGCGGCGGATGGCGCGGCCGGCCCGGCGGCTATGATCGCGGCCGCTGGCGGTAGTGGACCCGGGGGGCCTTGCGCCCCCTCCGTCACGGCGCGAGAAAGAGCGCCGCGCCACCTCCCCCGCAAGAGGACGGGGGAGGATTTGGCGACGTGTGGGGGAGAGATCGGATGAGCCTGAGCGTGGTCGGGGCGGGGCTTGGCCGCACAGGCACACTGTCGCTAAAGCTGGCGCTGGAGCAGCTTGGCCTTGGCCCCTGCTATCACATGGCCGAGGTGTTCAAGAACCCCGCGGCGCCCGGCTATTGGGAGGCGGCGGCCGACGGCCAGGCGATGGACTGGGAGCAGGTCTTCGATGGCTATCGGGCCACCGTCGATTGGCCAAGCGCGACCTTCTACAAGACCCTCGCCGATGAATATCCGCAGGCCAAGGTGATCCTGACCCTCCGCGACCCGGAGGCCTGGTTCGCCTCGACCCAGGCAACGATCTTCACCCAGGATTACACCAAGGCCCCGACCAACCCGTTCGAATCGATGGTCCGCAAGGTGGTCGGGCGGATGTTCGAGATGCGCATGCACGAGCGCGACTGGGTGATCTCGGTCTTCGAGCGGCATAACGAAAGGGTTCGCGCGGCGATTCCGCCCGAACGACTGCTGGTCTATGAGGTCGCCAGCGGCTGGTCGCCGCTGTGCGCCTTTCTGGGCAAGCCGGTTCCGGACGGGCCGATGCCGCACGTCAGTTCGACCGAGGCGTTCCGCTCGAACTTTGGGCCCAACGCGCCGACGAATCGCGGCGCCCCGGCCTGACCGGCTGGATGGCCGCTGCTAGAGCTTTTTGGCGCGGTCTTCGGCCTTGCCCTTGGTATTGAGCGCCTTGCCGGCGAATTTCTGGGCGGCGCCCTTGGCCTGAAGGCTGGCGTTGCCGGTGGCCTTGCCGGTGGCTTCCTTGATCGTGCCGCGAGCCTCGCGCGCGGCGCCTTTGACGCGGTCCTTGTTCATGGTGGCTTCCTTGAAGATTGGCTGTAGAGCGAATGTCAAAGAAACTGTCGTGGCCGCCCGGAGGTTCCAGGCGCATGAAAGCTTACATAAAACTCCCTTCTCCCGCAGGGGGAGAAGGACGCGACTCGTCTAAACGCGGCGCCGGCGGCGGGACCAGACGGCGGCGGGGCCGCCGGCGAGCCCGAAGTAGAAGCCGACGTCGTAGGCCACCGATGTGTTCTTCAGCTCGTAGAGACGCCAGGGCCACGGCACGATTCCGGGGGCCAGCTTGCGGATCACCTCGACCAGGAGGGTGATCGGGGCGATCAGCCCGTGCCAGAAACCCAGGACCAGTTGCGAGAGCACGCCGCCGGCCAAGGCCTGGTGCGACTCCGCCGAACCGGCGGCGCACGCGGTAAGCAGGCAGGCCAGGCCCACCGCCAGAACTATCGCACCGGATCTCTTCATCGCCAGCTCCCCTGCCGCGGCTTTCCGCCGGCATTCCATCGCTCGCCACGGTCAAGGTCAAGGCGGCTGACGATTTTCTTGAGCCAAAGCGCTCGCGCCCGGCGCGGGGGGCCTTTAGTCTAGGGGTCAGAAAAGCCGAGGCAGAGGGAGATGAAGACGTGAGCACCAGCGATCCGGAGGCGGAACTCAACGACCTGAGGATGTCGGAAAAGGCCCAGCCGCTGTTCGACGCCGTCAAGCGACACATTGCCGAAAACGTCGCCCCGATCGCCGAGGAATTCTATCAGCTTGGCGAGGGCCGCGCCGATCGCTGGAGCTGGGCCCCTGGGCAGCTCGAACTCTTGGACCGGGCCAAGCAGAAGGCCAAGGCCTCGGGCCTGTGGAACTTCTTCCTGCCCGACGCGGAGACCGGCCAGGGCCTGAAGAACCTCGACTATGCCTACATCGCCGCGGAACTGGGCAAGCAGCCTCTGGCCTCGGAGACGCTGAACTGTTCGGCCCCGGACACCGGCAACATGGAGGTGCTCGAGCGGGTCGGCACGCCAGAGCAGAAGGAGCGGTGGCTGAAACCCCTGCTCAACGGCGAGATCCGCTCGTGTTTTGCCATGACCGAGCCGAACCTCGCCTCATCGGACGCCAAGAACATCGGCACGCGGGCCGAACTCGTGGGCGACCAGTGGGTGATCAACGGCGAGAAGTTCTACATCTCCGGGGCCGGCGATCCGCGCTGCAAGGTGATGATCTGTATGGTCAAGACCAGCCCCGATGCGCCGCGGCAATTCCAGCAGTCGCAGATCCTGGTGCCGATGGACACGCCCGGCGTCGACGTGCTGGGCCCGATGCACGTCTTTGGTCATGACGACGCGCCGCACGGCCACATGCACATCAAGCTCGACAATGTACGGGTGCCCCAGGAAAACATTCTGATGGGCGAGGGGCGGGGCTTCGAGATCTCGCAGGTGCGCCTGGGTCCCGGGCGCATCCACCACTGCATGCGCTCTATCGGCCAGGCCGAGCGCGCACTGGACCTGATGGTCAAGCGGGCGACATCGCGCGAGGCGTTCGGCAAGCCGCTGATCCAGCTGGGCAAGAACCTCGAACTGGTCTCGCGGGCGCGGATCGAGATCGAGGCCATGCGGCTGATGGTGCTGAAGGCGGCCAAGGCCATGGATGTGCTCGGCAACCGCGAGGCGCGTGTCTGGGTGCATATGGTCAAAGCCATGGTGCCGGAGCGGGTCTGCCAGATCATCGACCAGGCGATCCAGATCCACGGCGCGGCGGGGGTCTCGCAATGGACGCCGCTGGCCGGCATGTACACCAGCCAGCGCACCTTGCGCATCGCCGATGGTCCCGATGAGGTGCATCACCTGGTCGTCGGCCGCGCCGAACTGAGCCGGCACTAGACGGGGCCGGAGGGCGCTGATTTAGGAGATAGGACGTGGACGGAGCAACCGCGGCGAAGCCGCTGACCCGGGCAGAAGCGATCGGCGCCTTGACCGCGCCGGGACAGGCCTACGAACTGGAGGTGCGCGAGATCGGCGGTCGGTCGCTGCGGGTGTTCGCAGGCGCGCCCGCCTCGCTGCGCGAGCTTTACGCGCAGACCCGCAGCGACAAGACCTTCGTCGTCTACGAAGACGAACGGCTGACCTTCGACGGGGTCTGGCGCCGCGCGGCCGGATTGGCGAAGCTGCTGAAGGGGCGCTACGGCATCGCCAAGGGCGATCGCGTGGCCATCTCCATGCGCAATTTTCCCGAGTGGATCGTGGCCTTCGAGGCGATCACCGCCCTTGGGGCCGTTGCCGTGGCGATGAATGCCCTCTGGCGGCCGGAGGAGCTCGAATACGGCCTGCGCGACTGTGGCGCCAAGGTGCTGATCGCCGACCAGGAGCGCCTCGACCGCTTCGCCCAGTGCTCCAGCGATCTCGACGTCGCGGTCATCGCCGTGCGGCCGACGATGGCGGACGCGCGCGACCTCAAGGGCCTTCTGCAAGGGGTCGGCGAGTCCCCGATGCCGGACGCCGAGGTTCTGCCGGACGACCCGGCGACGATCATCTACACCTCCGGTTCGACCGGGCACCCAAAGGGGGTGGTCTCCAGCCATCGGGCCATTCTCAGCGCCTTGCTGTCCTGGGAGCTCGATGCCCTGGCCGGCGCCCTTATGGCTGGGATCGAGCCGGCGGCGCCGGCGATCCAGCCGACGACACTGCTGGCGGTCCCGCTCTTTCACGTCAGCGGCTCGCACAAGATCTATCTCGAATCCTATCGGGCCCAGCGAAAAGTCGTCTGCATGTACAAGTGGGATCCGGCCGTCGGCGCGGCGCTGATCGAGCGCGAAAAGATTTCATCGTTCATCGCCCCCGCGGCGATGACCGGCGATCTGGTGCGCGAGGCGGCGCGCACCGAGCGCGATCTCTCGACGCTGATGGCCGTGGGCGGCGGCGGCGCCCACCGGGCCCCCGAACAGGTCAAGGCCATCGACGCATCCTTCGCCAGCGCCATGCCGGCCACCGGCTGGGGGATGACCGAAACCAACGGCATCGGCACCGGGATCGGCGGGCCGGAATATCTGGCCCGGCCGGCCAGTTCTGGCCGCTGCGCCGCGGTGCTCGACCTGAAAGTGGTCGACGAGGCGGCCCGCGATCTGCCGCCCGGCCAGCGCGGCGAGCTGCTGGTCCGCGGGACCTCGATGTTCAGCGGCTATTGGAACCGGCCGGAGCTCAACGCGACCCTGTTCGAGGACGGCTGGTTTCGCACCGGCGACGTGGCCTATCTCGATGACGAGGGCTTTCTGTTCATCGTCGACCGGCTGAAGGACCTGATCATTCGCGGCGGCGAGAACATCGGCTGCGGCCATGTGGAAGCGTCCATCCTGATGCACCCGGCCGTGCACGAGGCCGCGGTCTATGCCGTGCCAGACGAGCGGCTCGGCGAGGAAGTCGGGGCCACGGTGCACGCGGACGGGGCCCTTGACGCTGAAACGCTGCGCCAGTTCCTAAGCGCCCACCTGGCCCGCTTCGAGATTCCGAGCCTGATCGTCTTTTCACCGCAGCCGCTGCCCCGCACCGCCTCGGGCAAGATCCTCAAGCGCCAGCTCCGCGACGAGGCGCTGGCGCAGAGGCCGGGCGCTGGAGCGCCTTCGGACGGCTAGGGCGCCATCGACGCGCGCGCATGGAAAGCCAGCCCTTCTTCACCCGCGAAGGCGAGCGGTTCGCGCCGACGTCGGCCAGCCGTGGCCCGTGGGATGAAAAATCGCTGCACGGGCGGGTGATCGTCGGCCTGCTGGCCGGCGAGATCGAGGCGCGGCACGGCGGGCCTGGCTACATGCCGGCCCGGCTGACTGTCGACATGTACCGCCTGCCCGACCTTTCGCCGATCACCGTGACCACGCGGCTGGTCCGCGACGGCTATCGGATCAAGGTTATCGAAGCCGAGCTGATCAGCGCCGGGGCCTCGATGGCCCGCGGGTCGTGCCAGCTCTTGCGCCGCACCGCCAATCCGCCCGGCAAGGTGTGGAGTCCGCCGCCTTGGAACGCGCCGGCGCCCGGCGACACGCCCGCGCCGGCCGAAGGGCGAAGCGCGATGGGCGGGATGTGGGCGATGCGGCCGATCGCCGGCGCGATGGGCGCGCATGGCCCGCGCCGCACCTGGATGGCCGAAGTGCGGCCGATGGTCGAGGGCGCGGCGCTGACCCCGTTCGTGCGCGCGGCGCTGGCGGCGGATTTCGCCAGCCCATTCGCCAACGCCGGCGATGCGGGACTGGGCTACATCAACAGCGATGTCACCCTCTATCTGCACCGCGTTCCGGTCGGCGAATGGATCGGCTTCGAGGTGGTCAACCACCAGGCCACGGACGGCGTCGCCATCGGCGAATGCTGGCTTTATGACGAGGCCGGCGCCATCGGCTCGGCGAGCGTGGCGGCCCTGGCGCAGACACGCCGCATCGGTGAGAAACCGCGGGGGAGCCCTCACTCTCCGAAGCGGTAGACCAGGCGCGCGCCGACGTCGTCCATGCCCGGGTTCTGCGGCCCGGCCAGCTGGGCGTGGCTCAAATGAACATAGGACAATTCCGCGGCCCAGCGCCGCGAGAGGGTGTATCCCAGCGACAGCTCCGGCTCGAACAGCACCCGGGAACCCAGGTCGAGGTGATCGGGCCGGCGCTGGAATTGGTCGGCGTCGCCGTTCTGCACCGCCCCGCCGATGCCGGGCGCGATATAGAACCGGCGGCCCAAATGCAGGCGCACGAGAATGCCCGCCGCCGCGAAATCGACCCCGCCGGCGGTGTTGACCGAGCCCAGCCCATAGAAGTGGAAATCGCCCAGCCGATGCAAAAACCCGAGCGGCGCGGTGCGCGCGCCAAGCTCGAAGTCGGCGCCGTGCTCATAGCAGCAGACGGTGATGCCCAGCCTCGCGTCGTGGACATAGGCGCCGGCGAAGACTTCCTGCGCGCGGGCGCTGCCGACCGGCGCCCCGACCAGGGCGGCGGCGAGAACGAAGGGGGCAATGAGCGATCGTTGCATCGGGGATCCTCGCCCTTCTTACGACCGGGCGCAAAGCGCGCGCACCAGGTTTTCGTTGAACCTCTGGAAGGCCGGATTGACGAAGCCTTCCTTGCCCAGCCCCCATGACCATCTCACCGCGCCGGCGTTGAACACCCTGGCGCCGGCGGCGGACTGGAAATAGGTCGCCTCGGCCACGCCCGGCCGCCCGTCCGCCCCCATCGCCTGGCCTCGGAACAGCACCTGGACCGCATCGGCCGACAGATTGGCGTTGCGCGAGCGGCCGGCGTCCCACAGCCGCTTGCCGTCGCCATCGGGATCGCGATTATCCCACTCGTACCCGATCACCGGCGCGGCGACGTCGCCGACCTTCCAGCCCGTGCCCTGGAAGAACGGCAGGTCTGTGCTGGCGACGCGGTAGTCCGGTCGCTGGTCGGAGGCCGGATCGAACCAGTTCTGATAGGCGCCGCCGATCAGCATGGTCTCGGGCCGCCGCTCGCCGTCGCGAAACAGACTGGTGACCAGCAACGACGCATTGCCCGTCCCGGTGCGCGCGGCGATCGGGTCGGCCGAAGTCTTATAGCAGACCAGCTGGCGGCCCTGCGTGGGAACCCCCGGCGCCTGGTTCAGGTCGCCATAACGCACCTGGCAGTAGGCGGCGTCGGCGCCGAAAAAGGCCGTGCTGCGGCCGGTCTTGAAGATTCGCCGCTCGAAGGCCGAAAATTCTTCGCCGCTCCAGTACTCGTCGTGAGCGCCGGTGATCACCAGCGGATAGCGATCGAGAAGCCCCGGATCGGCGTGGACATCGAAATTGCCGGCGTAGTCGACCCCGCCAAGGCTGCCCGCCAGGTCCTCTAGCCATCCGACCAGAAAGGCGTCGTACTCGAAGAAGCTCGGCGGCGTCGGCCGATCCAAGCTGACCATCAGCCCACGGGTTTCATCGTCGCCGTTGGGATAGAGGCTGTGGCCGCCCCAGGGATTATAGGCCTGATAGGTGTTGGTCCCCAGGCGCACGAGCACGGCCCCCGATCGCGCCGGATTGCGCACGATCCACTGGGCGGCGCGCACGTCGCGTGTGGCGGTTGTCTGTTCGACGACATCGCAGCTGTAGCAGCCGGGCGGCCAGCCGCTGGTGTCGATGTTGGCGATCGCCGGCGGCCAGCCCGGGCCGATGGCCGCGCCGCTGCGGGTCGCGCCGCGATAGGCGACGGTGACGAAATCGCTCTTCCAGATCGGCGTCGGCGCAGCGTTCGCCGGTCCGATGCGAAACACCTCGAGGCGCACCGGGCGCGGGGGCTGGCCCGGGCCGCCGGCCATCATCACGTTCAGCCGCTCGCCCGGATCGAAACTTTGCCTGTCGGCGTAGGCCCAGATGCGCTGGCCCTTGAAAAACACCGTCCACGGATCGCCGATGGGGGCCGGAACGGGCGCGCCTTCGTTCTCACCGAAGGCCGGCAAGGGCGCGGCGGCGAGGCCAGCGCCGGCCATGAGCAGCCCGCGTCGGGGGAGGGTTGGCCAGCGGTTCATCTAAGCGAAGAGGTCAATCCTCCGCCGCCTCGAGACGCTCGGCGCGACCGATCAGATCGGTCATCCGGTGGGCGGCATGGACGGTCAGGCGATGGTGCGTGGCCCCCGGCCGAGGCAGGATCAAGGCCGCCATTTCGCGCGCGGCAGCCCTCTGCTCGTCGCTCGCCCTGGCCAGAAGGGCGATGACCAGGTTTTCCAGGGCAATGACCCGCGTGCGCATCTCCGCCCACTCGGCGCGGGCGACGAACATCGGGCCGCCCTGGGCCTCAACGGGCGCCGCGGCCTGCTGGGCGCCGTCCGGCTCGGCTCCGCCCTCGCCCTCCCATCGCGATAGCGCCCGCTGGCGTTGAGCCTGGTCGGTCGGCGGCTTGGCGTCCGGCATGGGCGGCCTCGCTTGTAGCAGTTGGGTCGGTCGTTCGAGCCTCAACCTAGCGGGGGCGACGCGGCGCGCAAGTCACCGAATTTGGCGCTCACGTCCACCGCCGCGGCCCCGCGGCGTAGCTGCAGTGTTCAACGGCCTGGGGATCACCCTTGATCACCTGCCAGCGGGTGGTCTTGCCGTCACGCCAGAAGCGAAGGTCGAAGGTGGCCTTGCCGACGCGCAGATCGCAGACCGAGAGGTCGGTGAGCCAGTCGGGCAGGGAAGGATCGATGTAGAGCTTGCCGGCCGGGGCGTCCGGCTGAAAGCCTACGATCATCTGCAGAAAGGCGAAGCAGCTGCCGGCGGCCCAGGCCTGGGGCACGTTGGCGCCCAGGTACTGGACCGGAAAGTTGGTCGGATCGCGCTGCAGGCCCGAATAGAGTTCGGGCATCTGATGGAGCGTGAAATAGCTGGCCGCGCCGCTGATATCGCGGGCGATCCGCGTGGCCTCGTCGACGAACCCATAGCGGCGAAAGCCCATGGCGATAATGGCGTTGTCATGCGGCCACACCGACCCGTTCTGATAGGAATGGGGGTTGTAAGCCGGGTGTTTGGCCGACAGCGTGCGGATGCCCCAGCCGCTCCACATGTCGGGCTTCATCAGCCGCTTGACCACCCTGCCGGCGCGCTCGGGCGGCACGATGCCCGACCACAGAAGATGGCCAGGATTGGAAGCCACCGAGAGGACTTTTTTCTTCTCGCCGTCGAGGCAGAAGGCGTAGAAGCCCGTGGCTTCGTCCCAGAAAGCGTCGTTGAAGCGTTCGAACAGGGCCTTAGCCTTGCGGCGCAGGCCCCTGGCGCGGGCGGGCTTGCCCAGGGCGTCGAAGATCTGGGCCATGCGCAGCCAGGCGTCGTAGACATAGCCCTGCAGTTCGACCAGGGCCTTGGGGCCCTTGACCAGCGTCCCGTCTGTATAGACCAGCGCATCGCCGGAGTCCTTCCAGCCCTGGTTCTCATAGCCGGCGGTCGAATAGGTTTGGTATTCCTGGAATCCGTCGCCGTCGCGATCGCCATAGCGGTCGATCCAGATCAGGCATTTTTCCGCCGTCGCCAGGTGGCGCCTGAGCAGAGCCTCGTCGCCGGTGCACCGCCAGGCATTATGCAGGACGATCAGGTAGAGAATGGTCGCGTCGGCGGTGCCGTAATAGGGCGTATGCGGAATGACCTTGAAATGCGCCAGTTCGCCGAGCCGCAGCTCGTGCATGATCTTGCCCGGCTGCGCGTCGCGATAGTTGTCACGCTTCTTGGCTTGATACCTGCCCAGCACTTCGAGCGCGCCGCGCGCGAAGTCCGGATAGACCATGGCGTTCTGCAGCGACACGATCAGGCTGTCGCGGCCGAACAGGGCGACGAACCACGGCACCCCGCCGGCGGGCACGAACTCCAGGTGGTCGGTGCCTTCGAGCGGCAGGCGCAGAGAGGCCATGTCGTCCAGCGACTGGCGGTAGAATCGCCAGAACTCATCGTTGATGGAGTGGATCTTCATCGTCGCGCTTTGCCAATCGCCCAGCCGCTGGCCGCTTTTGGTTTCCGTGGTGGCGCCAATGCAGGGGTCGGGGGCCGGCGTGACGTTGCGCCCGTCGCCAATCTCGTAAAGCAGGCAGCTGTGCCATGACGCGCCGGGGGCCAGGCGGACATCGAAGCTTATGCGGCCGTTGGCGTAGACCGGCTTTGAGCCGGACTCATGCACCGAGACGATGACGTCGCGGCGGAAGCTGCGGTTCTTATAGATGGTGATCAGCCGCGAATCCTCGTCCGACCAGGCAGTGGTTATCCGGCCGCGGCGGACGATCCGTCCGGACTTCACCTCGAACAGATCGGCGAAATCGCTGCGCATGGCGATTTCGAGGTTGAACTTCACCGGCGTCTCGCCGTGATTGATGAGGTCCAGATCCTCGTGGACACCGCCGCCGATCGAGCGGCTCAGGGTCAGGCCAAGGGTCCCGGCCGGCACCTCGCCGCCCTCGGTCTCCATGGCCTTGTTGAGCAGGTAGATGCGCGCGGCGTAGTAGGCGATGTTGCCGCTGTTGAGCAGTTGCCAGGTCTCGCCGTTGGCGTAGATCGCCCAGCTGGAGATCACCCGGGTGTCTGAAACGTAGAGACCCTTGTCCGTCGGCCAGGGAATCTGGCCGTCCTGGTCGGTGATCAGGACGCCGTAGCCCTGATTGATCGCCAGCCGCGGCGGTCCGACGGTAACTTCCAGCGCCATCGGCGGTCCCCACTCACAACCCTGACTTCGGCAACGCTTGGCATAGGCGAAGGTTTCTCTGGTCGCGCGCCGCTGCGTCGCTCATCGGGCCGGAACTGGCGGCCGGCTGGATCGTTGGCAGGAAGGGTCAAGTGCGGGGGCGTAATGTTTTCCGCTTGGCGGAACGACGCCGTGATCTAAGGTCCGCGCGGCTCGCGCGCCGGACCGCCGAAGGAGTTGAAGCCCGATCATGACCGCAGACGCGCAAGGGGTGTTGGCCGAAGCGCCTCGCGGCAAGACCGGCGGCGACGACATCGATACGCTGGCCATCGACACCATCCGCACCCTGGCCATCGATGCGGTGGAAAAGGCCCAGTCGGGTCACGCCGGGGCGCCAATGGCCATGGCCCCGATCGGCTACACCCTGTGGCGCCGGTTCCTGCGCTACGATCCGGCCGATCCCGCGTGGCCGAACCGCGACCGGTTCGTGCTCTCGGCCGGACACGGCTCGATGCTGCTCTACGCGCTTCTGCATCTGGCCAAGGTCCAGGCCGTCGACCACCAGGGCAAACCGCAGAACCGTCCGGCGGTCAGTCTCGAGGACATCAAGGATTTTCGCGAACTGGGCGGGGTCTGCGCCGGCCATCCGGAATACGGTCTGACCACCGGCGTCGAGACGACCACCGGGCCGCTGGGCCAAGGCGCCGCGGTCAGCGTCGGCATGGCCATGGCCGGTCAATGGCAGGCGCAGACGTTCAACAAGCCCGGCCAGACGCTCTTCGACTACAACGTCTATGCCCTGTGCAGCGATGGCGACCTGATGGAGGGGGTGGCCTCGGAGGCCGCCTCGATCGCCGGGCATCTACGGCTGTCGAACCTGTGCTGGATCTATGACGACAACAACGTGACCATCGAGGGTCACACCGAACTGGCCTTCGACGAGAACGTCGCCGAGCGATTCCGCGGCTATGGCTGGGCGACGCGCGAGGTCGACGACGCCAACGACTGCGAATCCTTCGCCCGCGCCGTCGAAAGCTTTCTTGCCGCCGACGACCGGCCGACCCTGATCGTGGTCAAGAGCGTCATCGGCTATGGCTCGCCGCACAAACAGGGCACCTCGAAGGCCCACAGCGACCCGCTCGGCGAAGACGAGGTCAAACTGACCAAGGAGGCTTACGGCTGGCCGGCGGACGCTCAGTTCTTGGTGCCGGCCGGGGTCAGCGAGCGGCTGGCCGGGGCTATGGACGAGCGCGGCGGCAAGCTTCGGGCAGCCTGGGACAAAGCTTTCAAGGACTACGGTGAAAAGCACGCCGATCTGGCCGCGGAGCTGACCGCGATGCGGGCGCGCGCTCTGCCGCGGGGCTGGGACGCGAAGCTTCCGGTTTTCGACGCCGACGCCAAGGGCATGGCCACGCGCGAGGCTTCGGGCAAGGTGCTGAACGCCATCGCCCCGAACCTGCCGTGGCTGATCGGAGGGTCGGCGGACCTTTCGCCGTCGACCAAGACGCGGCTGGAATTCGACGGCGCGGGGGACTTCGAGCCGCGCGTGTTCGGCGGCCGCAACCTGCACTTTGGCGTGCGCGAACACGCCATGGGCGCGATCGCCAATGGTCTGTCGCTGTGCCACCTGCGCGCCTACACCGGCACCTTCCTGATCTTCAGCGACTATATGCGCCCGCCGATCCGCCTGGCGGCGCTGATGGAGACCCCTGTCGTCTTCGTGTTCAGCCACGATTCCATCGGCCTTGGCCAGGACGGGCCGACCCACCAGCCAATTGAGCAGCTCGCCGGCCTGCGGGCGATCCCCGGGATGTGGGTCGTGCGCCCGTGCGACGCCAACGAGACGGCGCAGGCGTGGAAGACCATCCTCGGCCAGGGCGAAAAACCGGCATGCCTGGTGCTGTCGCGCCAGGCGATGCCGACGCTCGACCGGTCGAAATATGCCCCCGCTGAGGGCCTGGCGCGCGGCGGCTACGTGTTGGCGGGCGATGCGGACGTAAGGCCTCAGGTTATCCTGATCGCCACCGGCAGCGAGGTTTCCCTGTGCATCGAAGCCTATGAGACCCTCAAGGCCGAGGGCGTCGTGGCGCGCGTGGTCTCGATGCCGTGCTGCGAGATCTTCGAGGCCCAGGACAGGACCTATCGCGACAAGGTGCTGCCCCCGGACGTTACCGCCCGCGTCGCGGTCGAGATGGCGTCGCCCCTCGGCTGGGACCGCTATGTCGGCCTGACCGGCGAGATCATCGCCATGCGCAGCTTCGGGGCCTCGGCCCCGATCAAGCCGCTCTTGAAGCACTTCGGCTTCACCCTCGATCATGTGCTCAAGGCCGCCCGCGGGCAAATGGCCAAGGCGGAGAGCGTCCGGCGATGACCAATCCGCTGAAGCTGCTGGGCGAAGCCGGCCAGGCGGTGTGGCTCGACTATCTGCACCGCAAGATCCTCGAAAACGGCGAGCTGAAGCGCCTGATCGCCGACGACGGCCTGACCGGCATGACCTCCAATCCGTCGATCTTCGAAAAGGCTATCGGCGAGGGCTCCGACTACGACGCGCGGCTAAAGGACATCCTGGCCAAGGGCGACCGCGAGGTCGTCGATCTCTATGAGGCCCTTGCTATCGCCGACATCCAGGACGCGGCCGACCAGTTTCGGCCGCTCTACGATCGTCTGAACCGCGCCGACGGCTATGTCAGCCTGGAGGTCTCGCCCTATCTGGCGCTGGATACCGAAGCCACTATCGCCGAGGCGCGCCGGCTGTGGCGGGCCGTCGACCGGCCCAATGTGATGATCAAGGTGCCAGGCACCAAAGCCGGCGTGCCGGCCATTCGCCAGCTGATCGGCGAAGGTATCAACGTCAACGTCACCCTGCTCTTCGCGGTGCAAGCCTATCTGGACGTGGCCGAGGCGCACATCGCCGGCATCGAGGCCTTCCGGGCCGGCGGCGGCGACGTGGCCAGGGTGCATGGCGTCGCCAGTTTTTTCGTCAGCCGCATCGACACCATGGTCGATGAGGCTATCGACCGTCGCCTGGCAGGCGCCGACGCCGGCGGGACCGCCGAACTGAAGGCGATCCGCGGCAAGGTGGCCATCGCCAACGCCAAGATCGCCTACCAGGATTACCTGGACCTGATCGGCACGCCGCGCTGGAAGGCGCTCGCGGCCGCCGGGGCCGCGCCGCAACGGCTGCTGTGGGCGTCCACCGGCACCAAGGACCCGGCCTATTCCGACGTGCTCTACGTCGCCGAGCTGATCGGTCCGGACACCGTCAACACCATGCCGCCCAAGACCATGGACGCCTTTCGCGACCACGGGCAGGTGCGCTCCAGCCTGACCGAAGATGTCGCCGGCGCGCGCAAGATCATCGACGACCAGAAACGCCTCGGGCTCGATCTCGACGGGATCACCGACGCGCTCGTCGTCGATGGCGTGAAGAAGTTCAGCCAATCGTTCGACGAGCTCCTGGGCGCGGTCGCGGGCAAGCGCGCGCAGATACTGGGCGGCCGCCTCAACAGCCAGTCGGCGAGTCTAGGCCCCGCCCTAGAGGCCCAGGTGAAGACGGCCGTCGATCGCGCGGCGGCGGAAGGCTGGACACGGCGGCTGTGGACCAGGGACGCCAGCCTGTGGACGAGCGCCGACGAGGCCAAGTGGATGGGCTGGCTTGGCGCCGGCAGCGGCGGCGCGGTCGACCTAGCCGCATTGAGGGGGCTATCGGAGCAGGTCAAGGCGGGCGGCTACAGCCATGCCCTGCTGCTCGGCATGGGCGGATCGAGCCTCGGCCCCGAGGTGCTCAGCCAGACGTTCGGGCCGGCGAGCGGCCACCCGCCCTTGCTGGTGCTCGATTCCACCGATCCCGACCAGATCGCCCGGATCGCCGCGATCATCGATCCGGCCCGCACCCTGTTCATCGTCTCCAGCAAGTCGGGCTCGACCCTGGAGCCGGACATCCTGCGCGCCTACTTCTTCGCCATGGCGGAAAAGGCCCTGGGCGCGGGCAAGGCGGGCGCGCACTTCATCGCCGTCACCGATCCGGGCTCGAGGCTGGAGGCGGACGCGCGCCGCGACGGCTTCGCCCGCGTCTTCGCCGGCGACCCGGCGATCGGCGGCCGCTATTCGGTGCTGTCCAACTTCGGCATGGTTCCGGCCGCCGTCCTTGGCCTCGATGTGGGCAGGCTGTTCGAAACCGCCGCGACGATGGTCATCGCCTGTGGCCCGAGCGCGCCGCCGCTGGCCAATCCCGGCGTAATGCTGGGCCTGATCATGGGCGTGCTGGCCAAAGGCGGGCGGGACAAGGTCACCCTGATCGCCTCGGACGGCATCGCCGACGTCGGCGCGTGGCTGGAACAGCTCCTGGCCGAATCGACCGGCAAGCAGGGCAAGGGCCTGGTCCCTGTCGACGCCGAACCCCTGGGGTCCCCGAAGGACTACGGCGCCGATCGCCTGTTCGTCTATCTGCGGCTGGATGGCCAGGACGATCCGGCCCGCGACGAACCGCTCCGGGCCCTGGAAGACGCGGGCGCGCCGGTGGTCCGCATCACCCTGGCCAGCCGTGAGATGCTGGTCCAGGAATTCTTCCGCTGGGAGATCGCCGTCGCCATCGCCGGCGCGGTGATCGGCATCAATCCCTTCGATCAGCCCGATGTCGAAGCCAGCAAGATCAAGACCCGCGCCCTGACCGACGCCTATGAAAAGACCGGGGCCTTTTCGGCGGAAACGCCGGTACTTCGCGATGGGCAGATCGCGCTCTACGCCGATCCGGTCAACGCCGCGGCGCTCGCCAAGGCGGCCGGCGCCGCCAGCCTCGAAGCCTGGCTCGACGCCCACTTCGCGCGGGCCGGGGCCGGGGACTATGCCGGGATCCTGGCGTACATCGACCGGACGGCGGCCAACATCGAGACCCTGCAGAAGTTGCGCAAACGCGTCCGCGACGAGCGCAAGGTGGCGACGGTGCTGGGTTTTGGCCCGCGCTTCCTCCATTCGACCGGCCAGGCCTACAAGGGCGGCCCCAACAGCGGCGTCTTCCTGCAGATCACCCACACGGCCGCAACCGACATCGCCGTCCCGGGTCGAGGATTCAGTTTCGGCCTTGTCGAGGCCGCCGAGGCGCGCGGCGACCTCGAAGTCCTGGCCGAACGCGGGCGGCGGCTCCTGCGCATCGACCTGGGCGCCGACGTCGAAGGCGGTCTCGAGCGGCTGTCGCGAGCCTTCGAGCGCGCGCTCGCCTGATCGTTTCAAGGAGTTTCGACCCATGCAGCTTGGCGTCGTCGGACTGGGTCGGATGGGCGCGAATATCGCCCGGCGGCTGATGAAGGGCGGGCATGCCTGCGTCGTCTATGACCGCGACGCCAAGTCGGTGGTCGGCCTGGCGGGGGAGGGCGCAAAAGGGACCAGGGACCTCGCCGACCTGGTGAGCCAGCTCAGCCCGCCGCGCGCGGTGTGGGTGATGCTGCCGGCGGGCGGCCCGACCGAGGAGACCATAAGCGCCCTGGCAAAGGCCCTAAGCCGCGACGACACGATCATCGACGGCGGAAACACCTTCTACCGAGACGACATTCGCCGCGCCAAGACGCTCGAGGCGAGCGGTCTCACCTACGTCGATGTCGGCACGTCCGGCGGCGTCTGGGGCCTGGAGCGGGGCTATTGCATGATGATCGGCGGTGAGAAGGCTGTGGTGGACCGGCTCGATCCGATCTTCGCGACCCTCGCGCCCGGCCTTGGCGATATCCCGCGCACCAAACGGGCCGCGGGCGCCAATCCGAGAGCCGAAAAGGGCTACATCCATGCCGGTCCGGTCGGCGCGGGGCACTTCGTCAAGATGGTCCATAACGGCATCGAATACGGGCTGATGCAGGCCTATGCCGAGGGCTTCGACGTTCTCGCGGGCAAAGGCGGGGAGGCCCTGGCCCCTGAAGACCGGTTCGACCTGAACCTCACCGACATCGCCGAGGTGTGGCGGCGCGGCAGCGTGATCTCCTCTTGGCTGCTCGACCTGACGGCCCAGGCCCTGTCGGGCGATCCGAAGCTGGCCACATTCGCTGGAGACGTTGCAGACAGCGGCGAGGGCCGCTGGACCGTCGATGCGGCCATCGAGGAAGGCGTCTCGGCCAACGTGCTGACCGCCTCCCTTTTCGCGCGCTTCCGATCGCGCCAGACCCACACCTTCGGCGAAAAGCTGCTCTCGGCCATGCGATACGGCTTCGGCGGCCATGTCGAGCCGAAGGATAAGGATTAGCGGCTCGATGGCTCAATTGGCTGAAAGTGAACCTCTCAGATCGCGGGAGACAAACATCCCGCTCGTCTCGCAAGCCCGCTCATTCATCACCTCTCCCACAGGGAGAGGGAGGGGCCCGCACTTGCAAGAGCGTGGGACGGTGAGGGGTTACGAGGCTCGCATTCTAACCCCTCATCTTCCCACCGCTTGCAGCGGCGGGCCCCTCCTTCTCCCATTGGGAGAAGGGTTTTGACCCACGAACCCAGCGCTCCGACTCCCCCGGCCCCGGCGTGCACCATGGTGATCTTCGGCGCGGGCGGCGATCTGGCCAAACGCCTGCTGATCCCGGCCCTTTACAACCTGGCCGCGGCCAAGCTGCTGTCGGAGGATTTCCGCATCGTCGGGATCGATCACGGGGCCGGCGACGACGCCAGCTTCCGAGCCGGTCTCGGCGGCTTTCTCAAGGGGCTGGTTTCCGCGAAGGACAGCGAGTTCGGGGGCAAGACCATCGATGCAGCCACCTGGGATTGGTTGTCGCAGCGTATGTTCTACCAGGTCGGCGACTTCGAGGACAATGAGAGCTATGAGAGCATCGGCAAGCGCCTGACCGCTATCGGCCAACCGGACGGCGGCGACGTGCTTTTCTATCTTGCGGTCGCGCCGCGCTTCTTTGGCGACATCGTCGAGCGACTGGCCAAGGCCAAGCTCATGCAGGCGCCGGACGGGCGTTTCCGCAGAGTGGTGGTGGAAAAGCCGTTCGGCGCCGATCTGGCGTCGGCCAGGGCGCTCAACCAGCGGATTCTCAAGTGCGTCGATGAAAGCCAAGTCTACCGGATCGATCATTTCCTCGGCAAGGAAACGGTCCGCAACATCATGGTCACCCGCTTTGGCAACGGCGTGTTCGAACCCCTGTGGAACCGCCAGCACATCGACCACGTGCAGATCACCGCGGCGGAAACCGTCGGCGTCGAGGGCCGGGGCGCCTTCTATGACAAGACCGGCGCCTTGCGCGACATGGTCCCCAACCACCTGTTTCAGCTCCTGGCCATGGTGGCCATGGAGCCGCCGAACTCCTTCGACGCCGAAGCGGTCAGGGCCGAGA
Source organism: Caulobacteraceae bacterium (assembly GCA_036511515.1). Lineage (GTDB taxonomy): Bacteria > Pseudomonadota > Alphaproteobacteria > Caulobacterales > Caulobacteraceae > Acaudatibacter. The sequence goes on along the minus strand of DATCCB010000096.1, from coordinate 13,220 downwards.
AGGGCCGGGTGATCGAGGCCATCGTCCGGCAGACGCCCCAGCAGGCCCTGGCCGACAGCGTGCGGGGACAGTATGGCGCCGGCACGGTGGCCGGGCGCCAGGTCGCCGCCTATCGCGACTCTCCCAATGTTTCGCCGACCAGCGAGGCGGAGACCTTCGTCGCGGTCAAGCTGTGGATCGACAACTGGCGCTGGGCCGGCGTGCCATTCTATCTGCGCACCGGCAAGGCGATGAGCGCGCGCGATACCGAAATCGCCATCCAGTTCAAGGCCGCTCCACGCACGCTGTTTCAGGATCTCACCTCGGGCGCGTCGACGCCCAACACCCTGGTGCTGCAGATCGAGCCCAAGGAGGGGATATCCCTGAACGTCGACGCCAAGGTCCCAGGTCCGGACGTGCGGCTGGCCGACGTGCGCATGGATTTCTGTTACGCCGACTATTTCAACGCCAAGCCGGCCACCGGCTACGAGACCCTGATCTACGACTGCCTGATCGGCGACCAGACCCTGTTCAAGCGCGCCGACGACATCGAATTCGCCTGGGCCGCGGTGATGCCGTTCCTCGAAGCCTGGGAGACGGGGGGCGAGGTCCACGGCTATGCAGCCGGCGCCGACGGACCCGCCGAGGCGGCCGATCTGCTGACCCGCGACGGCCGCCGCTGGCGCCCCGTGGGGACATGACCGACCCTACCTCCGCGCCGCCGGTGCTGGTGGTCATGGGGGTCTCGGGCTCCGGCAAGTCGACGGTGGCCAAGCCCCTGGCCGCGCGGCTGGGCTGGACGTTCCAGGAGGGCGACGCGCTGCACCCCGCCGCGAACATCGCCAAGATGAAGGCCGGTTTCGCGCTGGACGATGCCGACCGCGCGCCATGGCTGGCGGCGATCGGAGACTGGATCGATGGCCAAACCGCGCGCGGCGCGGGAGGCGTGGTCACCTGCTCGGCCCTCAAACGCGCCTATCGCGATCAACTCGCCAGGGGCCGGCCCCAGGTAAGGTTCGTGTTCCTGCGCGGCTCGCGCGCGCTGATCGCCACGCGCGTGGCCCGGCGCACCGGCCACTTCATGCCCGCCAGCCTGCTCGACAGCCAGTTCGCCGCCCTTCAGCCGCCGGGCCTGGGCGAACACCCGATAGACGTCGACATCGACCAGCCTGTAGAGGTTCAGGTAGACCAAATCGTCCGGTCGCTGGACGTGAGGGCCTAGATCCCCGCGTACCACTCGTAGCCGCGGTCTTCCCAATAGCCGCCCTTGCCGCCTTTGATGGCGTGGACCGCGTCGACGAGCTGAATGTGCATGACGTACTTGGCCATCTTGTAGCCAAGCTGCCGTTCGACCCGAAGGCGCAGCGGCGCGCCGTGCGCCGCGTCGAGGGGCTTTCCGTTCAGGCCATAGGCCAGGATCGTCTGCGGGTGGAAGGCGTCGAAGAGGTCGATGCTTTCGTAGTATTGCCCCGATCCGTCGGTCGAGCCGTCCATGTCGTCGGCGCAATAGAACACCGCATAGCGCGCTTGCGGCATAAGGCCGACCGTGGCCAGGAGGCGCGCGAGCGGCGCCCCGGTCCACTGGCCGATAGCGCTCCAGCCCTCGACACAGTCGTGGCGGGTGATCTGCGTCCGCGCCGGCATCGCCTTGAGTTCATCAAAGGAAAACCGCGTCGGCCGGTGGACAAGTCCGCCGATGGCCAGGTGGAAGTCGGCGAAGCCGCGCTCCAGCATGGCCTTGTAGGCCGGGCTGCCCGGCATGCTGGTGCCGTTGGACTTGAACACCGGCGAGATCATCGATGCCGGAAATTCGCGCGCCAGCGGCTGGCCGGCAAGCAGCGCGCGCTGGGCCGGAAAGGTCAGGTCCTCGGCCGAGCCGACGAAGCTTTGGAATTTCGGCGAGTTCGACAGCCGGTCGCAACCGGCCAGCAGCAGGCCGCCAAGACCGGCCGCGCCCGCGCCGATCATCGCGCGCCTGGAAAACTTGGCGTCGATCATGGCTTTTCCTCCGCCTCGATCACATAGCGGCCGGTGATCATCGAGCGGATCTCGTTCCACACGCCGGCCAGGAACACCTCGACGACGTGGACGATGACGAACAGCACGATCAGATTGGCGGTGATGAAATGGACGCTGCGAGCCGATTGTCGGCCGCCCAGCAGGCTGAGCAGCCACGGCGCCGCGGCGTCCATCCCCGGCGACATGGTCAGGCCGGTGATCACCATCAACGGCAGGATGATGAAGATGACAATGAGGTAGGTCAGCTTCTGCAGCACATTGTAGGACTTGGCCTCCTCCCCCCTGGGGTGTTTGAGGCGGATATGGTCGCCGATGCTGCGCAGGATATTGCGCGGCTTGATCTGATCGCCAGTCGGCGCGAGGTCGCGCCGGAAGTGGCCGTTCAGCGCCCCGAAGACCAGATAGACCAGGCCGTTGGCGACGAACAGCCAGACCAGGAAGAAGTGCCAGCGCCGGCCCGTGGCCAGATCCTGATCGTTGGGCAACGTCGTCCATCGCGGAAATCCGCGCTGAGTGAATTTCCCTTGGGCGCCCTTGGAGACGCCCAGTACGCCATCGGTCTTGAACTGGAGATGGCCCAGGCGGGCCACGCCCACTGGCTGATCGGAATCGGGCTTGAGAGCCGTCAACTCGAGCCACGGATGATCCGCGTCGGCGCCGTAGGCGCCCCAATAGAGGCGGGGATGGGCGTTGAATATCTGCAGGCCACTCATCAGCAGCATGCTGATCAGCACCACATTCACCCAATGGGTCACCCGCACCGCCCGGGAATGGCGGTAGATTACTTGGCGTCCGGCGCGGCGGGAACTGGGCGCGGGGGCCGGATTCGATCCGATAGTTGCGTCTGTCGGCAAGCACCCGCTCCTTGAGTTCTGGCGCCCGTCAGGCTTAGCGCAATCGTTGCCGCCGGCGCAGTCCGTCGCGCGCGATTTGTAGACTCCAACCGCCTCTAGCCGGTCGCGGCCGCCAAAATCGCGCCTCCGCCTGGGTTCTGCACCAGGACCGCGGTCTTCCAAGCCTCGTCGGCGGGAGGCGAAATCGGCAGGGTCAGCGGCGGCCCGGTCCGGCGGCCGAGCCAGGTCAGTTCGCGGACGATGTTCTTGTGCGGCAGGGTCTTGCCGCCGTTTTCGCCGCGTTTGATCGATACCTGGATGATGCGAGGATCGTAGCGGACAAGCCAGACGTCGGCGCCTTTGCCAGCTGCTCCTGCCGAAATACGCACGGTCCGACGCCCGATGCTGACCATGGGACCGCCATCGCCACGATCGGCGGCGGCGAGCAGCCCCCGCAGCGCGCGCGGATCGACACCTACCCCATCGCGCCGGCCATTGACCACCACCTGCGGCGTGAACACGTTCGGGTGGCCCAGCCCCTTCGCGTAGTCATATTGGCGGGCGGTGAACTTCGGCTGGTCGAACGTGTCCTTCCAGCCGAGATTATCCCAATAGGTGACCTCGAAACTCAAGGCCAGGATATCGGGGCGGCCGCTGAGCGCCATGACATTGGCGTTTGCCGGCGGGCAGGAAGAGCAGCCCTGACTTTGGAAAAGCTCCAGCACCGCGGGATGCGCGGCGTCGGCTCCGATGGCGCTCGTCGATGAGCCGGCAAGGCCCGCCATGACGGCGACGAGGACGCCAGACAGCTTCGAGGCGCGTGAAGTCATGGCTCCCAATCGTCACCCGGCCCAGATTTGGTTACCGATCATCACGGACTCGTCATGGCGCCATCGTGCGCTTGCCAAACGGATGTCATGAAGCGGGCCGTAGAGTCGAGCGACGGGTGGCTTTGGGAGACGACGATGATCGAGACGATCTGCGTGGAACCCCTGGCCGGCGGCTGGGCAGTGCGACAGGGGGCGGTGGAGAACCCGCAGCTGTTCATCAGCGGCGCCAAGGCGGAAGATGCCGCCATGCGCCTGGGCGCGAGCCTCGCCAAGGCCGGCGAGGCCACCGAAATCCGGGTTTATCTGCGGGACGGCAGCCTGGCCGGACGGTTCGTCTGCGCGGGCGGGGAAGCGTCCGCCGGCTAGGGCGTGTCGCCAATCGAGCCAAATGGCTGAGGCGGCCAGGTGGACGCCGGCGAGGAAGTTTCGAGCGGTTTTGTCATAGCGTGTTGCGATGGCGCGGGACTGCTTGAGTTTGCCAAGAATTTCTCGATCAGGTGACGGGCCAAATAGAGTTCTCTGTCGTAGTCACGCAGGCCAGCGGTGTTCCGCCGGCGCCGAAATGCGGGGAGAACCTTGGGAACCCGCGCCGCCAGCATTGCGTTTTCAAGAAGGCGACTCGACGATTGGGAGCCACCGGCTTCCGGTGACTTCCAGACCGATACGCTGGTGAACGTACGACCCTCGAGCCTCCGAGCGCAGGCCCCCGGCGCCGGAAAGGGCTTGAATGAGCGATAGCGACACTACTCTCTCGGGACCGGACCTCACCAAGGGCGTCGAGCTTTCGGCCATTCCCGATCGGACGATGCTGCTCGGCCACGCCGAGGGCGAGCCGGTCCTGCTCGCCCGGCGGGGCGACGAAGTGTTTGCGATCGGCGCCATCTGCACCCATTACGGAGCCCCGCTGACCGAAGGGCTGCTGGTGGGAGAGACTGTGCGGTGTCCCTGGCATCATGCATGTTTCGACCTGCGCACCGGCGAGGCCTTGCGCGCGCCCGCGCTTGATCCGGTGTCGCACTGGCGAGTCGAACAGGTGCACGACCTGGCGCGGCAGTTCACGCCGACTCAGACCCCGGTGGGCGCCGTCTTCGTCCGCGAAAAGATGGGTCCCGCGCAGCGTCGCCCCACGTTGGACGCGGTCCCAAAATCGGTGATCATCGTCGGCGGCGGCGCGGCCGGAAACGCCGCCGCCGAGATGCTGCGCCGGGAGGGCTACCTCGGGCCGGTCACCCTCTTCAGCGCCGACCCGTCGCGGCCGCCGGATCGGCCAAACCTGTCGAAGGGCTATCTCTCGGGCGCGGCCTCGGACGATTCGAATCTTCTCCGCCCGGCGAAATTCTACGAGGACCGCCGTATCGACCTGAAGCTCGACGCACGCGTCCTTCGGCTCGATGTCTCGGCCCGCGAAATCGAGTTGACGGACGGAAGCCGCCATTCCTATGGCGCGCTTCTGCTCGCCACCGGCGCCGAGCCGGTGCGGCTGGATATCCCCGGGTGCGACCTCCCCCACGTCCATTATCTGCGCACCCTCGCCGACAGTCGCGCCATCGTCGCCAAGGCCCTCTGCGCCAAGCGCGCGGTGGTGATCGGCGCGAGCTTCATCGGCCTGGAGGTGGCGGCCTCCCTCCGCGCCCGCAACGTCGAGGTGGACATGGTCGCGCCCGAGACAATTCCGATGGAGAAGATCCTTGGGCCCAAGGTCGGCGCCTTCCTGCGCAAGATGCACGAAGACCACGGCGTCACCTTCCATCTAGGCGCGACCGCCGCCTCCATCGCCGGGGAAAGCGTCACCCTGGCCAGCGGAGAGGTCCTGCGGGCCGATCTGGTGGTGATCGGCGTCGGCGTGCGCCCTCTGACCGGCTTGGCCGAGAGCGCCGGACTGGCCGTGGATCGCGGCGTCACCGTCGACGAATATTTGCAAACCAGCGTCGCTGGGGTCTTCGCGGCCGGCGATATCGCGCGCTGGCCCGACCCGCTCAGCGGCGAGAGGATCCGCGTCGAACACTTCGTCGTCGCCGAGCGCCAGGGGCAGACCGCGGCGCGCAACATCCTGGGCCGCCGCGAGGCCTTCGACGCGGTCCCCTTCTTCTGGACCGAGCAGTATGACCTCGGCCTCGCCTATGTCGGTCACGGCGAGGGATGGGACAGGGTGGATGTCGACGGGAGTCTCGAGGCCCGAGACTGCGCGATCACCTTTTCGCGCGCGGGCGAAACGCTGGCGACCGCCTTCGTGCACCGCGATCTCGAAGGTCTCCGCGCCGAGCTCGCGTTGGAAAAAAAGATGGCCGAGAAGCCATCATCTTAGAAAGGAAAGATGCGGATGAAACGGCAAGTCGCCGCCGCCAACGTCAAGCTGAAGCGGGCCTATGAGGCGCCGGCGGCGGAAGACGGCGAGCGAATCCTGGTCGACAGGCTCTGGCCGCGCGGGGTGAGCAAGGCCGACGCCGCGCTCGATCAGTGGCTGAAGGCCGTCTCCCCGAGCACGGCCTTGCGAAAATGGTTTGGCCACGATCCGGCCCGATGGGCGGAATTCCGCGGCCGCTACGCGGCCGAAGTCCACGCTCATCCGGCGGAACTCGGTCTGCTGCGCGACCGGGCCCGCGCGGGGCCGATCACGCTCGTGTATTCAGCTCACGACCAAGCGCACAACGACGCCGTGGTTTTGCGGGACGTGATTCTGGGACGATAGAACGAAGGCTGTCCTGGCGGACGTCGATGAGTTCGCGGCGCCCATCAGGGCTTGGGGAGAATGATCAGGCGATGACCGATTCGGTCACAATCAAACCGCCGCCGCACAGTCCGATCACGCCGACTCTGAGCGCGGCGGACGACCGGATCACCTTGAGCAACTGGCTGCCTCCGCAGCAGGGCATAGTTCCCGTCATCCGCATCGGCCAGCGCTGGATCAGCACCTTGTGGGCGTTGCCGATCGGGGCCGCGGCGTTGGTTCTGCTGATCGCCCTGGCCCAGAGCTTGCGGGCGCTTCCAGGCGTTCAGGCGTTCATCAAGACGTATCCCGGCATCGCCCAGGCCGCGCCTTCGGTCGACTCCGGCTTTCCGTGGTGGCTGCAACTTCAGCACTTCCTCAACATGCTGTTCATGATGTTCATCATTCGTGCCGGAATTCAGATCCTGGCCGATTTCCCCAGGCTCAATTGGCATCGGGACTGCACGCCGGGCACGGAGTGGTTCCGCTTCCAGCACGCCGTCCCGAAGGATCGCGTGTGGACCTCCAAGGACGATTCGGTGACGATCCCTAAATGGCTGGGCATTCCCGGCGTCCGCCACTCGATAGGCCTGGCCCGCTGGTGGCATTTTACGATCGTGCTGCTTTGGACGATCAACGGCGTCGCCTTTTACGTGCTGCTGTTCGCGACCGGTCAGTGGCTGCGCGTGGTTCCCCTGACCTGGGATGTGTTCCCCAACGCGCTCTCGACGACCATCCAATATGCGTCGCTGAACTTCCCGGTCGAATCCACCTGGACGCGCTACAACGGCCTGCAGCAGCTCAGCTATTTCGTCACCATCTTCATCGCCGCGCCGGTGTCGATTCTGACCGGCCTGATGCAGAGCCCGGCGATCTCCAACCGGCTGGGCATCATCGGCAAGGTGCTCAACCGCCAGGCGGCGCGCTCCATCCACTTCATCTCGTTCTGCTGGTTCGTGTTCTTTATCCTCGGGCACGGGATCATGGTGTTCGTCACCGGCCTAAGACAAAACACCAATCACATGTTCGCCGGCGTGGACGATAAGACCTGGGCCGGCTTCCCGCTCTTCGTCCTGGCCATGGTCCTGGTGGGACTGGCCTGGTGGATCGCTTCGCCGTTCACCATCCGCCACGCCCGCCTGGTGCAGCGGATCGGGCAGTTCATGGTCGGCTGGATCAAGGGGCTCGCCGAATGGTGGGATCCGAACGCCCAGCTGACGGAAAAAGACATCTCTCCTCATCTTTGGCCCAACGGCACGATGCCGAACTCCGCGGAGTTCGAGGCCTTGGTGGTGGGTCAGTTCGCGGACTACCGCTTGCGCGTCTACGGACTGGTCGAGGAGCCGCGCGAATTTTCATTCGCCGACCTAAAGGCGATGGCGAAGCAGGAACAGATCACCACGCACTTCTGTATCCAGGGATGGTCCGGCGTCGCCAAGTGGGGCGGCGTTCCGATGCGCGAAATCCTCGATCTGGTGAAGCCGACGGCGGAGGCTCGCTACGCGGTCTTCTATTCGTTCTCCGAGGGCGCCGCCGGCGGCGGCTACTACGACGTCCACGAAATCCACAACATGCGTCACCGGCTGACCATCCTCGCCTACGAGATGAACGGTAAGCCCCTCAGCGTTCTGCATGGCGCGCCGCTGCGGCTTCGCTGCGAGAACGAACTGGGTTTCAAGATGGTCAAATGGATCGGCAAGATCGAGTTCGTGAGCGAGTTCGCCGATCTCGGCGCCGGGCAGGGCGGTTACAACGAAGATCATGAATTCTACGGCTACCGGATGCCGATCTGAGGCGCGCGAATTCCGGTTTCACGGCGCCGCGCAACCCTAGAAAGGATATCCAATGCGTACTCCAGCGAGCATCTTCAAGCATCCCATCCATCCGATGCTGATCGTCTTTCCCATCGGTCTTTGGATTTTCTCCCTGGTCTGCGACTTCGTTCGTCTGGCGGGCGCATCCTCGGAGACATGGTCCACGGTCGCGTTTTTCAGCATGGTGGGCGGCTTGATCGGCGCGCTCTGCGCGGCGGTCCCGGGATTGATCGATCTGCTTTTCTACAAGGGCGGCCTCCCGCCAGTGAAAAAGATCGCCTTGACCCACATGACGATCAATCTAACCGCCGTCGTCCTCTACGTGATCAATATCTGGCTGCGAGCCAGCAATCCCGCCGCGGTGGACACGAGCCTGAGCCTTCCCGTCGTGCTTTCGGTTGTCGGCGTGGCGCTCATCTTTGTATCGGGCTGGCTCGGCGGCCAAATGGTGCATGTCTACGGCGTCGGTGTCGAAGGGCGAGAATAACGTTGTGTGTTGACGCGCCGTCCACTTCGAAGAATTGTCCTGGAATAGATTCGTCGCGTTAAAAGCCACGGAGCGCTCGGATTAGCCTCAGTATATTCTACAATGCTTCTCGATCCCGCATTGGTACGGCCACCTGAAGGAGCGATGATATGACTACTGAAAAGAAGACGTTCAAGACAATCCCCGATGGCACCAAAGTGTCATGGCATTATCGCAGCGCCATCGGCCATGGCACGGTTACTGGTGTGTCCAAGATGGGCACCAACGCAGATAATACAATGTACAGCGTGCGCGAGACTGACCACCACCCGGGCGAACCAGCGGTCGTGCACCACTCAGGCAAGGCACTCAGTCGCGCATGAGCTGTCCCTGACGCTCGCGTCGTGCGTTCGATCATCGACGTGGCGCTCATCTTTGTACCAGGCTGTTTTGGCCGCCAGATGGTGCGTGCCTGTGATGTTGGCGTCGAAGGACTGGAATAGCGCTGTGTGTTGGCGCGACCGCCTTCTTCGAAGAGCTGTCGCGGAATAAATTCGTCGGGTTAGAAGCCAAGGAGAATTCGGATGAGCGCAGCGTCTTCTACAATGCTTCTTGATCCTGCATTGGATAGTGAATGCATCAATACACTGCGTTTTCTCTCCGTGGATGCTGTGCAAAAGGTCGATAGTGGCCACCCGGGGTTACCCATGGGCGCAGCCCCGATGGCCTATGTGCTGTGGACCAGGTTCCTCAAACACAATCCGGCCAATCCCGACTGGTTCGACCGCGATCGCTTCGTGCTCTCTGCGGGACACGGCTCGATGCTGCTGTACAGTTTGCTTCATCTTACCGGCTACGACCTTCCGCTCGAACAGATCAAACAGTTTCGCCAATGGCGCAGCATGACACCGGGCCACCCCGAGCGCGGCGTTACGCCAGGCATCGAGACGACCACCGGACCGCTGGGCCAGGGCTTCGGCAACGGAGTGGGCATGGCGATCGCCGAAGCGCATCTGGCCGCTTGTCACAATCGTCCCGGCGTCGAGATCGTGGGACATTTCACCTACGGCATCGTCAGCGATGGCGACCTGATGGAGGGCGTTTCCTCGGAGGCCGCATCCCTCGCCGGTCATTTGAAGCTCGGCAAACTGATCTATCTCTATGACGACAACCATGTGACTCTTTCGGCCGGAACTGATCTCACCTTCACCGAGGATCGCGCGCGCCGGTTCGAGGCATACGGCTGGCACACCCAGTCGGTCGGGGACGGCAACGATTTGGCGGCTATCGACCGCGCGCTGCGAGCGGCCCGCGACGAAACAGGACGCCCGTCACTGATCCTGGTGCGCACCCACATCGGCTATGGTTCGCCTCATAAACAGGACAGTTTCGAATCCCATGGCTCGCCGCTGGGCGTCGAAGAAGTGCGGCTGACAAAGCAGAAGCTGGGCTGGCCGATAGAGCCGCCATTTTTTATTCCCGAGCGTGCGCGCGAACATTTCCGCAAGGCGATCGGCCGCGGAGAGTTGGCCGAGAGGGCATGGCGAGACGAATTCCTGGCGTATTTCCAAGCGTTTCCAGATCTGGCCGGCGCTTTTCAACAGGTCATGAACGGCGAACTGCCCGATGGATGGGATCGGGATATCCCGGTCTTCCCAGCCGATGCGAAAGGCCTGGCGACCCGCGTCGCCGGCGGCAAAGTGATGAACGCCGTCGTCACTCGATTGCCGGTATTGATCGGCGGCTCGGCGGATCTGAATCCATCGACCCATACCGCGCTCACAGGGCTGGGCGATTTTGAGCCGGTCGAACCCGACGTCTGCGACAAGCAAGGCGCGGTCAGCGGCATCTGGGGTTACGGCGGTCGCAATCTGTATTTTGGCGTGCGTGAGCATGCCATGGGCGCGATTCTGAACGGGTTGGCGGCGCACGGCGGCGTCTTGCCATTCGGCGCGACGTTTCTCATTTTCTCTGACTACATGCGCCCGCCCATGCGCCTAGCCGCGCTGATGGGCCTGCATGTGATCTACATCTTCACCCACGACAGCATCGCCTTGGGAGAGGACGGCCCCACGCATCAGCCCGTGGAGCAACTCGCGGGCTTGCGCGCGGTCCCAAACCTCACCGTCATCCGCCCGGGCGACGCCAATGAGACGGCCATCGCCTGGCGGGTTGCTCTCGAGGCGGCCGATCATCCGGTGGCTTTGATTCTGACGCGCCAGAACGTGCCTACGCTCGATCGCAGCCAATTTGCCGCCGCCGACGGTTTGCGCCAGGGTGCATACGTCTTGGCCGACGCGCCGAACGGCAATCCGGACGTCATCCTGATCGCGAGTGGTTCGGAGGTCGCCCTGATCGTGGCGGCTCGACAAGCGCTGCAAGATCGAAACATTTCGGCGCGCGTCGTTTCCATGCCCAGTTGGGAATTGTTCGACGCTCAGCCGCGGAGCTATCGCGACAAGGTTCTGGCGCCGACCGTCCATGCGCGGCTCGCCGTCGAAGCGGGCGCATCGCAGGGCTGGCATCGCTACGTCGGCGATCGCGGCGATGTGTTGGGCGTAGACCGCTTCGGCGCGTCGGCGCCAGGCGACACCATCATGCGTGAATATGGCTTTACGGTCGAAAATATATGCAAACGCGTTCTGGCGCTGCTGCCGTAGGGTATGGGTCTACTTTCTCCTCAGTCCGAAGTAGGAATGCGCTCGGTTGGGGGCTTGCGCGCCTGCGCTGAGAGAACGATCTCATCGTCGACGGCCGTGGTGACGTCCATTGCCGAACCTCCAGTGAGTTTGCCCAAATGCCATTGACCCGACTGCTGCGGGAAGTTCGCGCCTGCCGGATCTGCGCGGCCGATCTGCCGTTGGGCCCGCGGCCCGTTGTCCAGGTGGCCAACACCGCCCGGCTCTTGATCATCAGTCAGGCTCCGGGGAGCAAGGTCCATCAGAGCGGGGTGCCTTGGAGCGATGCAAGCGGCGATCGCTTGCGCGAGTGGCTGAAAATGGATCGCTCGGTCTTCTATGATGAAGCGCGCGTTGCGATCCTTCCCATGGGATTTTGCTATCCGGGCGCCGGAGAAAACGGCGGCGACAACCCGCCTCGACCTGAGTGCGCACCGCGTTGGCACGAACGGTTAATCAAACATCTTCCCGACGTGCGGCTGACGCTATTGATCGGCCAATACGCCCACCGACACTATTTGGAGACGGGGCGGAATGGCTCCATGACCGAAACCGTCAAAGCGTTCGCACGGCACGGTCCTCAATTCTTTCCCTTGCCACATCCAAGTTGGCGCAGTGCAATCTGGATGGGAAAAAATCCGTGGTTCGAAGAAACGATAATTCCGAAGCTCCGGAAAGCCGTGCAAGAACTTATCTAAGGGTTGGCTATCCATCGCGAGTGGAGCCGTCAGCGGTGGCGCGTGATGAGAGCCTGGGTCAGGACGTGCCACGAACGGGGAATACGACCTTAACGGCCGCCCCTGGCCCCCTCCCGAATGAGATTTTGCCGCCGAGCTGTGAGGCTAGGCTCTCAACGATGCCTCGACCCAAGCTGTCACGATTGCTTTGGAGCGATGTTGCTGAGAAGCCTGGACCGTCATCACATACGGTGAGGATGTAGACCTGTCCTTTGAGAACAAAATCTATCGTGAGGTTTCCTTCAGGCCGACCATGAAAGGCATACTTCAAAGCATTCGTTACGGTCTCGGCGACAATCATGGAAAGCGACATTAGCCGCTCAACGTCCAGTGTAACCGGATCTGCTGTAATATTTAGATGAACACGTGGAGTATTGCTAGCGCGAATCAAAGCTTCAACTATGCTGCTGAAATACGAGCCTATCGGAAGATCAGCGATGTTTGGACTGTTGAGGCTACGATGAACCCGAACCATCAGGTCGAGACGGTTTTGCGCCGTCTCCAGAGCCCGCGCAGCCGCACTATCGCGGTCGAGCTTCTTTCGCTCTTGGCGCAGGACACTGGCGACAACCTGGAGGTTGTTGGCGACCCTGTGCTGCAACTCGCGAAACATTGTTGCCGACCTCTCCTCCGTGACTGACAGATCGTTGATCGCCAGATTCAGGATGCGGACCACATAGAGCTCGAGGCTTGCGGTGAGAATAAACGTCGCGATCGTCACGGCGCTTCGGCCCTCCAGGACGAACGTCCCGTAAGGCGGGAAGAACCAAACCCACGCGACCAGGAAGCAAATGGCGGCAGTTCCCAACCCGATCCGGATGCCACCAAAGAGTCCAGCCAGCAGGATTGCTGGCAGAAGCAGCATGGGCCCGAAGCCCTCGGTCAATCCGCCGAGCCGCCAGCGAATTGCGACCGCCAAGCCGAAAAGGACGGCGCCGGCGGACATTCCCCACCAAGGCCGGTCGCGTCGCAACTGTCTGAAGAACGATGATGCCTTCACAGAGGAGTCTCGGCTTCCTAGCAGGCTGTTGAAGAACTCGCCCACGGTCGGGCGATGAAGGTGGATTCGTCGCCGTTGTGGAATTGTATTTCGCCGGTGAGTGATCCGTCCGGCTGAAGTTCGGCCCAGCCTTCGTCGGAATCCTCGTCCATCTCGT
>DATCCB010000095.1:0-3012 GCA_036511515.1 Caulobacteraceae bacterium | reverse complement strand
GGAGGATGTGGCGGCCTGCCGGGCGATCGGCGAGCATGGGGCGGCGCTGATCGCGGCCATTGCTATGCGCAAACCCTTGGGGGCGCCAGTGAATATCCTCACCCACTGCAACGCCGGCTGGCTGGCGGCGGTCGATTGGGGAACGGCCCTCGCGCCGATCTACGTCGCCCAGGAGCGGGGGATCGATGTCCACGTCTGGGTGGACGAGACGCGGCCACGCAACCAGGGGGCGGCCCTTACCGCCTTCGAGCTGGGCCAGCAGGGCGTGGCGCACACCGTGATCGTGGACAACGCCGGCGGCCATCTGATGCAGCGCGGCCTGGTGGACCTCTGCCTGGTGGGCGCCGACCGCATCACCCGGATCGGCGACGTGGCCAACAAGATCGGCACCTATCTGAAGGCCCTGGCCGCCGCCGACACGGGCGTTCCCTTCCACGTCGCCGCGCCGTTTTCGACCATCGACTGGCGCCTGATCGACGGCGCCGCCGGGATTCCCATCGAGGAGCGTGATCCCCGCGAGGTCACCCACATGAGCGGCGCGTTGCCCGACGGAGCGCGGGGCGAGGTGCGCATCGCCGCTCCCGGCAGCGCCGCGGCCAACTACGCCTTCGACGTCACGCCCGCCCGCCTGGTTACCGGCCTGATCACCGAACGCGGCCTCTGCGCCGCCAGCGAGGCGGGGATCGCGGGCCTGTTTCCTGAACGGGCGAGCGCCTGACCTACTGGCAGGCGAGGCACTCGTCGTAGTCGGTGCGCGCTTCGGCGGCGCGGGCGGCGCTGTCCACCGCCATGTCGGCCCCGGCGAAGGCGGCCCGCTGCACCGATTTTGAGCGCAGATAATAGAGGCTTTTCACCCCCTGCTCCCAGGCCCGCCAGTGCAGCATGTGCAGGTCCCACTTATCGACGTCGCCGGCCAGAAAGACGTTCACCGATTGCGATTGGCAGATCTGTGGTGTCCGGTCGGCGGCCAGATCGATGATCCAGCGCTGGTCGATTTCGAAGGCGGTCTTGTAGACGCTCTTCTCGTCTTCGGTGAGACAGGTCAGGTGCTGGACCGAGCCCTCGTTCTCAAGGATCGAGGCCCACACGGCGCCGGTGTTCGCGCCCTTTTCATCCAGCAGGCGCTCCAGATAGGGGTTTCTCACCGCGAAGGAGCCGGACAGGGTCTTGTGCGTATAGATGTTGGCCGGGATGGGCTCGATGCCGGCGCTGGTCCCCCCGCAGATGATCGAGATCGAGGCGGTGGGCGCGATGGCCAGCTTGTGGGAGAACCGCTCCATCACGCCGCGCTCGGCGGCGTCGGGGCAGGCCCCGCGCTCGGCCGCCAGCACGCCGCTGGCGGCGTCGCAGCCGCGGCGCAGGTGCTTGAAGAGCCGCATGTTCCACGATTTGGCCAGGGCGCTTTCGAAGGGGACGTTCTGGCTTTGCAAAAAGGAGTGGAAACCCATCAGGCCCAGGCCCACCGAGCGCTCGCGCATCGCCGCATAGGCCGCCGCGCCCATTTCCGCCGGCGCGCGGTCGATGAAATCCTGCAGGACGTTGTCGAGGAAACGCATGACATCCTCGATGAAGGTCGGATGGTCGCGCCATTCCAGGAACATCTCGGCGTTGACCGAGGAGAGGCAGCAGACGGCGGTGCGCTCTTCCCCCAGATGGTCGGGACCCGAATGCAGCATGATCTCCGAGCACAGGTTCGACTGGCGCACCTTGAGGCCCAGTTCGCGCTGGTGGCGCGGCATGGCGCGGTTCACGGTGTCGGAGAAGATCAGGTAAGGCTCGCCCGTCTGCAGGCGCAGTTCGAGCACCTTCTGCCACAGAGCGCGGGCGTCCACCTCGCGCACCACATCCTGGGATTTGGGTGAGCGCAGAGCGAATTTCGCGCCATCGCGCACCGCCTCCATGAACTCGTCGGTGATCGAGACGCCGTGATGCAGGTTGAGCGACTTGCGGTTGAAGTCGCCGGACGGCTTGCGGATTTCGAGGAACTCCTCGATCTCGGGATGGTGAATATCCACATAGACGGCCGCCGAGCCGCGCCGCAAGGAGCCCTGGCTGATGGCCAGGGTCAGGCTGTCCATGACCCGGATGAACGGGATGATGCCGCTGGTCTGGCCAGAGCCCTTCACCGTTTCGCCGATCGAGCGCACGGCGCCCCAATAGGTGCCGATGCCGCCGCCGTTGGCCGCCAGCCAGACATTTTGGTTCCAGGTGCCGACGATGCTTTCCAGCGAATCGCCCACCGCGTTCAGAAAGCAGGAGATCGGCAGGCCGCGCGAGGCGCCGCCGTTGGAGAGCACCGGCGTGGCGGGCATGAACCACAGCCTGGAAATATAGTCGTAGAGGCGCTGGGCGTGGTCGGCGTCGTCGGCGAAGGCGGTGGCCACCCGCGCGAACATGTCCTGATAGGATTCGCCGGCCAGCAGATAACGGTCCTCCAGCGTGGTCTTGCCAAAATCGGTCAGCAGGCCGTCTCGGGCGCGGTCGATCTCGACCTTGCGCACGAGTCGAAGAGGCGGTCGCGCCGCCTGGCGCGGCGCCCCGGCGCGCCCTGCCGGGAGCGGGTCGCTCTTTGCCTGCGTTCCGATCATGACCATCCTCAACCCATATAGTTCCGACCCCTGGAAGGCGGGAGGGCCCTCGCTGGCGTCTATATGTTGTGGGCAAATCACCCCTCAACCCCACTATATGGGGTCACATGGTTGATGAGGCGTCAACGGGCGACGGCCTCTGGCGCCCAGACTTTTTTGTAAAGCGAAGATTAACGCCCGGCGGCGACGTCAGCGGTTTCAACGTCTTGCGGTTTGCGCCCCGCGCTACGTTCACGAGACTGTGACAATGCCTCGACGTGAGTGGCGGGCCGCGATCCAGGCTTGTCGGTCCCGCCTGGTCTCAGAACGCGAAGAGCCCGGCCTTTCGGCCGGGCTCTCCTTTGACGCGAATTGAACCGAAAGGGTCGCGATCAGAACTGGATGTGGATCGTGGCTCTGCGGTTGAGGGGTTCCTTGACGCCGT
>DATCCB010000094.1:0-11979 GCA_036511515.1 Caulobacteraceae bacterium | reverse complement strand
GCGGCGCTTGGCCTGGCCGGCGTCTGCGGCGCGGGGGCGATCGGCGCGTTTGCTCAGGCGGCGCCAAAGAGGGCCGCTCCGAGCGCCGCCGCGGCGCCGGCGCCGCCGCTGATCGCCCAGAGCTCGGTCGCCCTTGGCATGAATGCCGACGGGCCATCCCAGGAGGCCGCCCGGGCGATGAACCAGATGCACCTGACGGTGTGCCGCGCCCAGGTGCAAAAGGCCCTGGACTTCATCTTCGAGGGTCAGCCGGCCAAGTTCATCGCCCAGCCACTCGGCCCCGATTCCGATCGCTGGCCGACCGTCTTCGTCATCGAGAGCGGAGACCCCGCCGGCGGCCACAGCCGCCTCTCGACCCTGATGGTCTCGCCCAACTGCGCCGGCATGTACGAACAGGTGATCTACTGGAACGCGCCGTGCACTACGATCAAGGCGACGGTATTCGCGGCCTACGGGGGCGAACACCGGATGCTGCGCGACGTTGCCGTCAGCGAGTCCGGCCCCGCCCTGCAGATCTATCTGACCACCGCCGGCGCCGGCTGCCTGTCGGTAAAAAAGGAACTCTTCCGTTGACGGATGTCGCCGCGGGCAGTGTCCGTCTGGAAGCAAGAAAACCGCAAAGACGCAAAGGCGCAAAGGGGGCCCTGCCGCGCGAGGGCCACGTGTCTGGCGGGGCTGGTTGTGGGCGTCAAAGCTGTCGAACGGGCTTTGCCCGTTAATGAACGACACCTTCGGACTTACCTGCGACCGTCAGGGGATCGACTAATGTCTTTGCGCCTTTGCGTCTTTGCGGTTTTCTTGGGCGCTTCGGCCGCCCGCCGATGAAGAAGGAAGGCTTCAGGTGACGGACCTGACTAGGCTCGGCGTTCCGCCGGAAGAAAGTGAAACGCAAAGACGCAAAGGCGCGGAGGTGGGCGACGGTGTCGCTGAGGCCAACCGTCTGGCTCGGGTGATCGTGGATTCGGCTTTTGCGGTGCATTCGGCGTTAGGCCCCGGACTGCTCGAGACGGTTTACGAACAGTGCCTCGCCTGCGAACTGGCGGGACGCGGCATTCCGATGGAACGCCAAATCAGCTTGCCGATCATTTACAAAGGCATCCGCATCGAAGCAGGGTTCCGGCTCGACATGGTGGTAGGCGGTCTCGTGGTGGTGGAAATCAAGGCTGTCGAACGGGTTTTGCCGGTTCATGAAGCGCAGCTTCTGACCTACTTGAAGCTGTCACGGCATCGCCTGGGTTTGCTGATTAATTTCAACGTGCCGCTGATCAAGGATGGGATCAAGCGTATGATCCTATCGGCATGACTCTGCGTCTCTGCGCCTCTGCGGTTCTCTTGAACCGGTCGGCGGCGGAGATGTGACCAGCAAGTGAAACGCAAAGGCGCTAAGGCGCAAAGACGCAAAGAGGTAGACGGCGTTGTCGTGGCCCGGCGTCTGGCGGGGCTGATCGTGGACGTCAATGCTGTCGAACGGGCTTTGCCCGTTCATGAAAACAGCTTCGGATCTAGCTGCAACCTTCAGAGGATCGACCAATGTCTTTGCGTCTTTGCGCCTTTGCGGTTTTCTTGAACGCTTCGGTGACCGGTCCGCGCGGCGGGTGGGCCTAGGTGGCCAAGACGGCGCCCGCGCGGGGCTACACGATCGGGATCACCATCTTCGTCAAGGCCGATGGGTCGCTCGGCCTGTTCGAAAACGGGCTGCGCCAGAACGTGCTGTTTCTGTACCAGCTGTTCGCCGCCTCGCCCAATTGCGCGCAGGTCTGGCTGCTCAATCATGGCGACGGCGACGAGCCCCAGGTTCCCGAGGGACTGGGCATCCGGCCAGGGGCGATCGTCCGCACGGCGCAGGTCGTCGACCAGCTCGACTATGTGATCGGCATCGGCGCGGCGATGGACCCTGAGACGGTCACCGCGCTTCGGGCCCGCGGCTGCAAGGTCATCTGTTACAAGGGCGGGAACGGGGCGGTCATCTCGATGGAGGCCATCGTCGCGCGCCCGCCAAGGCCCGACGCCGAGCAGTATTTCGACCACGACTACTACGATGCGATCTGGATGACGCCCCAGCACATCCACACCTATCGGGGCTGGTGCGAAACGCTCTACCGCTGCCCGGTCTACGAAGTTCCGCAGATCTGGTCGCCGCTGATGCTCGACTTCGCAGACGCCGAGGTGCGCGCGCGGTTCGCCTACGATCCCGCCGACAAGCCCTGGCGGGTTGCGGTCATGGATCCCAACATCACCATCATGAAGACCAGCCACATACCGATGCTGGTCTGCGAGACCGCCTATCGACGCCGGCCAGAGGCCTTCCGCGCCATCTACATCACCAACGCCGTGCAGTTTCGCGAAAAGCCCCACTTCCGGTCGTTCGCGGTTTCGCTCGAGGCCAGCAAGGCCGGGATAATGACCGTGGAGGAGCGTTTCGTCAGTACCCAGTTCCTTGCCGACCATGCCGACGCGGTGGTCACCCACCACTGGGAAAACGGGCTCAATTACCTCTACTACGAAGTCCTCTACGGCGATTATCCGCTGGTCCACAATTCCGAGTTCCTGAAAGACTATGGCTATTACTACAAGGACTTCGACGCGGAATCGGGCGCCGACGCCCTGCTTCGCGCCTTCGATGATCACGACGCCGGGCTGGCCGATTACCGGGCGCGCAACGCCTTGCTCTTCGAGCGGCTAAATCCCCTTAACCCGGCCACCATCGCGGTCCATGAAGCGCTTCTGGCGCGGCTCTTCGCCGACGCGTGAAAGTCGCGGGCCTCTGCTATAGGGTCCGATCCAGCGCGAACGGGGAAGCCAGCAATCTTGACAGCCACGGGCGCAACTCCCCACGGCGGTGGCGCGAAATCAGAGCTCGCGGCGGCGCTCGATGCTTGCCGCGGGGCCCTGGTCGGCGTTGGCGCGCTGAGCGGCCTTCTGAACATCCTGATGCTCAGCGGCTCGTTCTTCATGCTGCTGGTCTACGACCGCGTTCTGCCAAGCCAGTCGGTGCCGACCCTGGTCAGCCTGATGGGCCTGATCGTGGTCATCTACCTGTTTCAGGGGGTGCTGGACCTGATCCGCTCGCGCATCTTGGTGCGGATCGGCGCGGCGCTCGATGTCGCCCTGAGCGGCCGGGTCTATGACGCCCTGGCGCGGATGAGTTTGCGCGCGCGGGTCATCGGCGACGGTCTGCAGCCGTTGCGCGATCTCGACCAGGTGCGCGCGTTCATGGGCGGCGTCGGCCCGACGGCGTTTTTTGACCTGCCGTGGATGGTCATCTACATCGCCGTCTGTTTCGCCTTTCATTGGCTGATCGGCACGGCGGCCCTGGCCGGCGCCCTGATCCTGATCGGCCTGACCTTCCTCACCGAGCGGCTGACCCGCGAGCCGGTTCGCGAGGCGACCGCGCACGGCGCGCGCCGCAACGTCCTGGCCGACAGCGCCCGGCGCAACGCCGAGGTGTTGCAGGCTCTGGGCATGCGCGGGCGGATCGAGACCAGCTGGCGGGGCGCGAACGACGCCTTCCTGCGTTCCCAGCAGCGCGCGTCGGATGTCGCCGGCGGCCTTGGCGTCTCCACCAAGGCCTTCCGGATGATGCTGCAGTCTTTCGTGCTGGCGGTCGGCGCATGGCTGGTCATCAAGCAGCAGGCCACCGGCGGCGTGATCATCGCCGCCTCGATCCTCACCGCCCGCGCCCTGGCCCCGGTCGAGCTGGCGATCGGCTCGTGGAAGGGTTTTGTCGCGGCAAGGCAGAGCTGGGCCAGGCTCGAGGCCCTGCTGGCCGCGCTGCCGCGCGAGGCGCCGCGGACCCCGCTGCCGACGCCAAGCCAGAGCCTCACCGTCGAGACCTTGAGCGTCGGACCCCCCGGCGTGGCCAAGGTCATCGTCTCCGACATCGCCTTTGGGCTCGCGGCCGGCGATGCGCTGGGCGTGATCGGGCCGAGCGCCGGCGGCAAGTCGACGCTGGGCCGTGCGCTGGTCGGCGTGTGGCGGCCGTTGCGCGGGGCCGTGCGTCTCGACGGCGCCGTGCTCGACCAGTGGGATGCCGAAGCCATCGGCGCGCGCATCGGCTATGTGCCCCAGGACGCCGAACTGATCGAAGGCACGGTGGCCCAGAACATCGGCCGCTTCGATCCGTCCGCCGACGCGGCGGCGATCATCGCGGCGGCGACGCTGGCCGGCGTCCACGATCTGATCCTGCGCCTGCCGTGGGGTTATGAGACGCCGGTCGGCCAGAACGGCGCCGAGCTCTCGGCCGGCCAGCGCCAGAGGATCGCGCTGGCGCGGGCCCTCTACGGCGATCCGTTCCTGGTCGTGCTGGACGAACCCAATTCCAACCTCGACGCCGAGGGCGAACAGGCGCTGACCGCCGCCATCCTCGGCCTGCGCGCGCGCGGCGCCATCGTGGTGGTCATCGCCCATCGGCCGAGCGCGCTTGCGGCCGTGAACCTGGTGCTGTTCATCGCCGATGGTCGCATGCAGGCCTTCGGCCCGCGCGACGAAGTCCTCGCCAAGGTGACGCGCAGCGTCCCAGCGGGGAACGTAGATGCCTGAAAGTTTCATCGCTGCATCGCCGGCTTCTCGTCTTTCTTCCCCCTCTACCTGGGGGAAGTGGCTCGGCGCGCCTCCGCGCCGAGACGAAGGGGGACGTGCGGCTTCGAACCAAGGAAACCCTGGCGCCTGCAAACCCCCTTCCCCGGCTTCGCCTGTACTTCCCCCAGATAGAGGGGGAAGAGGAGAATGACGGTCAAAGACACCACGCTGAGTGGCCGGCTCCGTCGATTGGTCGCTGGCGCGCCGCCATCGACCGGTCCCCAAGGCGGCTACGACCCCGCCGCCTCCATCGCGCGGGACTTGCGGCGGGCGTGGATGCTGGTCGGGGCGCTCATTCTGGCCGGACTGCTGATGGCGTCAGTGATCCGGGTGGCGGGCGCCGTGATCGCGCCGGGCGAACTGGTTGTGGCCTCCGATATCAAGCGCATCCAGCATCCGACCGGCGGCGTGGTCGCCCAGATCAACGTCCATGACGGCAGCCGTGTGCGCGCCGGCGACGTGCTGATCAGCCTCGACCCCACGGCCATGGGCGCCAATGTGACCATCGTCAGCGACGCCGTCGACGAACTGCTGGCCAAGCAGGCGCGCCTGCAGGCCGAGCGCGATGGGCGCCGCTCGATCGTCTTTCCCCCCGACCTGATGGGCCGCGCCAGCCAGCCCGGGGCGGCGGCGGTGATCAAGGCCGAAGTCCAATTGTTCGATCTGCGCACCGGGGCCCGCGCCGGCGAGAAGGCGCAGCTGCGTGAACGGGCCAGCGAACTTGGCCAGCAGGTCAAGGGTTTCGAAGAGGAAATGGCCGCCAAACAGGCCGAGGTGAAGCTGATCGAAAACGAGCTGGTCGGCGTCCGCTCGCTCTATGACCAGCATCTGGTGCCGCTGTCGCGCCTCAACGCTCTCGAACGCTCGGCCGTACAACTTCGCGGCGACATCGGCCAGCTGACCGCCTCTGTGGCAGAGGCGCGCGAGAAGATCAGCGAGGTCGCCCTGCAGTCGATCCAGGTCGACGAGGTCGCCCGCACCGACGCCGGCGGCCAGCTCAGCGAGACCGAGAACCAGCTGGCCGAACTGCAGCAGAAGAAGGTCGCCGCGCAGCAGGACTTCAAGCGCATCCAGATCCGCAGCCCCCAGGACGGCATTGTCGACAAGCTGAGCGCCCATACCGTCGGCGGGGTTATCGCTCCGGCCGAAACCATCATGCTGATCGTGCCCGACCGCGATCGCCTGCGCGTCGAGGCCAGGATCCGCCCGCGCGACATCGCCAAGGTCCACCTTGGCCAGGAGGCCATGCTGCGCCTCTCGGCCTTCGATCAGCGCACGACGCCGGAGCTGGCCGGCAGGGTCAGCCGGATATCCCCCGACCTGACCAGCGATCCGCGCACGGGCGCATCCTACTATGTGGTCGAAACCGACATTCCCGATGCCCAGATTCGCCGGCTCGAAGGCCGCCGCCTGACTGCCGGCATGCCGGTCGAGGTCTTCGTCCAGACCCATCAGCGGACGATCATGTCCTACCTGGTCGGACCGCTGACCGATCAGCTGAAGCGCGCCTTTCGCGACTAGCGGCGGATTCCGATCAGGTTGATCGCCGCCCTGCGCCCCCTCCACCACCCGCTTACGCGGGCGGTCCCCCTCCCCCGCGGCGCTGCGCTTGCAGGGGAGGAATTTTGTTTTCTAAACTCCTGCCCCGCAACGCGGGGAAGGTGGCGCGGCGCCTTTGCTTGCGCCGTGACGGAAGGGGCGCATGGCCAAATCAGTCTGGTCGGACGATGCTCAGAGTCCGCGTGAATGGCCGCTGAACGCGCCATACCCGGGCGGTTCACCCAGGCCCAATTAGCTTGCCGCCGTTGTCAGCCGAATTGACGGCGTGAAACACCAGAGGACCAGAGACGATGAACACCCGTAAAATCCTGATCGGAGTGATGAGCCTGGCGCTGGCCGCCGGCGCCGCGGCGACCGCATCGGCCCAGTCGACGTGGGATCAGACTCACCCCCGCCGCGACGAGGTCAACCAGCGCCTCCAAAACCAGAACCATCGTATCGCGACCGAGCGTCGCGAAGGCGAGCTGACCGGACGCCAGGCCCATCGCCTGCACACGGCCGATCGGCGCCTGCGGATGCACGAGCGTCACTTCGCCGCTCGTCACAACGGCCACATCAGCCGCGCCATGCAGGCCAGGCTGAGCCACCGCGAGAACCAAGTCAGCCGTAACATCGGCCAATAGGGTTCGCTTCGCCGCCCTCCCTGCCTCCAAAAAGGGGCAGGGGGGTGCGCCTGGTGCGCCGGCGATTGCCTTGGCGCCCCTGAGGCGGCAAGGTTGAACGGCCTAATGCTGGGGGGTCTTCGATGAGGAAGCTCGCGATGAGCGGCGCCTGCGATACGGCGCGCGGTTGACTGTCGCTTCGGCGCCTTCGCTGCCGGCCAGGCACGTGGCCGCGGTGGTGATCGGCAACGCCCTGCAGTTCTACGACTTCCTGACCTACGCCTTCTTCGCGGTGCAAATCGGCCGCACGTTCTTTCCGTCGCATGACGCCGCCTCGAGCCTGCTGGCGTCCCTCGCCACCTTCGGGGCCGGGTTCGCCACCCGGCCGCTGGGCGGGATCTTCATCGGCCGGATGGGCGACCGGGTCGGCCGCAAGCCGGCCATGGTGCTATCCTTCGCGCTGATGGGCGCGGCCATCGTCGGCATGGCCCTGACGCCATCCTATCGGGCGATCGGCGTCGCCGCGCCGATCCTGGTCATCGGCTTTCGCTTGCTGCAGGGCTTCGCGCTCGGCGGCGAGGTCGGGCCGAGCACCGCCTATCTGATCGAGGCGGCGCCGCCGTTGAAGCGCGGCCTCTATGTCTCCCTGCAGTACATGACCCAGGACGCGGCCGTGCTGGTCGCGGGCCTCGTCGGCGTCGCCCTGGCCAATCTGCTTTCCGGCCCGGACCTCGACGCGTGGGGCTGGCGCGTCGCCTTCCTGATCGGCGCGGTGATCGTGCCCTTCGGCCTGTTGCTGCGCCGCGGGCTTCCCGAAACCCTGGTCCCCGCCTCCGGGGCGGACGGCGGACCCGGACAGCGCAACCCGCTTCGCCCCTATCTGCGCGTCGCGGCCCTTGGCCTGGTGATGCTGGGCTCGGGCACCATCGTCGGCTACCTGCAGAGCTACATGACCACCTATGCTGGCGCGACGCTGCACATGCGCGCCAACCTGGCCTTCGCGGCGACGGTGGTCGTCGGCCTGTGCGGGGTGATTTTCGATCCCATCGGCGGCTGGCTGTCGGACCGCTTCGGCCGCAAGCGGATCATGCTGGCGCCCTGGGTCCTGCTGCTTTTTCTGGTGTTTCCGTCGTTCTGGGCCATTTCCCACTATCGCACGGGCCTGGCCTTGCTGGCCGGCTGCGCGATCCTGACTATCCCCGGCAGCATTTCGAGCTCGTCGGTGCTGGTGGCGATCACCGAGAGCCTGCCGCCGGCGATCCGCTCGGGCGCCCTGGCCACCATCTACGCCCTGGCCATCTCCGCCTTCGGCGGCACGACCCAGTTCATCGTCACCTGGCTGATCGCCACCACCGGCGACCCCCTGGCCCCCGCCTGGTACATGGGCGTCGCGGTCATCGCGGGCGTCGTCGCCATGGTGGCGATGCGCGAGACGGCGCCGGGATTGATCGATCCCTCATTCGATGGCTTGGCGCGCGACGGCCCAAATGTTTTACCGGGGCCGACGTAAATCGAACTTCAGTCCGTGAATGATTTGAGAATTCGGTATTTGATTTCAACGTTTGTTGCATCGAGTATTTCTATTCGTGCTCCCTTAGCGCCAACGATGGCGCCCCCAGATAGGTCGAAAGTTAGGTCTTGCGTGAATGCAGGACGTGCGAGGTCTCCGCGAAACTCTCGATAACTAATCTTTAATTCGTGGCCTGACCTGCCCTCATACAGCAGTTGTCGCTGGGTATTGCTGGGGTCGGAACGAGTAATTCTTCCCCTAGTAAAATTTATGCCGTTCAGGAGTCTTGTGTTTAAACATGTGTTTGGCATCAGCACGTGTGCAGCGCCGGCCGGATTCCGAACCATGGTGATTGGTCCACAGAAAAGTTCCTGGTCCCCCCGCTTCCCCGCATAGACGAGAGGGTCATTGATTTCATAGGTGACGCCCAAAGGCATCTGCACCCGAGTACCGGGGGCATGCTGATGCCGTCATACGTGCGCGCAACGATCGTTTCGAAAAGGGGTTCGCCGACTTCCTTGGTCGCGACCTCGCCTAAAGCCGGTCGTACAATGTTCTCTTCCTGAAATGAGGGGTCGACCGTCGCACAGGCAGCTAAATTTAGCGCGGCAAAGGCGGCTGAAATCAGAGTCATACGCCACGTATTGCTCGTGCGGTCCACTGAGTTCATCCGTTTCTGCTCGCTGCTGGATTGAGACTCGGGCGTACCCATTAAGCCCCGCCCGACCCTCGTGTAAGTCTTCCACCGCTTTTTCGAGGAGCGTTGAAAGTCGTCAAGCGATGATCGGTGTAGCACGGGGGATTCGCGGCGCGTTCAGCCGAGAACCTGCAACCCGTGCTTCTCGATGATGGCCAGCAGTTTCAGGGCCATGCCGCTCGGCCGCTTGGCGCCGGTTTCCCACTTCTCGATCGTGCTTTCGCTGGTGTTGAGGTAGCGCGCGAAGACCGGCTGGCTGACGTGATTGTTTTCGCGCAGCTGCTTTATGCGCGACGGTTCGATCTGGGGCGGCGCAGCGAGGCAGCTGGCGTCGAAATCACGCATCGTCGCCTTGTCGATCGCGCCCACCTTGAGCAGCGCTGTCGCCGACGAATGGATGGCCTCGAATGCGTCGCTCCTAAACTTTGGTTTCGTCGTCATCGGTTATCTCCACAAAATCCCGGTCGCTCAGCATCTTACCGATTTGTCGGTCGCTGAGCCCCTCGTAGCTTTTGGCGAGGCGGCGAAAGCCGGCCAACTCGGCGTCGTCGACGTTCGCCCTGTCCTTCTTCGCGAAAAGATACGCGAACACCCAATTCGCGCCTCCTCTGGCCACAACGATCCCCCGATGCAGGTTCCTGTTCAGCCGCTTCTTGAACACGCCGCCGCCGAGGTCATCCGCCTGTCCATTCACCACCTGAAGCATGGCCGCCCGGAGTTGGTCGTCGGCGATGCCAGCCTTCCTCGCGGCTTTGGAAAACCAAGCGGTCTTGAACACTCGGTGATGTTTCGAGCCGCGCGGGGGCATGGGTCATCGTAGCACCTAGTGCTATTCAAACAAGACCACATGATTTGAAGGACGGAGGGCCACCTACGAGCGGAACGCTTCGCGCAGGCGCCGGTTTGGTCCTTGACGCCATAAGAGGGGCCGCATGCCGAGTAAAAGTCGCCGCCGACACATTGGCTCGGTCGTCTTCGACGCCATTGCGATGGCCGCCCTGGCCGGCGCTCTGGGATCGTTGGGGGATCCGCCGACTGCGGCGAGCAAGGATCCGCCGCGAGGCTGGCGGGAAATCCTGGCCCGCGCCTGGCGCGACTTTGGGGATGACCATATCGCGTTGATCTCGGCCGGGGTGGCGTTCCATGTGCTGCTGGCGATCTTCCCGGCCCTGCTGGCGTTCGTGGCGCTGTATGGCCTGGTCGCCGACGTCAGCCAGGTCCCGGACCAGCTGCGAGCCTTGGCCATCCTGTTCCCAGCCGACGTGGTGACGATGATCGGGGGCGAGATGATCCGGCTCGCCCATTCGAAAACGGGCGGTCTTTCGATGGCCCTTGTCCTCGGACTTGGGGTGTCATTTCTGAGCGCCAACGGGGCAATGAGCGCACTCTTCGTGGGCCTGAACGTCGCATTCGAGCAGCGCGAGAAGCGTGGGTTCGTGCGGCTGACCCTGACCACGTTCGCCTTTACCCTGGGCCTGCTGGTCCTGGCGGTGGTCACCATCATCGGCTTGGGGGCCGGGCCGGCGATCGGGGCGTACCTCGGTCCCGGGGCCAGAACGATCAGCGACATCGCTCGGTGGCCGATCCTCCTGCTGGTCTTCGCCGCCGAACTGTCGCTGCTCTATCGGTTCGGTCCAAGCCGGCCGGTGGCGCGCTGGCGCTGGATCACGCCCGGCAGCGCCGCCGCGACGGTGCTTTGGGTGCTGATGTCGGCCGGACTCTCGGTCTATCTCGCCCAATTCGCGCACTATGCGCGCACCTACGGCTCGTTCGGCGCGCTCGTTGGCCTGATGCTGTGGGCGTGGCTCTCGGCGATCATCATCCTCACCGGGGCCGAGCTCAATTCCGAACTGGCCGGCGAAACGGCCGCGGCGATCTCGGCCTAGCGGCGACTTCACTTCGATCCAGGCCCGCGAGAAGATTGTCCAGGCGCTTGTTGATGTTGTTGATATTGAAGATCGCGAGCTTCATTCAGGTCGCCGCTGGCGCGGGGCCAGGGGCCCAAGATCCGGTTTCAACAACGGCGCCGTCCGCGCGGAGGTTGCGGCGGCCCAGCGGAGAAAGACTGACTTTGGAGACGCCGGCGAGGGTCCGGGTAGGGACGGCGGGGTGGGCGATACCGCGCGCCGCCGCCGAGGCTTTCGCGACCGAGGGCGCGACGCTCAGCCGCTACGCCCAGGTATTCAACGCCGTGGAGATCAACTCCACCTTCAGGAAGGTCCATCGGCCCGACACCCTTCGCCGCTGGGTCGGCCTGGTCCCCTCGGACTTCGAATTCTCGCTGAAGCTGCCAAAGACCATCACTCACGACGGCGGCCTGGCCGGCTTCGAGGCGCCCCTCGACGGGTTTCTAGGGCAGGTTGCGGAATTGGGCGAAAAGGCAGGTCCGCTGCTGATCCAATTTCCGCCCAAGTTCGCCTTCGATGCCGATGGCCTGGACGCGGTTTGCCGCCGCATCCGCGCGCGCGGAGCCTGGCCAGTTGCCTGTGAGCCGCGCCATGCGAGCTGGTTTGCGCCGGCCGTCGACGAGTGGCTCGGACGGCGCCGCATCGCCCGCGTCGCCGCCGATCCCGCCCTCCATGCCGGCGGCGGCGCGCCAGGCGGCTGGCGCGGGCTCTCCTACTACCGCCTGCACGGCTCTCCGCGGACGTACTATTCGGCCTACGGGTCGGATTACCTGCGCGCCCTGGTCGCCCGGCTGACCAAGGACGGCGCCGGAACAATCTGGTGCATCTTCGACAACACCGCATCGGGCGCCGCCGCGGCGAACGCAATGTCGCTTGCCGCTATGCTAGGGGGCCGATGTCCTAGGCGGTGACCTCGCGAATCCATGGTTCCGAGCGAAAACAGATGTTTACGAGAACTATCTGCGTTCTGTCCTGGAAATAATTGGCAGCTTTTGGCAACAATCCTGGCAACAAATGGCAGCAGGCCGGGCGCCTTTTGGCAGCGCGTCCGGCATCTTTTGGCAGCAAATGGCAGCGGGTTGCGGGGAAATTGGCCGCCCGATGGCGACATTTGGCAGGTTTTGG
>DATCCB010000093.1:0-6229 GCA_036511515.1 Caulobacteraceae bacterium | reverse complement strand
ATCGAAAGGCGGAGAAGATCGCGGCCAAGAGCCGCGCGCCTTCCCACCAATCCGCCACGTCGCGACCCTCGCCGCTCCGCACCTCTTCCCGCGGGCAAAACCGGAAATCCTTCACACGCACGTTGCGGGGCAGGAGTTTAGCAAAATTCCTCCCTCGCGAGCGCAGCGCCGCGGGGGAGGGGGACCGCCGGCGCAGCCGGTGGTGGAGGGGGCGCAAGGCCGCGATGAAAGTCCCGCCTTAGCGGGGACAGGCGGACAAAGAAGCGCAAACGCTCCAGCTGACCCGTCTCTCCCCGGCGCCCCTGCCTACCAGGCCAGGGTCGCGCCCACGCGGCCGCCGACCTTGCTGCCGCCATTGAAGCCGAAGCCCGCGGCGCCGTTGATATAGACGGCGTAGGATTGCTGGTCGAAGAGCTTGGCGACCCCGCCGATGGCGCCGGCGGCCTGCCCGCCATAGTCGCCGACCGCCATCGAAAGCGCCACGGTGCGGCCCTCGGGGATCATGCTCACGCCGCCCAGGGCGATGGCCGTGGCCACACCTGAGTAGACCTGAGTGAACTGGTGATTGAAGCTAAGCACGGCGTTGTTCAACTGGTTGACGTTGACCGCGTCGGTGCCGTTGATCCCTGGGGCGACGTTCTCCAGCCGCCGTTCGGCCCCGGGCGATCCGAAAGATACGGTGTTGGGATCATTGGCCACCGAATTGGCGCCGATGGCCACCGAATTGGTTCCCCCCGCCCCGACACCAGCGTTGAAGCCGAGGGCGGTTGCGTTCTGCGCCGCCGGGTCGATATGCGCGTTGGCCCCCAGCGCCGTGCCGCCGTCGGCCCCGACGTGGCTGTGGGCGCCGATCGCCGTGTCATTCGTGCCGCCGGCGTAGGCGTTGTCCCCGAAGGCCGCCCCATCCGGACCATTGGCGATGGCGTTGAAGCCGACGGCGGTGGACTCGGTTCCGACAGTCGCCCCCTGCCCCAGCGCGAATCCGCCGCCCGGCTGGGCGCCTCCCCCAAAGGCCGCGAACCGGCTGTCGACGGACGTCGACAGAGTGGTCACCGAGGATTGCGCCCCATTGGCGGTGGAAACCGCGCTGCTGATCGAGGTCCCGAAGGTATTCACCGTCGAATTCAGGCTGACCACGGAACTGCTGATGCCGACCTGGGACGTACTGATCGCCACCTGCGAGGTCGAAACGTTGGCCAGCGAGGAACTGATCCCGGTCTGCGACGTGCTGACCTTGCCTACCGCGGCCTGAGCCGCGCCGGCGCTCGAATTGGCGCTGCTGATCGATGACGAGAAGCCGCCAACGGTCGAGTTCAGCGTCGAGACCGAACTGCTGACCCCGGTCAGCGACGTGCTGACGCCGGCGAAGTTGCCCGTCGCCGTATTGATCGCGGCGACCGAGCTGCTGACGTTTGCCAGGCTGGTGTTGGTCGCGATGAGGCTGCTGCTGACGTTCGACAGGCTGGTATTGGTCATGCCGAGGCTGCTGCTGACATTGGCCAGGCTGGTATTGGTCATGCCCAGACTGCTGCTGACCCCGGTCAGGGACGTGCTGACGCCGGCGAAGTTGCCGGTCGCCGTATTGATCGCGGCCACCGAGCTGCTGACATTGGCCAGGCTGGTGTTGGTGTCGTTGAGGCTGCTGCTCACACCGGTCAGCGAGGTGCTGACGCCGGAGAAATTGGCCGTCGCGGTATTGATCGCGGCGACCGAGGTGCTGACATTGGCCAGGCTGGTGTTGGTGGCGTTGAGACTGCTGCTGACGCCGGTAAGCGAGCTGCTGACGCCGCCAAGGCTGGTGTTTGTGGCGGCTAGGCTGGTGTTGGTGGCGTTGAGGCTGGTGGTGACCCCGCTCAGCGATGTGCTGACTCCGGAGCTGAGGGTGGCGAGGCCCGACGCCAGTGAGGTGCTGGCGCCGGTCGACAACGTCGCCACCGATCCGCTGACGCCGCTGCTCAAGGTGGCGATTGAGCCGCTGACCCCGGTGCTCAGCGTCGACAGGCCTGACGCCAGCGACGTGCTGACCCCCGTACTCAGCGTCGACAGGCCGGACGCCAGCGATGTGCTGACCCCAGTGCTGAGAGTCGACAGGCCCGACGCCAACGATGTGCTGACGCCCGTACTCAAGGTCGTGATCGCACTGGCCAGGGATGTGCTGACCCCGGTGCTCAAAGTCGTGATCGCGCTGGCCAGAGACGTGCTGACGCCCGTGCTCAAAGTCGTGATCGCGCTCGCCAGAGACGTGCTGACGCCGGTGCTCAGTGAGGTGACCCCCGACTGGGTGAGGCTGGAAACGGCGTAGAGCTGGCTGCCGTTGATCGCATCGGTGGACAGGGCCGTCACCCGGCCGGCGGCCACATTGACCAGGCGGGTCGGCTTGTTAGCCGATCCGAAGGAGACCCCCTGCGTCGCGGTGTTGCCGGCGTACGTTGTCGGCGTGGTCCCGAAGACCGCGAAGCCGCCGGCGTTAGCGTCCGTTAGAAGATTGGTGATCTCGACTGGCCCGAACAGGGCGGCCGCGCCGATGGCCACATTGTTCATCCCCGACGCGCGCGCCCCATTGCCGATCGCGATGCCGCTGGCGCCCGCGGCCAGGGCGCTACTGCCGATGGCGATGGTGTCACTGGCCGAGACCCCGCCGCCGGCGGAGGTTCCCAGAGCGATATTGTTCGATCCGGTGACGTTCTGGCCCGCGCTTTCTCCAAGCGCCGTGTTGCCGGAGCCGGTCACCTGCAGCGCCGCGGATGCGCCGACGCCGAGGTTGAAGGCCCCGCTGACCGTCTGCAAGGCGCCTGCGCCAAAACCACTGTTCGACGCGCCGGTGATCGAGGTCGAGGCGTTCGTGCCCACGCCGGTGTTGTTGTCGCCGGTGACCTGCTGGGACGCCGACGCGCCGACACCGCTGTTGAAGTTGCCGGTCACGTTCTGCGATGCGTTGTAGCCGACGCCGGTGTTCTGGTTGCCGCTGACCAGGAACGATGCGTTGGCGCCGGCGCCGGTGTTGAAGGTGCCGGTAACGTTATTCGAAGAGCCCGCCCCGGCGCCGGTGTTGAAACTGCCGGTGATCTGGGACGACGAATTGGCGCCGGCGCCGGTGTTGGAATCACCGGTGATGCCGGTCGATGAGCTCGCGCCCGATCCGGTATTGCTTCCGCCGGTGATGTTCTGGGACGAGGCCGCGCCCGAACCGGTGTTCAACGCCCCGGTGATGGTTGTCGACGAGGCCGCGCCCGAGCCGGTATTGCTGTTGCCGGTGACATTGGACGAAGATCCGGCGCCGAAGCCCGAGTTGCTCGCACCAGTGACCGACAACGATGCCGATGCGCCAACGCCGGTGTTTTGCTGACCCGAAACGCTGACCGAGGCGTCGACGCCGACGCCGACGTTGTAAGTGCCGGTAACGCTCTGCGATGCGGACGTGCCGACGCCGAGATTGGACGTGCCGGTGACATTCTGCGAAGCGCTGTCGCCAAAACCGGCGTTGGAAAAACCGGAAACGGTCTGGGAGGATTTGACGCCTACGCCGGTGTTATTGCTGCCGGTAATGCTGAGCGATGATCCGACGCCCAAGCCGGCGTTGTTATCGCCGGTGATGTGTTGCGAGGAATTCGTTCCCGAACCCAGGTTGAACGAGCCGGTGACGTGCTGCGAAGCGCTGTCACCAAAGCCGCTGTTGGAAAAGCCGGAGATGGTTTGGGACGAGTTGAGGCCGACGCCGGTGTTATTGCTGCCGGTAATGCTGAGCGATGACCCGACGCCCAAGCC
The DNA here is from genome assembly GCA_036511515.1 of Caulobacteraceae bacterium. Lineage (GTDB taxonomy): Bacteria > Pseudomonadota > Alphaproteobacteria > Caulobacterales > Caulobacteraceae > Acaudatibacter. Next base: position 2,464 of record DATCCB010000093.1, on the reverse strand, counting down.
AGCGTTGTTATCGCCAGTGATGTGCTGCGAGGAATTCGTTCCCGAACCCAGGTTGAACGAGCCGGTGACGTGCTGCGAAGCGCTGTCGCCAAAGCCGCCGTTGGAGTCGCCGCTGACGCTTTGCGACGCGCTGTCGCCAAAGCCGCTATTCGAGCTTCCGGTGACGGTCTGCGAGGCATTGTCTCCGGCGCCGGCGTTGTTGTCTCCGCTGACATTTTGCGAAGCGGCGTAACCTAGGCCGCTGTTTTGGAACCCGGTTACGTTCTGCGACGCGCTGGTCCCCGCCCCGGTGTTGTCGTCGCCGGTGACGTTCTGCGACGCGTTGTCGCCCAGGCCGCTGTTGCCGTAACCGGAGATGGCTTCGGACGCATTGGTCCCGATCCCGGTATTGATACCGCCCGTGATGCTAACCGAGGAGCCCGTGCCAACGCCGGTGTTGTAATTGCCGGTGACATGGTCGCCGGCGTTGATGCCCACCGCGGTATTGAAGTTGCCGAGGACCGGGGTTCCGGCGCCCGTCCCCGCTGAATAGTTCTGCGCCTGGACCTGCGTCGCCGCGAGGTTGAGGGCCAGCGCCGAAACGCCCAGCAACAGCGCCGATGCGCGCGCGCCGAGCCGCGATTGCGAATTTGACATTGAAAGCCCCCACCCCACTCAAGCGCCCGCGAAGGATCGAAAGCCTCGCGATCACGCCACTCTCCAGCCTTAGGCGCGCGCCGAAACGAGTCAAGGGGGTTAGCACCTTGTTAATTTTAAATTTCCGCCCGAAGGCCGGTCCGTCGGCCGGACCGGGCTCTCCCTCGCCGCCGCGCGACACATTCTCCCGCAAGCCGACAAGGGATGGTATGGAGCCGATCAGCCGCTTGGAGGACGCGTTTTCGTTGGCCAACGATCCCTACCAGGAACTGGGCGTTTCGCGCGCCGCCGGCGCCGACGACCTGCGCAAGGCGTTCCGCAAGCTGGCCAAGAAGCACCATCCCGACGCCAACCCGGGCAACAAGGCCGCCGAGGAAAAGTTCAAGCGCGTCAGCGGGGCGTTCGACCTGCTGGGCGATCCCGACAAGCGCCGCAAGTTCGACGCCGGGGAGATCGACGCCGACGGGCGGGAGATCATGCGTGGCTACCAAGGCGGGTACGGCGGAAACCCCTTCGGCCAGGAAGGCGGCCGCGGCGGGCAGTTCGACGGCGTCGATCTCAATGACATCCTGGGCGAGATGTTCGGGTCGCGCGGCGGCGGGCAGGGACGCGGCTTTGCGTCCCGCGGCGCCGATGTACGCGCGCGCCTGGAGATCGACCTCGAGGACGCCATCGCCGGCGGCAAAAAACGCATCGCCTTTTCGGACGGGCGCACCCTCGACGTGACCATTCCGAAGGGCGCCGCCGATGGCCAGGTGCTACGGCTCAAGGGTCAGGGCGGTCCGGGCCGCGCGGGGACGGGCGACGCCCTGATCGAGCTGGCGATCCGCCCCCATCCCTTGTTCAGACGCGAGGGCGACGGCCTGGTCATGGACCTGCCGATCTCGGTTCCAGACGCCGTGCTGGGCGGCAAGGTTGAGGCCCCGACCCCCGATGGACCGGTCACTCTGAGCGTGCCCAAAGGCTCCAATTCCGGCTCGACCTTGCGTCTGAAGGGCAAGGGCCTGGCCAATCCCCGCGGCGGACGCGGCGACCTGCTCGTGCGCCTGGCGGTCACCCTGCCAGATACGCCAGGGCCGGAGTTGCAGGTGTTCGCCGAGACCTGGCGTCGCGATCGCCCCTACACCCCAAGGCGGCGTGCGTGACCAGGCTTCATTCAGCCCAGGTTCAGACGCGGCTGCGCAGGACGTCAAGCGTGACCCGTTTTGCCGCCATCTGCGCCGGCGTCGTCCTCACCGCCGCCGTCGCCGGCGTCGCGGGCGCCCAGGACCACCACGGTCGGGACGGAGGCGCCAGAGGCCAGGGCCGGGCCGAACGGGCGGCCCCCTATCGAGGCGGCGGAGCGGGGCCCTATCGCGGGCCGCCGCCCGGCGTAGTGCGCCAGGGTGGCTATGGACCCGCGTACGGCTATGCCAGTCCGCCCGTCTACGCGCCGATGCGGCGGCCAAATTCGCTCGGGGCCGACTGGCGCGAGCAGCAGGACGAGGCCCGCCAAGGCGTGCGCCAGGGCCAGCTGGTCCCGCTTGGCCGCGTGATCGAGGGTATCCGTCGCCGGACGCCCGGTCGCCAGCTCGATGCCGGCCTGGAATCGGAGAACGGCCGGGAGGTCTACCGCCTGCGCTGGATGAGCCCCGACGGCCGCCGCACCGACTACATCATCGACGCTGCCACCGGCGCGCTCTTGAGAGGAAGATAAGTGAACCGGCCGAGCGCCCCTTCCCCCACCGCGCTTGCAGCGCGGCGGTCCCCCTTCCCCGCTACGCGGGGCAGGAGTGAAGAAAATTCCTCCCCCGTTTCTTTACGGGGGAGGGGGACCGACGGCGCAGCC
>DATCCB010000092.1:0-43575 GCA_036511515.1 Caulobacteraceae bacterium | reverse complement strand
CCAAAACCTGCCAAATGTCGCCATCGGGCGGCCAATTTCCCCGCAACCCGCTGCCATTTGCTGCCAAAAGATGCCGGACGCGCTGCCAAAAGGCGCCCGGCCTGCTGCCATTTGTTGCCAGGATTGTTGCCAAAAGCTGCCGATTATCCCCGGCCCACGCGACAAGAGCTTGGCCTAACTCTTTGTTTTAGATTACTATCTCGTGATGACGATGTCGCAAGCTTTTGGCGTTGAGCGCTTCACTCCCACTCGATCGTGCCCGGCGGCTTGGAGGTGACGTCGTAGACCACGCGGTTGACGCCGCGCACCTCGTTGACGATCCGGGTGGCGGCGCGGGTCAGAACCGCCCATGGGAATTCGAACACATCGGCGGTCATGCCGTCGGTCGAGGTGACGGCGCGCAGGGCGAGAACCTCTTCATAGGTGCGCGCATCGCCCATCACGCCAACGGTGCGGACCGGCAACAGCACCGCGAAGGCCTGCCAGATGGCGTCATAGAGGCCGGCCTTGCGAATTTCCTCCAGGTAGATGGCGTCCGCCTTTTGCAGGGTGGCGACCTTTTCGCGGGTGACTTCGCCCGGGATGCGGATGGCCAGCCCCGGCCCGGGAAAAGGATGACGGCCGACAAACGCCGGCGCCAGCCCCAGTTCGACGCCCAGCGCCCGGACTTCGTCCTTGAACAGCTCGCGCAGCGGCTCGACGAGCTTCAGCTTCATGTGTTCGGGCAGGCCGCCAACATTGTGATGGCTCTTGATCACCGCCGACGGTCCGCCGCGCGCCGACACGCTCTCGATGACATCGGGATAGAGGGTGCCCTGGGCGAGGAAGCCGGCGCCTTCAATTTTCGCCGCCTCGCGGTCGAAGATCTCGATGAACAGGCGTCCGATGGTCTTGCGCTTGGCCTCCGGCTCGGTGATCCCGACCAGCGAGTCCAAGAATTCACTTTTAGCGTCAACATGAACCAGGGGAATATTGTAGTGATCTCGGAATAGGCGAACGACGTCCTCGCCCTCGTTCTGGCGAAGCAGCCCGGTGTCGACGAAGACGCAGGTCAGCTGTTCGCCGATGGCCTCGTGGATCAGCACGGCCGTTACCGAGGAGTCGACGCCCCCTGAAAGGCCGCATATCACCCGGCCCGCTCCGACCTGCGCGCGGATCTTGGCGATGGCCTCGAGGCGAAAGGCGGTCATCGTCCAATCGCCACGCAGCCCCGCGATGCCATGGGTGAAGTTACGCAAGATCAATCCGCCCAGTGGGGTATGGGCGACTTCGGGGTGAAACTGCACGCCGTAGAAACGCCGCGACTCGTCCGCGATCGCCGCGAAGGGCGAGCCGTCCGAGGTCGCCAGGATGTCGAATCCGGGGGGGATGGCGGTGATCTTATCGCCGTGGCTCATCCATACTGTGGCGGCGTCGCCGCTGTCGCCGACCCCCTCGAAGAGCGGCGAGCGGCGGGCGATGCGAATCTCCGCCCGTCCGAACTCGCGGTCCGCGCCGCCCTCGACGACGCCGCCCAGCGCCGCCACCAGGGCCATCTCACCGTAACAGATGCCGAGGATAGGCACGCCAAGGTCGATCAGCCGGTGAGGAATCGCGGGACTCTCGCTCTGGTGGACGCTGGCGGGACCGCCCGAAAGGATCACCGCCGCCGGCGCGAAGGCGTCGAGGATCGGGTCGACTTTGTCGAACGGATGGATCTCGCAGTAGACCCCGCTTTCGCGGACCCGCCTGGCGATGAGCTGGGTCACCTGGCTGCCGAAGTCGACGATCAGGAGACGCTGGTGGCCGCGCGGTGTCATGGCTGCTGGTTAGAGGGAAATCGACGCTCCGTCACTTGGCCGCGGCGAGGATCGCCACGAAGAAACCATCGGTCCCGCCCGTCCGTGGGGTCAGCCTGAGAAAACCCCCTTCCGTCAGGCGACCGACCACGGGCTTGGGGGCCGGGCTCACCGTGAACCGGGGATTGCGCGCCAGGAAGGCGGCGACGCGATCCTCGTTCTCCTCGCAAAACAGCGAACAGGTGACGTAGATCAGGCGACCGCCTGGCCGCACATGGAGGCTGGCGGCGTCGAGCACGGCGTCCTGTTCGGCCATCCGCCGATCGAGCTGGCCGGCGGTAAGGCGCCATTTGGCGTCGGGACGGCGCCGCCAGGTCCCAGAGCCGGTGCAGGGGGCGTCGACAAACACCAGATCCATGCGGCCTTCGAGCCCGTCCAGGGCCTTGGGGTCGATGGGCGAGCGCACCTGAAGATTGCGCACGCCGGCCCTTTGCGCGCGGCGGACGGTGTCGGTGAGCCGTCGCGCGTCGGCGTCGAAGGCGTAGAGCTGGCCGGTATTTTCCATCGCCGCGGCCAACGTCAGGGTCTTGCCGCCGCCGCCGGCGCAGAAGTCGAGCACCTGGAGGTTGGCGATCGGTCCGGCGGCGGCCGCGGCGACCTGCGAGCCCAGATCCTGGACCTCGAACCAGCCCTTTTCGAAGCCCGGGACGCCCTCGGCAAAGGGCGCGCGCTGGTCGGCCTGCCCGGCCGCGATGCGGATAGCGGTCGCGGTCGCTTCCAAAGATTGAGCCGAAAACGGCGACAGAGCCTTGAGAACACGGGCTTTGTCGGCCTTGAGCGTGTTCACGCGCAGGTCGACCGGCGCGCGCGCGGCCAGGGCCCCTGCCTCCTCGGCCCGATCCTCCCCGAACGCCCTGATCATCAGCGGCTCGAGCCAGTCCGAATAGTCGCCTCTGACCGGCGCCGGCGCCGACGCGAGGGATTGCGGCGCGAGCAGGCGCTGTTCCTCGTCATCGGTGAGCGGTCCGGGCCCATGATCGGCGTCGGACGCGGCCGCCCGCACCCGCTCCGCCGGCCACGCCCAGACGAAACGCGCCACGGCCAGGACACAGGCGCGGTCGCTCTCAGCGCCCATCATCCAGGCCAGGGAACGCCGACGGCGCAAGCCGTCCAGGACCAGGCCCGACACAAAGGCCCGGTCCTTCGCCCCGGCGTAGCGCGCGCCATCGCCCCAGGCTTTCAGGGCCAGATGCGCGGGGCGGTGTCGGGCGGCGATATCGCCCAGCACGGCGATCGCCGCGGCCAGGCGGCCGCCATCGCGCATCGGTTATCCGCTTCGGCTGAGTTGTTGCATTCTTCCCCCTCTCTGGGGGAAGTACCCGCGAAGCGGGGGAAGGGGCTCTTCCGGCCGCCGGTCGCAGCCCCCTTCGTCTCGCGCAAAATAGCGCGAGCCACTTCCCCCAAGAGGGGGAAGAATTATCGAGCTGGCTCCGGATTCAACTGAACCACCAACGTGTGCGCCAGTCGCCCGCGGCGTCATGGCCGGCTGGGATAGTTGGGCGCCTCGCGGGTGATCATCACGTCGTGGACGTGGCTCTCGCGATGACCCGCGCCGGTGATCCGCACGAATCGCGCCCGCGCCTGAAAGTCGGCAATGTCCGCCGCGCCGACGTAGCCCATCGCGGCGCGCAAGCCTCCGACCAGCTGGTGGATCACCGGATGGATGGGGCCGCGATAGGGGGTCTGGCCCTCGATTCCCTCGGGCACCAGCTTGCGGGCGTCGTCGACATCCTTCTGGAAGTAGCGGTCGGCGGAGCCCCGCGCCATGGCGCCCAGAGATCCCATGCCCCGATAGGATTTGTACGAACGCCCCTGATAGAGAAACACCTCTCCGGGCGCCTCGTCCGCGCCGGCGAACATCGACCCCATCATCGCGCTCGAAGCGCCGACCGCGATGGCTTTGGCCAGATCGCCCGAATAGCGGATGCCGCCGTCGGCGATGATCGGCACCCCGGAATCCGCCGCCGCGCGCACCGCTTCGGCGATGGCGGTGAACTGCGGCACCCCGACCCCGGCCACCACCCGCGTCGTACAGATCGACGCTGGGCCGATTCCGACCTTCACCGCGTCGGCGCCGGCGTCTATCAGCGCGCGGGCGCCGTCATAGGTGGCGACGTTGCCGGCGACGATCTGGACGCGATTGGTCTCGCGGGCCAGCCTTCGCACCGCTTCGCCGACCTGTTTCGAATGGCCGTGGGCCGTGTCGATGACCACCACATCGACGCCCGCCTCGATCAGCGCCATCGACCGCTCGAAGCCCGAGTCGCCAACCGTCGAGGCCGCGCCGACGAGCAATCGGCCCTTCGAATCCTTAGCGGCGAGGGGATGAGCTTCGGCCTTTTCCATGTCCCTGACGGTGATCAGGCCGACGGCCCGGAACTCGTCGTCGACGACGATCAACCGTTCGATCTTGTGTTGGCGCAGGAGGTTGCGGGCCTCGTCCTGGGTGACGCCCTCGCGCACGGTGACCAGCCCTTCGCGGGTCATCAGCTGCGAAGCCGTCGCCGCGTCCGACAATTCGAAGCGCACATCGCGATTGGTGAGGATACCCACCAGCTTGCCGGTGCCCCGCTCGACCACCGGAAAGCCCGAGATATGGCGCCGCGCCTTGATCTCACGGGTTTCCTTCAGCGACGTGTCTGGATGGATGGTCAGCGGATTGATCACCATGCCGCTTTCGTAGCGTTTGACTTCGCGGACCTGGTCGGCCTGCTCATCTACGGTCAGGTTCCGATGCAGAACCCCCATGCCTCCCGACTGCGCCATGGCGATCGCCAAGCGGCTTTCGGTGACCGTATCCATGGCCGCCGAAACCAGGGGAATGTTCAGTCTTATCTCGCGCGTGAACCGCGTTGCCGTGTCCGCCTGGGTGGGCATGACCGCTGACGGGCCGGGTTCGAGCAAAACATCGTCGAAGGTAAGACCTTCGCGAATCTCCATGAGACTCTCCGTTTTGCGGGGCGGGTATAGCTTCCCACGCGGCGGACGCAAACCCCTGGCGTCAATCGCAGACGCCCGGACCTGCAGATCCGGAGACCGAGCGATTAAATCCAGTTGCGAGAAGGTAGAGTTCGGAGCTTTCGGCTCTGCTGGCCTTGGGTTTGACGTGTTTGACCGTGTCGAATGCGGCGTTGAGTCGGGCCAGCAGCGCGCGAGTTTCTCCCCCCTGGAACGCCTTGCAGACCAGCGCCCCGCCCGGCTGAAGGGTCTCGAAGGCGAAGTCGACCGCCGCCTCCACCAGGCCGACGATGCGCAGATGATCGGTCTGTCGGTGGCCGGTGGTGTTGGGCGCCATGTCCGAGACGATCAGGTCCGGCGCGCCACCCAGGCGCTCTATCAGCCGCGCGCCGCACGCCTCATCGGTGAAATCGCCCTGGATCAGTGTCGCGGGGAAAATCGGGTCCATGGCCAACAGATCGATCCCCACCACCACGCCAGCCCCCCGCTCGAGGGCGATCTGCACCCAGCCTCCCGGCGCACAGCCCAGATCGATCACCCGCGCGCCGCGCCTGATCAGGTGAAAGCGGTCGTCCATTTCCCGCAGCTTGAACGCCGCGCGGGATCGATAGCCCCTGGCCTTGGCCTCGGTGACGAAAGGGTCGTTGATCTGGCGCTCGAGCCAGGCCTGGGATGAGGGAGTCATCTCCTTGGCGCGCTTGAGCCGCTTGGGCGTCGGGCGGCCCGCGTCAGTCCCGCCGGTGGGAGAGCGGACCATGCGTTTGCGGGGCGGCTCGGCGGGCGGCGCGCCGCTCATCCGTGGCCGCCGGAGCTGACGAACCGGCGGCGCGCGCCGCGGGCTCGATGGCGTTGCGACATCATCGAGAGCAAGAGCCCCTCGCGCAGGCCCCGGTCGGCGACTCTCACCCGCTCGCAGGGCCACAGTTCCTGAACCGCCTGCAGGATCGCCGCTCCGGCCAGGACCAGGTCGGCGCGGTCGGCGCCGATGCACGGCTGATCGGCGCGCTGCCTGGCGGTGAGCGCCGCCAGTCGCAGGGCCGCCGCCTCGCACTGGCCCCTAGTCATCCACAGGGCATCGACCTGATTGCGATCGTAGCGCGCCAGACCCAGATGCAGGCCGGCCAGGCTGGTAATGGCGCCTGACGTGCCGACCAGATGCGCGCGGCCGGCCGTGAAGATCGGCCGCAGCGACTCGGCGTGCGAAAAGGCGGCGATCTCGCGTTTCATCGCCTCGACCATGCTCCGATACCAGTCGGCGCTGGGGGCGTCGCCTTCAGGAAACCGTTCGGCCAGGGTAACGACGCCGACGGGTATCGACAGCCACGCGGCGATCGGCGCCCGCCGATGCGTGAGGTTTTGTTGGTCGAGACCAGGGCCGGTCGTCCTGAGGTCCAGCCACGACAGTTCGGTCGATCCGCCGCCGACGTCCAGCACCAGCGCCGCGTCCGCGTCGTGGTCGAGAAGGTTCAGACACCCGGCCACCGACAGCTGAGCCTCCTCGCGGGGACTGATGACGGTGAGCCGCAGCCCGGTTCGCCGCGCTACGCTGTCGATGAATTCGCCGGCGTTGTCGGCCGAGCGGCAGGCATGGGTGGCCACCGCCTTGACCTGGAAGGCTCGCCGCCGCGCGATCTTGTCGGCGCAGATGCCCAGCGCCGCCAGCGCCCGCTCCATGGCCTGGGCCGACAGACTGCCGCTCTGCGAAAGCCCCTCGCCCAATCGCACGATGCGCGAATAGGCGTCGACGATGCGAAATCCTTTCCCGGCGCGGGTTGCGATCAACAATCGGCAGTTGTTGGTGCCAAGATCGAGCGCCGCATAGGTCCGCGGCTCGTTTGGCCAATGACCAGCGCCACGGGCGTGCTCGGCGGGGTCGTTCGACGCCTCGCCCATAATCGCAAGTCCAATGTCTGCTCAGGGGCGGAGATAAAATCTCCACAACGCCCGGTTTTTCACTTCGCAGACTAACAGCCGACTTGGCGACGCGGAAGCGCGATGGCTCCCTTTCCCCTGTTCGAGGCTTTGACAGTGGGGGCGAACCCACTACGTTCAGCCTCCGTTCAGGGATTCCATCGTAGTTTCGCAAACATGAACGCTCGACTCGCCAAATTCGGCATCGGTCAGGTCGTCCGCCATCGGGTCTTCCCATTTCGCGGCGTGATCTTCGATGTCGACCCGGTATTCGCCAATACCGAGGAATACTGGATGCAGATTCCCGAGGAGGTTCGCCCGCCAAAGGATCAGCCGTACTATCATCTGCTGGCCGAGAACGATCAGTCGGGCTACGTCGCCTATGTCTCGGAGCAGAACCTGCTCGCCGATGACACTGGCCAGCCGGTGGCTCACCCCCACACATCCTTGATTTTCGACAAGTTCAACGCCGGCCAGTACCACTTGAGGCCGCGCATCACCCATTAGCCGCTTTCCGCTCGCGCGGAGGCCGTCCCGGCATCACTAGGAACGCAACGCCGAACGGGTGCATTGTCTTCTGTATGAGCGCGGCCGCCGCCCAAAATACCCCGCCGCCTGGCGCGCGAGCCGACTGGACGATCGACCAGGATTGGCAGGCGTACGGCGCGGCCGAACACGCGGTGTGGACGACGCTCTACGAGCGCCAGTCGAGCCTGCTGCCCGGCCGGGCGTGCGATGCGTTCCTGAGCGGCCTCGACGCCCTGGATCTCCACGCGGGCGGTATCCCCTCGTTCGCGAAGATCAACAGCGAGCTTGGCCGGCTCACCGGCTGGAGCGTGGTCGCGGTGCCTGGGCTGGTGCCTGACGAGGTCTTCTTCGAGCATCTGGCCAACCGGCGGTTCCCCGCCGGCCGCTTTATCCGCGACGGCGCGCGCCTCGACTATCTCGAAGAGCCCGACGTTTTTCACGACGTCTTCGGCCATGTGCCGATGCTGAGCGATCCGGTGTTCGGCGATTACATGCAGGCCTACGGTCGGGGCGGCCTGAGGGCGAGCCGGCTGCGCCACCTGCATCATCTGGCGCGCCTCTACTGGTACACCGTCGAATTCGGCCTGATGGAGACCGCCTCCGGCCTGCGGATCTATGGCGCCGGCATCGTCTCGTCGCGCGCCGAATCGATATTCGCCCTTGACGATGCTTCGCCCAATCGTCTGGCGTTCGATCTCGAGCGGGTCATGCGCACGCCCTACCGGATCGACGACTTTCAGCAGGCCTATTTCGTCATCCCCTCCCTGGACGCCCTCTTGGCCGCGACGCTGCAGGATTTCGCGCCGATCTACCGCCGATTGGAGACGGCCGCCGATCTTTCCATCGATGCGATTCTGCCCCGTGATCGCGTGTTCACGCGAGGAAGCCAGGCCTATGCGAAGGCGCGGTCGGCGGCCGTTCAGTAGTCCTTGCGCCAGCGCACCGACAGGCGCGTGTCGCCCTGTCTGGCGACGCTCGAAACCACGGACAGATGCTTGCGGACGCGCCATTCGAGCTGTGCGGTCGGACCCTGCCGGCCACCTCCCGTCAGTTCTAGATAAACGTTGTTGTTCAGATATTTGCCGCCGGCAATTGTCGCCCCGGTCGTGGCGTCGCCGCCAAACCCCAGCCGATCGAGTCGGGCGAATCTGCGAAGCCCGCCGATGACGTCAAATCCGCCCCCTCCCGACAGGGTGGAAAGCGCCGAAGCCAGCTGCGCCGCCTGCAAGGCCGGCAGCTGGGCCGCGGCGGCGCCGAACAGCACCTGGGAGAGAATTTCGTCGGTCGGCAGGGTCGGCGTCGAGCTGAGGGTGATGCGCGGCTTCGCCGCCGTGCCCTGGATGCGGATCACCGCGGTCAGGGTCGGATCGTCGCGAACCGCCGTCAGATCCAGCCGGATGGTCTCGGCCGAAGAGCCCAGATAGACGACGCCGCGCTCGTCGATCTGGAATCGCTTGCCGGCGAAGTCGTAGTCGCCGCGCACCACGCGCGCCACGCCGGTGAGAATCGGATCCTGGGTCGTTCCAGCGACATGCGCGTCGAGGGAAAGCTCGACATTGAGGCCTCGTCCCTTGACGAAAATGCCGCCCGGGGCCTTGAAGGCGACGTCCAGGGCCACCGGCCCGGCCCGGGTTTGTTGCGGTTGCCGCTCCTCCAGCTCGGCGGGCTTGTTCAGTTCGACCACCTCCATCGGCACGACGCCGGAGGCGACGGGCGGGTTCGGCGCGATCTGGGCCCGGTCTATGGCCAGCGCGCCGGTCAGCTTGACCTTGCCATCGCCGGCGCGACTGACGATGAGTTGGCCCGACGCGGCGGCCTGGGCGAGATCGTTGTCGAGCAGTCGGAAGGACCGCAGATCGAGGCGGAAGCTGGACAGGCCCTGGCGCGCCAGGCTGAGCGCCCCGGCGCCGGTCACCGACCCCTTGGCGCCGTCGCCGGCGGAGAATTGGCGCACATCGATGGCGTTGTCGGCCAGGACCGCGTGAACGGTGACGCCCGTCAGCTTCAAACCGGTTTCGGCGTCCTCGAAGGCGCCGTTGTCGAGCGCGGCCGTGCCGATGGCGCGGGGATCGGCCAGCGTGCCGCTGATCGATCCGGCAGCGCTGAGCCGGCCGGCAAGGGATCGATCGCCGCCCATCAGCAGGTCCCAGACCGGTCTAAGTTCGCCATTGACCGCGAATTGGCCGCTCAGGGCACGGGTACGATTGATGGCGATGCGGAACGGCGCCGCTGAAGCCTCAGCGGGAAGCACGATGTCGGTCCGGGCCCTGAGGCCAGAGGCGTTGGTCAGCGCCGCGTCCACGGTCAGGGACCCGCCGGCCAGACTTGCCTTGATCACGCCGTCAACCGGAGCCGCTTCGGCCAGATCGCGGCCCCCCGCGCCGGTCAGCCGCGCATCCATCTGGCCGTGAAGATCAGGGCCTGCCCCCGCCAAAGTCAGATTGGCGTCGATGCGCCCGATAAGATCGGCATTGATCAGGTTCAAGCCAAGGTCGGAGAGACTGGCGCTGGCGGTCATCGTCCCCTTCGTCTGGGCCACGTCGATATTGGCGCGGCCCGCGCCCGCCCCAAGGCGCAGGCGGGCGAATAGGCCGCCGCTCTCGAACCGGATTTCCGCGGGCTCAAGCGTACGCAGGCCGATCCCGCGGGCGCGGCCGTCGCCGCTGAAGGTCGCCAGCCGCCCGCCCGGCGTCTCGGTGATGAGCCCGGCGCCGGCGATCTTCCAGGGCCCGCTTGGCGCGACGCCCTGGGCGCTGGCGACATAGGGCAGCCGGGCGAGGGGGCCGTCGGCCGACACTTTCAGGCTTTTCACCGCCAAGGCGCCTTGCCGCAGCACGGCATTGGCCGCCTCCAGCGTGAACGCCGCGCGCGCGCCGCCTGAGGCATCGACTATGCGCAGGGTCCCGGTTGCGCGCCCTTCGCTGAGCAGGGCGCCCGGTCCGGCGGTGAGGCGTAGGTCGGCTGAGGAGGGCGCGTTGTCGCGCAGGGCCAGCGAGCCGGCGGCGGTCACCCCAGCGGCGTTCACCGCCAATGCCGAGACATCCACGCCCTTCGGAGCAAACGCGAACCGCGCCGAACCGGCGGCCGGTCCATAGGCGCTGTCTCCGGTGAGTGAAAACCGGCCATTCGCGCCGGCGTCGCCGCCGAGAAAGCTAAGAACCAGATGGGCCTTGTCCAGTGGCAGATAGGGCAGATCGACATGGTCGAAATCCGCCAGCAGATCCGCGCGTGGGCTGGTCAGGGTTCCGGTAAGGGCGCCCGAACCGACAGCCGCGCCGGCGATTTCCAACGGCCCAAGGTCCAGCGGCCCGCGCGCACGCCAGTCGAGTTTGAGCCTCAGCGCGCCGCCGGGACCCATCTGCCCCGCCGCCGTGACGGCGCCGGCGGCCCCGCCCAGGCTCGCGTGGCTGATGGCGACGATTCCCCGGTCATAGCTGGCCTTGGCGGAAAGTCGCGGCGACCCGCCAAGCAGACGGTCGGCCTCGGCCAGACCGGAGGCGAAATCGCTGGCTTTTGCGTCAATGCTGAATGACCACGGCCTGTCGGTTCCCGCCTGTTTCGCCGACCAGCTGGCCAGGATGACGCCCTTGGCCCCGGACTTGGCGGCGGCCAGATTGGCCATGTTCGCCTGGCCGCTGAAGGAAAGATCGCCGAAAAGACCCACCCTGCCCTCGGCCTGGACCTTGGCGCCCGCGCCGATCACATGCAGCCGGCGGATCAGCATCCTGCCGTCGGCGAACCGCGTCGCATCGGCCGTCACGCGCGGCGCGGCGCCCAGCAGCGCCGCAGCCAAGCCGCCGCCGCGTCCCCCTGCGCCCGTGGCGGCAAGACTTATGTCGATGGCCCCGGCTTTCGCCTCCAGCCGAACCGGCCCTGACACGCTGGTCAGGCTGAACCCGCCTTGCCGAAGCCCTGCCAGGGTGACCTTGCCGACCGCCGACCAGCGGGCAGCGTCGCCGCCAAGCCCGCCGACGACCCGCATCGGGCCCAGCGTGGGGCCGGGGAAGATCGCGCCGGCGTCGGCCACGCGGGCGTCGAAGGCTATGCCCCCGGGTCCGGTGGAACGCCGACCGATGTCCGCCTCGCCGCGAGCCGAAAGGCCGGCGTTGCGGCTTTGGGCGGTCAGATCGAGCGCGTAGAAACCATCGGCCGCCCTTCGTCCCGCCATCGCGAAGCGGACCTGTGGCCCAAGGGCGGCCTGATAGGGGGCGAGCAGCCGTGAAGACGCCAGCTGCACCTCGCCCCGCGCCCAGCCGCCCGCGCCGCTCCAGGCGCCCAGCGCCGCCAGGGGCGAACTTGGACCGCTCGTGGCGATTACCGAAAAGCTGCCGGCGCCCATCGACCCGTTTGCACGTGCCGAAAGGCTGAACGGCTGATCGGCGGGCAGACCCAGCGCGCCCGCCAGGGCCCCGCCGACGGCCTCCCGCGCGGTGGCGACCAGCAGAAGCTGCCTGGACCGATGAAGATCGAAGCGCGCGCGCAGGAAATCGCCGCGATGCAGCGCGCTCAGTGCGACCAGGGCGCCGCGCGCACTGCCGCTTCGCTCCCTCTGAAGAACGCCGCCAACGTCAAAGACGCCCCGCGTGCCCGAGAAAGCCGGCGTTAGGACGACCCGCGCCGATGCACGGTTCACATCTATCGCCAGCGGGGATCGGCGTGGTCGTTCGGGAGCGCTCAGAACCGGTCGACGCAACACCTCGACCGTTCTCGCCGCGACGAAGTCGACGTGGAAGCGACGTTGCAACAGCGACCGCCAGCGCCACTGCACGGTCAGATCGCGGGCATCGAGCCAGATGCCTTGCGTGTCGGCGATGGTCAGTCGCGCGACCGTGAACCGGCGCCACGGGTCGCCGCGCACGCCCGCGATCTTCAATCGCCCCAATCGCCCGACCTTCAGGCCGTCAACCTGGGCTTCGACGAAATCGCGGCCGACGGTCGTCAGCGGGGCGTAACGCAAGGTCATCGCCACCGCCCCGATGATCGCGACGAGAACCACGGCGGCGATGATCAGCCACGCCGGCGCGGCCAGTGGTCGGTGCGGAGGGCCGGCGGCCATCTAAAAGCTCTGCCCGATGCTGATATAGAGCTGGATCGGCGAGTCGCCCTTGCGCGGATTGAGCGGTGTGGCGATATCCAGCCGCAGCGGGCCAAATCCGAGATCGTAACGAACCCCGACGCCCGCGCCCGCACTGACGCTGGCGAAGCTCGGCGTGGGTCCCTCGCCTACCGCGCCTACGTCCGCGAAGGCGACGACGCCCCATCGCGCCGAAAGCCTTTGGCGCGCCTCCAGCGAGCCCTCGAACAGCGACAGGCCGCCTTCAGGGGTGTTGTCCGAAAGCCTTGGTCCCACTTCCTGGTAGCCGTAACCCCTGACTGAACCCCCGCCGCCTGCGAAAAAGCGTCGATCGGCCGGCACGGTCGGAATGTCCCCGCCAAGGATCGCGCCGACCTTCACCCGCGCGGCGATCACCGTGGCGTCGGACTCGTTGAGCGGCAGGTAGCCGCTCGCCTGAACCTGGGTCTTCAGATAGACGAGATTGCGATCGCCGCCGATCAGGGTCGGTTCGGCCTGCGCCTCGAAGCGCCAGCCGCGCGTGGGATCCAGCGGATCATTGGACCGGTCGACGGCGAAGGCCCCCAAGGTCGTGGCGACGATCAGATTCAGCTTCTCGCCGACGGGCGTGGCGAGAAGATTGACCGCCGACTTCTCAGTCGTCGACGCATAGTCGAGCGCGCCGCCGACGGTAATGTACGATGTTCTGGAAAAACGCCGCTCGACATCCAGGCGCACGCCGCCACCGACATCGTCATAGGCCGCTGTCCGATCGCGAACAGGCCCCCCGCCGATGATCAGCGTCTGGTCGGGCCTCCTCCAGCCCGGCAGATCGAGTTCGAGATCGAGCTTTTGCTGGATGTCGTAGAGGCGCGCCGACAGGGTCAGGGTGTCGGCGCGGCGCAGGCGATTGTAGAGCAGGAACTTGCCGTCGATCCCGGAGCCTTCGCTGGTCGAATAGCCGGCGCCAAGCTCGACGGTCCGGCGCGGCCTGTCGGCGATGCTGACCAGCACCGGTCGCCGGCCATCGACGGCATCCTCGGCGGGCGCCAGGGCCACGGTCACCGAATCGAAGACCCCCGCGCCGGACAGCCGCCGCTCGAGCTCGGCGAGGTATTTGGGATCGTAGACGGCGCCCGGCCGCCATGTGGCCAGTCCGCGGACCCACGCCGGCTTGATTTTCCCTGTGGTGACCAGCTTCACGCCCCCCAGATGCACCCGATCGCCGGCGGCGAGCTTCAGGGTGGGCTGGACGCTGTGAGTCTGGTGGTCGACCACCACCGCGCGCGGTGTCGCCTGAGCGTCGGCATAGCCGCGTTTCTGGAGCAGGGCGACCAGCCGTCCTTCGGCGGCCAGGACATCGGCGGCGCGCCCAGGTTCGCCGTTGGCGAGCCCCACTGCCCGCGCGGCCGCGCCGGCTGCGGCGCCATCGGGAGGCGGCCCCACCCATTCGAGCGAGGCGGCGAGAAAATGGAAGCGGACGCCAGGGGTGACGCGCACGATGGGCGCCGGCGGCTGGCTTTGGGAGATGTCGGGCAGGACCTCGGCTTCGTAATAGCCCTCAGAGCGCAGCAGGGCGATGGCGTCGGCGGCCGCCTCCCTGGCTCTCCGGCGCGCTTCGAAAGGGCTCGCCGGCCGGGTCTTGGCGTCGCCGATGGCCGCCCGCAGTTCGGCGCGCAACGTTCCATCGAGGTCGCCCTGGAGCGCCGCCTTGTCGTCAGCCGCGAAAGCGGGAGCGGCGGCGGCAGAGGCGCCGAGCAGCGCCGCTAGACTGGCGACGATGGCCCATCCCGTTCGTCTCACGCTCAAGATTCCCCGCGCCCCCGCGGTGGGCGACTTCTAGTGGCCGCAAAGACACGACGCAAACGGCCGGGCGCGGTCGTGGTAGGCCGGGTGGGGGTCGAACCCACGACCACTCGATTAAAAGTCGAGTGCTCTACCACTGAGCTACCGGCCCGGAGCGGCGGGACCATAGTCGGGGCCTTGCCAAGGCCGCAAGCCGATCAGGCGCCGCGGGCGCTTGGCTAGGCATAGGGCGCCGCGCTAAAAGGCCTCATGCGCAGTCGAGTGTTTGTAGCTTGCATGGTGGCGCCGTTATTGATCGCGGTCGCCGCGCCGAGCCTTGCTCAGCCGGACTATCCGCCGCCGTCCGATGCTCCGCCGGCTGAGCAAAGCGCGCGGCCGGCGCCTCTGCAGACCCCAGATCAGGCGGGCAGGGCGAATGTCCAGAGCGCCGCGTCCGCGCCTCTGCACGATCTCAACCTGACGCAGGCCGAGATACCGCCGATCCTGATGACGGCCATGCAGGACCCGTACGCCCGTCCCTCGCCGGCGAGCTGCGCCAAGATCGCCGACGAGGTCGACGCGCTGACCGCGGCTCTCGGCGTTGATCTGGACGCGCCGCCGTCGGGGTCGCGCACCATCGGGCAGAAAAGCGGATCGCTCGTCCTTTCCCTGATGCACACGGCGGCCGAGAGCCTTCTGCCCTACAGCGGATTCTTCCGCACCCTTTCCGGGGCCGAGAAGCATGATCGGCTGGTTCTCGCCGCCATCCTCGCCGGCAGCACCCGCCGGGGATACCTCAAGGGTCTGGGTGAAGCGCAGCGCTGTATCCCACCGGCGACCCCGCGCCATTACGTCGGCATGGCCCCTGCCCCGGAACAGAATGACACCCGGCCCGAATATCCGATCAGATAGGCGAACCGGCCGTCGGTTGATCGGCGGGGGCCCGGTAGCGCGCCTGAAAGGATCGGCGGAAGACCTCCAGCCGATGCTCGCGGATGGCGCCGCGCAGGCCGTCCATGAGCCCATGATAGAACGCAAGATTGTGCCAGGAGAGCAGCACCTGGCCGAGAATCTCCTTCGATTTGACCAGATGGTGCAGATAGGCCTTCGAATAGTTGGCGCTGGCCGGGCAGGCATTGGCTGCGTCGAGCGGCGCGTCGTCATCGGCGAAACGGGCATTGCCGAGGTGGATCGGCCCATCCCGGGTGAAGGCCTGGCCGTGACGGCCGCTGCGGGTGGGTAGCACGCAATCGAACAGGTCCACGCCGCGCGCTGCCGCCTCGACCAGATCGGGGGGCTTGCCGACGCCCATCAGATAGCGCGGCCGATCGGCGGGCAGCAAATCGACCGCGTAGTCCAGGACCCCGCACATGGCGTCGTGACCCTCGCCGACCGCCAGGCCGCCGATGGCGTAACCGTCGAAGCCGGTCTCAAGCAGGCGTTGCGAGGACTCCCGCCGCAGGGCCTCGAAGGTCGATCCCTGCTGGATGCCGAACAGCGCCTGGCCGTCGCGCGCGCCGAAGGCCGCCTTGCAGCGCATCCCCCAGCGGGCCGACAGCCTCAGCGCGGCCGCGGCGGCCTCTTCATCCGCGGGCCAGGCGATGCACTGGTCGAGCTGCATGGCGATGTCGGCGCCCATCAGGTCGGCCTGGATGGCGATCGAACGCTCGGGGCTTAGCGCATGGCGAGCGCCGTCGATGTGGCTCTGGAACTCGACGCCCGCCTCCCCGACCTTGGCGATCTTGGCCAGGCTCATCACCTGGAAGCCGCCGGAATCGGTCAGGATCGGACCCTCCCAGCCCATGAAGCGGTGCAGGCCGCCCAATCTGGCGACCCGCTCGGCGCCGGGCCGCAGCATCAGGTGATAGGTGTTGCCAAGCAGGATCCTGGCCCCCGCCGCGCGCACCTGATCCAGCGTCAGAGCCTTGACGGTTCCGGCTGTGCCCACCGGCATGAAGGCCGGCGTTTCGATCGCGCCGCGGGGCGTCTCGAACCGTCCGGCGCGCGCCGCGCCGTCAGTCGCCTCGAGGTGAAACGGAAAGGCGCCCACTAGGGCAGACTCCGACCAGGATGATTGCCGCCTTGCGCCCCCTCCACCACCCGCTTCGCGGGCGGTCCCCCTCCCCCGCCGCGCTTCGCTTGCGAGGGAGGAATTTCTAAACTCCTGCCCCGCGCAGCGGGGAAGGGGGACCGCCGCGCTGCAAGCGCGGGGGTGGAAGGGGCGCAAGGCCCGGCCAATCGGGTCGGAAGATGCATCAGATTTTTCGCCAGAGCAGGCAGGCGTCTCCGTAGGAATAGAACCGATACCGGGCCGCGATGGCGTGGGCGTAGGCGCCGCCCATCGCCGCCATGCCGCTGAACGCACAGGCCAGCATGTAAAGCGTCGAGCGGGGCAGGTGAAAGTTGGTGACCAGGGCGTCGGCGCATCGGAAGCGATAGCCGGGGGTGATGAAGATCGCCGTATCCCCGGCAAAGGCGCCGATCACGCCGGCCGGATCGGCGGCGCTTTCCAGCAGGCGAAGGCTGGTGGTGCCGACGCAGACGATCCGGCTACCCGCCGCGCGCACGGCGTTGAGGCGCTCGGCCACGCCTGCGGAAACCTCGCCAAATTCGGCATGCATGGGGTGATCGGCGATGGTCTCGTTCTTCACCGGCAGGAAGGTGCCCGCCCCGACGTGAAGCGTCACGAAATGAGTGCTGACGCCCCTCGCCCGCAGCCGCTCCAGCAGCTCTTGGGTGAAATGCAGTCCAGCCGTAGGCGCGGCGACCGAGCCGTCGGCGCGGGCGAACACGGTCTGATAGTCGTCGCGGTCGCGATCGTCCGCACTCCGCCGCGCGGCGATGTAGGGCGGCAAGGGCACGCCCCCCCGATCGGCTATGGCCAAGTCGAGGTCGGGGCCCGCCAGATCGAAATCCAGAGTCACCTCTCCGCCGTCGCCCCTGGCCGTGACCGTGGCGTCGAGCGCGCCCAGAAAGCAGGCGCGCTCGTTTCCCTCGCCAAAGGCGATGCGATCGCCGATCGCCAGACGCTTGGCGGGCCGCGCCAACACGCTCCAGCGCGAAGACGTCAGGCGCCGGAGCAAGGTCGCCTCGATCCGCGCCCGGCCCTCGCCCCTGACGCGCACGCCGGTCAGGCGCGCGGCGATGACCCGGGTGTCGTTGAATACCAGCGCGTCGCCGGGCTCGAGCAGGCCGGGCAGATCCGCGATGGCCCGATCCGACAGCCTTCCGGCCGCGTCGACGACCAATAGTCGCGCGGCATCCCGTGGCTGGGCTGGGCGCAGGGCGATGAGATCGGCGGGCAGATCGAAATCGAAATCGGCCAGGCGCATGGTCGGTGGCTAAGCCGCCTGACGCGACAGCGTCAAGCATCCTTGGGCTATGGCCAGGGCTCCGAGTTCGGGTTAACGCGCTTTGAGGGTTGACGGGGAGCTATCGGGGCGGCGGCGGGGATGATTCTCTTGGATCGTTTGATTCGGGAGGATCGGGATGGACGAGCTATCGCTGCCCAAGCCGCGTCTGCGGCTGTTGCTGGACCACCTGGCCCGGGTCCGGGACGACCGCGCCGCGAGCAGGGTGATGTATCCGCTGCGGGAGGTGCTTTTCCTGGTGGTGTGCGCGACGGTCTGCTCGTGCGACGACTATGAGGACATCGCCGATTGGGGCGAGGCGAACCTGCCGTTCCTGCGGCGGTTCTTGGAATACCATTGGGGCGTGCCGTGCGCGGACTGGCTGCGCGCGCTTATGAACCGGATCGATCCGGAGTTGTTCGCGGCCTGCTTCCGCGCCTGGGTCGCCCAGTGCTGGCCCGAACGGCCCGGCCAGGTGGCCCTCGACGGCAAGACGTCTCGACGAAGCCACGATCGCGCCGCCGGCGCGGCCCCGCTGCACCTGGTCTCGGCCTTCGCCACCAACACCCGACTGGTGCTCGGCCAGGAGGCCACGGCGGACAAGGGCGGCGAGGTCGAGGCGATCTCCGCGCTTCTGGGAAAGCTGACTGTCACCGACTCACTGAAGGGAGCGCTGGTGACCGTCGATGCGGTGGCCTGCAACCCCAAGATCGCCGCCGAGATCGTCGTCTGCGACGCCGACTACCTTCTCGCGGTCAAGGCCAACCAGCCCGGCCTGCGCGACGAGGTCGAGCGCTTCTTCGCTGATGCTCCCAAGGAGGCGTTGGACCATGATGTCGATGTCGACAAGGGTCATGGTCGGATCGAGGAGCGCAGGATCTTCGTCTCTCGCGATATCGACTGGCTCAATGGCCAGCGCCGCTTCCCCGGTGAACACCGATTCCCCCAGGTCGCCGCCGTCGCCAGGGTCGAGACCAGAACCCAACTGAGCAATTACTGCCGCAGACAGACACGCTACTTCATCGCCTCAAGGCTCATGAGCGCCAAGGAACTCGGCCACGCCGTCCGCGAACATTGGCGCATCGAGAACTCCCTCCACTGGGTGCTCGACGTCACCTTCAACGAAGACGCCTCGCGACTGCGAAAAGGGCACGGAGCAAAAAACATGGCCGTCGTCAGGCACTTCGCACTCAATCTCGTACGCCACGTCAACGACAGGCGGTCCATCAAGCTCCGCCGAAAACGAGCCGACCGAAATCCAGCCTATCGTCTCGAAATCCTACAAGCTACCGCTTGTTAACCCGGACTCGTTGCCCTGGGGCTATGGCGGGGCCGCGAACCTTTGTATGCACGCCCTCATGGAGGCCATCCGCGCGGCGACCCTGGTTCTGGCCATCGCCTCGGCCCTGGCGGCGCTGCTGTGCCTGGGGGGCGCGGTCAGCGGCAGACTGGACATCTTCACCCACTTCGCCCCGTTTTATCTGGCCGGCGCGGCGGCGGCGTTGCTGATCGGCCTGGCCGGCGGTCCGCCCAATCGCGTCACGCTGATCTGCGCTGGCCTGGCGGTTGCGATCTGCGGGCTGCTCGTCGTCCCCGAGCTGATCGCGCGGCTCACCCAGGACCACGCAACGCCCGGCGCGCGGACCTTGAAGATCGTCCAGTTCAACCTCTGGGATCGCAATACCGACGCCGCGGCGACGGCCCGCTGGATAGCCGCCGAAAATCCCGACATCGTCGTGGTCGAGGAAGCGCAACAGGCCGCGGCCTCAATTCCCATCGCCCTGAAGGGGCAATATCCGTTCTCGACCACCTGCGATCCGCCGCGCGCCTGTCCGACGACCATCCTCTCGAAGCTGCAACCGTCGGCGGGTGGCGGCCTTGCCTCGCCGGGGACGCCGGCCCGCTGGTGGGGCGCCTGGGCCACCTTCCCCGGCGCTGACGGCTTTACGGTCATCGGCACGCACTATCGCTGGCCGTTCCCGCCGGGCCCGCAGGCGGCGCAAGCCGCGCGGCTGGCCGAGTTCGCCAGCCAGTTCGACCGCCGCAGCCTGATCGTGGCCGGAGATTTCAATTCGACGCCGTGGTCGTTTTTCCTGCGCCGACAGGATGCGCGGTTTGGCCTCGAGCGGCGAACGCGGGCCATCTTCACCTGGCCGGCGGCGCCGGTCACCCGCCGGCGGCTCAAAATTCCCGGGCCCTTCCTGCCGATCGATCACATCTATGCCGGCCAAGCCTGGCGGACGGTGAGCGCCCGCCGTGGTCCAAAGGTCGGCTCTGACCACTTTCCCGTCGTGGTGGTGCTGACCAGGCCTTAGGGCCTGTTCCGTGCAGGTCGAGGGCCGCCTTGCGCCCCCTCCACCACCGGCTGCGCCGGCGGTCCCCCTCCCCCGCTGCGCGGGTGAGGAATTTGTAAACTCCTGCCCCGCGAAGCGGGGAAGGTGGCGCGGCGCTTTTGCTTGCGCCGTGACGGAAGGGGCGCAAGGCCAAACCAATCTGGTCGGAAACGCTTAGCCCGCCTCGTCCACCCGCATCGAAACGATCTTGCCGGGCTCTCGGGGCGGTTCGCCCTTGGGCAGGGCGTCGACATGCTCCATGCCCGAGGTGACCTCACCCCAGACGGTGTATTTGTTGTCCAGTGACCTTGCGTCGGCGAAGCAGATGAAGAACTGGCTGTTGGCCGAGTTGGGATCGTTGGTCCGGGCCATGGAACAGACGCCCCGCACATGCGGCTGGCTCGAAAACTCGGATTTCAGGTTCGGCCTGGTCGACCCGCCGCCGCCGGTGCCGCGCGGATCGCCGCCCTGGGCCATGAAGCCCGGAATGACCCGGTGGAAGGCGACGCCGTCATAGAAGCCCTCATTGGCCAGCTCCTTGATCCGCTGCACGTGGCCAGGGGCCAGGTCGGGGCGCAGACGGATGGTCACCGGGCCGGCGGGCAGGGTCATCACCAGGGTGTTTTCAGGCTCGCTCAAGGGGTTACCTCACTTTACTTGCACGGGAAGATCGATGTCGCATGGCGTGAAGTCATCGGGATGTTTGGCGCGCACGTCGGCGGCCGTGGCCTTGAACCAGGCGCCGGCCGGATCGATCACGCGCACGCTGGGCCTCTGCGCCGCCGGCATGTCGGCCAGGACCCGCACGGTCAGCATGCGGTCCTGCGGCGCCGGGACCGGCTCGCCGACCTTGATCGCGCGGATCACGTCCAGGCCCGATATCGCCCGTCCCCAGGCGGTATACTTCTGGTCGAGATTGGGGGTCGCGTCGCGCATCAGGAAGAACTGGCTGTTGGCGCTGTCCTCGGCGGCCGAGCGGGCCATGCCGGCGACGCCGGGGCAGAAGGTCCCCCAGGCCTTGACCTTATGGTCGACGGTGATCAGTCCCAGATCGATGGTCTGGCCGACCACGGGCAGGCTGCCTAGAAAGCCCGTTTCAACGCCGCCCACCCGCGCCACGACGACGATCGGCGTCGCCGCGTCGCGCCGGAAGCTGAATTCGGCCGCCAGATTGGGCTTGCCGGAGCCCCCGGTGCCGTCGTTCTTCGGATCGCCGGTCTGGTCCATGAAGCCGGTGACCACGCGGAAAAAACTCTGGCCGTCGTAGAATCCCGCCCGCGCCAGTTCGCGCACCCGCTGGACGTGCGCCGGCGCCGCCAGGGGGCTCATCTCGACGATGATCCGACCCTTGTTGGTATCGATGACCAGCACGTTCTGGGGATCGGGGGTCCGCCAGTCCGACTCGGCGGGCACGGCCGGCGCCGCCGAAGCCTCGCCCGCGCCAATGGTGATCAGGGCGACGCAGACGGCGAACGCGAAAGCGAACTTCATGGCGCCTCGCCTAGACCGCCGCGTCGCCTGCGACAAGGCCTCTCGCCGCCGCGTTCAGCCGCGGCCGACCTTGGCCAGCAGCCGGCGGTTCACGCCCTCGGGCACGAACGGCGAAACATCGCCGCCCAGCTGGACGATCTCCTTGACCAGGCGCGAGGCGATGGCCTGGTGTCGGGGATCGGCCATCAGGAACACGGTCTCGATCTCGCGGTCGAGCTGCTGGTTCATCGCCGTCATCTGAAACTCGAACTCGAAGTCGGCGCCCGAGCGCAGGCCCCGCAGGAGCACCGTGGCGCCGACATCACGCGCGGCGCTCAAGGTCAGTCCCTCGTAGGGATGGACGCGGATCTCACCGACGTTGGCGAAGACGGCGGTCTCCTCCTTGAGGATCTCGACGCGCTCCTCGACCGTGAACATCGGCCCCTTGCCGCTGTTGACCGCAACGCCGATGACCAGCCGATCGACCAGGGTAAGCGCCCGCCTAACCAGATCGACATGACCGTTATGCGTCGGATCGAACGTGCCGGGATAGAGACCAATCCGCATCATCCTGCCTCCCCGTCGTCGCTCTGGGCATCGGCGATGTCAGCATCCCCGCTCTGCGCATCGGCGTCATCGGCAGCCTCGCCTTCGAGCCTTTCGACCGAGACCACGTGCTCGTTCTCGGCCGTGCGGAAGATGGTCACGCCCTGGGTGTTGCGCCCGGCGATGCGAATGCCGCCGACCGGCACCCGGATCAGTTGGCCCTGGTCGGTGACCAGCAGCAACTCGTCGGATTCGTCGACGGGAAACGAGGCGACCAGGCGGCCGCCCCTTCGCGTCAGGTCGTGGGCGATCAGGCCCTGTCCGCCGCGGCCGGTCCGCCGATAGTCGTAGGCGGAGGTCCGCTTGCCAAAACCCTCCGACGAGACGGTGAGGATGAATTCCTCGCCGGCGCCCAACTCGGCGATGCGGTCGACCGAGAGGCTCACCGGCGCCTGTTCGGCGCCTTCGCCCTCCTCGGCCTCGTCCGGCGCGGGCGTCGCGGGCTCGTCGCTCTCGCCATTGGCCGCGGCGCGCATGGCGGTAGCATGCTTGATATAGGCCCCGCGCTCCGCTGGCGTGGCGGCGACCGCGCGAAGGATGGCCATCGAGATGACGCTGTCGCCCGCGGCCAGGCGAACGCCGCGCACGCCGGTCGAATCGCGGCTGGCGAACACGCGCAGATCGTTGATCGAAAAACGGATGCAGCGGCCAAGGGCGGTGGTCAGCAGCACATCCTGCGCGCCCGTCCCCAGGCCTACCCCGACGATGCCATCGCCGTCGTCGAGCTTCATGGCGATCTTGCCGTTGCGGTTGACCTGCACGAAGTCCGAAAGCTTGTTTCGGCGCACACTGCCCGAGCGGGTCGCGAAGATCACGTCCAGCCCCTGCCAGCTGGCCTCGTCTTCGGGCAGGGTGAGGATCGAGGTCATCGTCTCGCCAGGCTCGATGGGAAACAGGTTGACGAACGCCTTGCCCCGCGAGTTGGGCGCGCCCATCGGCAGACGCCAGACCTTGAGCTTGTAGACCTTGCCGCCGGACGAAAAGAACAGCATCGGCGCGTGCGTCGAGGCTGAGAACACGCGCGTAACCGCATCCTCCTCCTTGGTCGACATGCCCGATCGCCCCTTCCCGCCCCGGCGCTGGGTGCGATAGGTGGCGAGCGCCGTGCGCTTGACGTAGCCCCCGTGGGTGACGGTGATGACCATCTCCTCGCGGGCGATGAGATCCTCGTCCTCGACGTCGGCGTCGCCTTCGACGATCAGGCTGCGACGCGGCACGGCGAAGGCTTCGCGCACCTCGACCAGTTCGCCGCGGACCACGGCCATGATCGCATCACGCGACGACAGGAGATCGAGATGGGCTTGGATGGCTGCGGCGAGCTCCCTGGCTTCTTCGAGAATCTCCTCGCGGCCAAGACCGGTCAGGCGCGAAAGGGTCAGGGCCAGGATGGCGCGGGACTGATCGTCGGTCAGCCGCACCTGGCCGTCGGCCAGGATCACCGTGCGCGGATCGGCGATCAGCGCGATCAGCGGGTTCATGTCGCCGGTCGGCCAGTCGCGGGCCACCAGCCTTTCCCGCGCCTCGGCCGGATCCCTGGAGCTGCGGATGATGTGGATGACTTCGTCGATGTTGGCCACGGCGATGGCCAAGCCGACGAGCACGTGGGCCCGATCGCGGGCCTTGGAAAGCTCGTGGCGCGTTCGCCGGATGACCACCTCCTCGCGGAAGTCGATGAACGCGGTCAGCATCTGGCGCAGGCCCATGTGCTCGGGGCGACTGCGATTGAGGGCCAGGGCGTTGACCCCGAAGGAGCTCTGCAATGGGGTGAAGCGGTAGAGCTGGTTCAGAACCACCTCGCCACTGGCATCGCGCTTGAGCTCGATGACCACGCGCATGCCGGTTCGGTCGCTCTCGTCGCGCAGGTCGCCGATGCCCTCGATGCGCTTTTCGCGGACCAGGTCGGCGATCCGCTCGACCAGCGCGGCCTTGTTCACCTGGTACGGTATGGCGGTGATGATGATCGCCTCGCGATCCTTGCGGATCTCCTCGATCGTCGCCACGCCGCGGACGATCACCGAACCACGGCCGGTCAACAGCGCCTGGCGCGCGCCCGTGCGGCCGATGATCTCGCCCCCGGTGGGAAAGTCGGGGCCTGGCACGATGTCCAGCAGGGCCTCTGTCGCCATCTCCGGATCGTCGATCAGCGCCAGGCAGGCATCGACGATCTCGCCGAGGTTATGCGGGGGAATATTGGTGGCCATGCCGACGGCGATGCCGCCGGCGCCATTGACCAGGAGATTCGGAATGCGAGATGGCAGAACGCTCGGCTCGCGTTCCTTGCCGTCGTAGTTCTCCTGGAAATCGACGGTGTCGAGATCGAGATCGGCGAGGATGGCCATCGACGCGCGCGTCAGGCGGCACTCGGTGTAGCGCATCGCCGCCGGAGGATCGTTGTCGACCGATCCGAAGTTGCCCTGCCCGTCGATCAGCAAGAGGCCCATCGAGAACGGCTGGGCCATGCGCACCAGGGTGTCGTAGATCGAAAGATCGCCGTGGGGATGGTACTTGCCCATGACGTCGCCGACCACGCGGGCCGACTTGACGTAGGGGCGGTCCGGCGTGTGGCCCTGCTCGCCCATCGAATAGAGAATGCGCCGCTGGACCGGCTTGAGGCCATCGCGCACATCGGGCAGGGCGCGGCTGACGATGACGCTCATGGCGTAGTCGAGGAACGACCGGCGCACCTCGTCTTCGATCAGGATGGGGGTGACATGCCCCCGCCGGCCGTCATCGGGCGGTATGGTCGTCTCGTCGGTCAAATGGGGAGTTTCGCGATCAGAATCGGACGCCGAATGTCCGGCCCTTTTCTAGCATCCGACGCGCGCGAAAGCCAGTTTCGCGGGAGTGGTAAACTCCTCCCCCGCCTTATCGCGGGGGAGGTGGCGCGGCGCCTCTTTCTTGCGCCGTGACGGAAGGGGCGCTGAGCCAAGCGCCCCCTCCCCCACCCGCTTTGCGGGCGGTCCCCCTCCCCCGTGGCGCTGCGCTTGAGGGGGAGGAATTTCTTAGAACGGAATTTCGTCGTCGAGGTCGGCGGTGAAGTTTTCCTTGGGGCCGGCGCTCTGGGTGCGGGGGCCGCTGGAAAAGTTGCCGGCGTCAGCCTCTCCGCGCTCGGGGCCATCGCCCTTGCCGTCGAGCATGGTCAGCTCGCCGCGAAATTTCTGCAGCACGATCTCGGTGGACTGCTTTTCGACCCCCGATGCGTCGGTGTATTTGCGCGTCTGCAACGCGCCCTCGATGTAGACCTTGGAGCCTTTGCGCAGATAGTTCTCGGCGATCTTGACCAAGTTGTCGTTGAAGATCGACACCCGGTGCCACTCGGTCTTTTCCTTCCGCTCGCCGGACGTGCGGTCCCGCCAGTTTTCCGAGGTCGCCATGGTGAAACTGGCCACGCGATCGCCCGAGTTGAGGGTTCGCACCTCTGGGTCCCGGCCAAGATTGCCGACCAGAATGACCTTGTTGACGCTACCGGACATTGTCTTCCTTCTCCCTCGCTCGCCCGGCGACCACGCGCGCCGGAATCCGCCGGCACCCTAGCAGTTTCCCGCTGCCGCGCAACGGGGATGTTCTGGTTTTGTTCTAGCCCGGACCGGCCGGCATCGCGCCGGGCACGGCCAGGCGTCCGTCGCCGGTGCGGACCAGGAACGGGTAGTGGTGGCCATCGAAAGTCTGGGAGGTGAAGGCGCCCTCGGGCTGCAGGAACAGGAACTGGCCCTGATAGGCGCCGGTGACCTCGGTCTGCCCCGAGCCGAGCCCCAGGAAACGCACGCGCATGGCTTCGATCTGGGCGGCGCAGTGTTCGAGATCGGGCTGGTTCTCCGCCAGCTTGTTGAATTTGATCGCCCCGCCCGGCGCCACGGCCATGTGCCAGCAGACGCCGCGATCGGTTGGCGCTTCTATCTGCTTTTGGCAGGCGCAGAGCCCAAGGACGGCGAGGCTTGCGACGATCGGAAGGATATGCGGCATCTGGACACTCTACCCGACAGGCGAGGCGCAAGGAAAGCCGCCGGCTAGGAAGGGGGAAGGTCGCAGTCCGGCCCCTGCTCGACCAGGGTGTGGAAGTTGCGGTTGTCGCTTGAGATTTCGACCCGGCCGGCGGTCAGGCGCAGGGTCCGGTCGGCCCATCGGCCGTAGGCGGCGGCGCCCGGCCGCTCGCATCGGCCCGCATAGAGCGCCTGGACGCAGGCGCCGAGGCTTCCCCCCGCGCTCACCTTCACCCAGCCGCCGGGGCCATAGGCCAGGCATCCGGCGGGCGGATGCGCGGCGTTCGGAAGGCCGGGCGTCGAAAATGGCGCCTGGGCGACCGCATCGGGCGATGCGGCGGGGCTGACCAGCGACGTCACCGCCTGCGGCGGCAAGGGGGTGATATCGCTGGAAACCCCGCTCGACGCCGCCAGGGCCCCGGAGGGATCGAGGCCGACATCCAGGGCGCCGGTGGCCACGCCGTTGCGCCGCGCGCATTCGCCGAGCGCCAGCTCGCCGGCGAACTGCCCGCCGACGAAGCAGCGCAGGGGGCGTCCAGGATCGAGCTTGACGTCGTCGTCGCGCCCCGTCTGCACCACGAGGCCGGCCTGGGAAGCGGGGGGTGGCGCGCTGGGGCCAGCGGCGCGGGCAACCATCAACGCGGCGACGGCGAGGCCCGCGGCCAGCGCCAGAGCGGCGCCGACGGCGATGACGAACCGTCGATCCTTGAGGATATTCATCGGCCCCTTCCAGCTACGCCGGGGCGGGCGTGCGTTCAAGCCGAGCGCTGGGGCTCACTTGAAGCGATAGGTTATGCGCCCCTTGCTCCAGTCGTAGGGGGTCATCTCGACCAGAACCTTGTCGCCCGCCAGCACCCGGATGCGGTTCTTGCGCATTTTGCCGGCCGTATGGGCGATGATCTCGTGTTCGTTCTCCAGCTTGACGCGGAAGGTGGCGTTGGGGAGCAGTTCGCTCACCGTGCCGGGCAGTTCCAACAGTTCTTCTTTCGCCATGCGGCCTCTTGTCGATTCCAGGAACAGGCACTCGGGATAGCGCGCTCGCCCTGATTATAACGCATTGGGGCGCCCTAGGTCGATGGCTCGCGGCGGCTCCCTTTCGGGTAGCCGCGGATGCTATGACGGCTCGATGGTGAATTCCTCGCGACGCCCCCCGCCCTCGCCAAGCCGCCGATTCGTTACGCCCCTCTGCGCGGCCATGCTGGTCCTTGTCGGCTTGGCTTTCGCGCCGGGCCTGCCCGCGCTCGCGGATGATGCGGTGGCGCCCACGGCGGGCCTAGCTTGCGGCGTCACTCTCAGCCCGCCGATCCTGGAAAAATGGCTGACGCTGGGCGGCGAAAAGGGGTTTCTCGGCTGCCCGGCGGCCAGGGAATCGCCGACCCTGCCTTCACCGACCGGCGCGGTTGGGCGCCAGGCGACGTTCGGGGCCGGCGATGGCGGGGCCATCCTGTGGCACGCCAACGGTCCCAGGGCCGGCCAGACCTACGCCGTTCTCGGCTGCGTGTGGCGGCTCTATTTCCAGTACGGCGGACCTTCGGGGTGGCTGGGCCTGCCGATCTCCGAAGCGGTGAACACGCCCGACGGCAAGATCCAGTCCTTCGAGGGCGGATCGATCACCTACACGCGCGCTTTTGGCCAATGCAGCGCCTCCCACGACGTCGAAGAAGTCGCCGAAAAGCCGTCCACCTCCGCGGCGCCCGCTGACGCGCCCAAGGCCCCGCTGGACCTGTTTTTCGATCCGGCCAGGGGAGACTACCTGACCACGGCCAGCGCCGGCGCGGCTGCCCAGGCTCTCGCCGCCCACTATCAGCGCGTGCGCACAGAGGCCTTCGTGTTCACCACCCGCCAGCCCGGAACCACGCCGCTGAAACTCTATTGGAATGAAAAGCTCGGCGACAACGACACCGTCGCCACCGAGGAGGGCGAACGCGACGCGCTGGCCAAGGACTACGAATACGGCGGGCTGCAGGGCTACGTCTACAGCGACCCAAGACCCGGCGCCAAGGCTTTGAAACTGTTTTACAATGCCGAGCGCCACGACAACTTCCTGACCGCCACCGCCGAGGGCGCAGCCGACGCCGCCGCCCAGGGCTACGTCTTCGTCCGCATCGAAGGCTACGCGCCCGCGGCTCCTTAAGGCGCCGCGCTAACCCCCGAACGTGCGGGCCAGGGGGAAGCGGTCGCGGATGCGGGCCTCGAGGGCGTCGCGGACGGCGCGATAGGCGTCGAGCACCGCATCGCGGGGGCCGAGCACCAGGGTCGGATCGTGAATCGGCCAGTATTCGATCTCGACCGCGCGGCCGCGGGCCAGTTCAACGGCGCGATGGTGGGATTCCGGAGTCAGCGAGATGACCACGTCGAACGAATCGTCCTCGAGATCCGCGAAGGTCTTGCGCCGGTGGGCGGCCATGTCGACCCCCGCCTCGTCCATCGCCGCGACCATGAACGCGTCGGGGCTATCATCGTCGCCGGGCCGCACGCCGCAGCTGTCGACGAACACACGGTCCGCGAACATCCGCTTCATCAGCCCTTCGGCTATCGGCGAGCGGACGCGGTTGAGGTTGCAGGCGAAGAGGACCGCCCCCGGCAGGCGCGCCATTCAGCCCCGCCAGTGCAGAGCGCAGATCAGGGTGAACAGGCGTCGCGCGGTGTCCTGGTCGACCTCGAGCTTGCCGGCCAAGCGTGAGATCAGCAGCGCCGAGCCCTCGTTATGCAGGCCGCGGCGGCCCATGTCCAAGGCCTCGATCTTCTGCGGCGTGGCGTTGCGAATGGCCTGGAAATAGCTTTCGCAGACCATCCGGTAGTCGCGCATCACCGCGCGCAGCGGCGAAAGCGATAGCAGGTGGCGCCGCTGGTAACCCGGGCCGGCGATATCGAGCGCCAAGCGGCCATCGACCAGGGCGATCTTCAGATCATAGGGTCCGCCCGCCGCGCCTTCCGGGGCGAAGTGATTGTCTTCGAGAAGGTCGAAGATGGCGATCTGCCGCTCCTGCTCCTGATCGCGGGAGGCGGCGGCCAGCGAGTCCTCGTCGAGCTCGACCGAGGCGAGGCGATGGGTTGGGGGGTCGCCGGGCATGGGGGCTGTTTAGCCGCTTAGGCGCCTCGCCCCCAAGGTCTCAATCGCTGCGGTTGGTCCTGATCGAGGCGGAACGGGCGTGGGCCGGAAGTCCCTCGGCGGCGGCCAGGGTGACGACGGCGCCGGCCAAGGCGGCGAAGGCGGACGCGTCGCATTTGATGATTGAGGTGCGCTTGAGGAAATCGAGCACCGAAAGGCCGGACGAGAATCGCGCCGAGCCGCTGGTGGGCAGCACATGGTTAGGCCCGGCCACGTAGTCGCCGATGGCTTCGGGCGCAAAGCGGCCAATGAAGATCGCGCCGGCGTGGCGCACGCGAGCCGCCAGGCGCTCCGGATCCGCGAGCGCAAACTCGACGTGTTCGGGGGCGATCCGATCGACCAGCTCCGGCGCCCGCTCCAGAGGCGCGATGATCACCGCCCCGTGCTCGCGCAGCGACGCCGCGGCGGTTTCCGCCGTGGCCAGAACGCCGAGTTGGTCGCCGATCGCCGCTTCGACCACGTCGGCGAAGTTTGCGTCGTCGGTGATCAGGATGGCCTGGGCGTCGGGGTCGTGCTCGGCCTGGGACAACAGGTCGGCGGCGATCCAGGCGGGATCGTTGGCGGCGTCGGCGACGACGACGATCTCGGAAGGCCCGGCCATCGCGTCCAGACCGACGACGCCATAGAGCCGCCGCTTGGCCGCGGTGACATAGGCGTTGCCGGGACCAACGATCTTGTCGACCGCGGCGATGGGACCCGCTCCATGGGCCAGGGCGGCGATCGCCTGCGCCCCGCCGACCCGCCAGATCTCGCTGACGCCGGCGATCTCGGCCGCCGCCAGCACCGCGGGCGACAGCCGGCCGGGCGGGGTGACCATGGCGATGCGGCCGACGCCCGCGACCTTTGCCGGAATTACGTTCATCAGCACGCTGGAAGGGTAGGCCGCCCTGCCCCCCGGCACATAGACGCCGACCGAATCGAGCGGAGTCCAGCGCCAGCCAAGTTCGAGACCGGCCCCGTCGACGAACCGCTCGTCGGCCGGACGCTGGCGCACGTGGTAGGCCTCGATGCGCGCGGAGGCGAACGCGAGCGCCTCCCGCACCTGTGCCGGACAAGCCGCAACGCCCGCTGCGATCTCGGCGGCCGATACCCGCATGGTCTCTTCGGTCAGTTCAACGCGGTCGAACTGCCGGGTGAATCGGAGCACCGCGGCCATGCCCTCGGCCCGCACCGCCGCGATCACCGTCCCCACGGCCGCATCCACATCGGCCGGCGATCCCCTGGGCTCAGCGAGAAACGCCCCGAATTCGGCGTCGAAACCGGCATCGGAGGCGTCGAAACGGCGCATCTCGCTAACGGAGATTCAAAGGGCGAGGCCCAGCGCCACCTCCACCACGCCGGCGACGCCGTCGCGGTCCCCCTCCCCCGCTGCGCGGGTGAGGAATCTCCAAACTCCTGCCTCGCGAAGCGGGGAAGGTGGCGCGGCGCTTGTTCGCGCCGTGACGGAAGGGGCGCAGGGCCAGTTCAACACGTGCGATCCTCATCCGTCAGCCTCGCTGACACCTTCTCCCGCAGGGGGAGAAGGGTCGAGTTTATGCCCTGGCTTGCGGGGGACGGGCCAGGGGTCGGAGAGGTCGGCGAGGGCGGCGTCGATGCACTCGACGCCGGCCGCCAGGTCGCCGCCGGCGGCGAAGGCCAAGGTGATCACCCCGCCCGGCGCCTCGCCCGGGTCGAAGGTCATGGCGAGGAGTTCGAGCACGGCATCTTTCGCCTCGCGACGCAGCCTGCGGCCCTTGACCGAGAGCACGCCGCCCAGTTGCAGGCCCGCGCGCACCCGCTCGCCACGACCGCCCTTGGCCTCCCACCGGAAGCGGTTGAAGGCGATGGTCAGGCGCCGCGCCTTGGGCTCCCACAGGATGTCGCCGATCTTGGTCACCGCATCCTGCAGGGCGGCCGAGATCACCGCCAGGTCGTCGGCGTCCTCGGCCAGCAGGCGCAGGGCGCGCGGCGGCGCCACTAGTCCTCCTCCGCCCCGTCGCCCTTGATGCGGCGCACGTCGGCCCCGCAGGCCGACAGCTTTTCCTCGAGCCGCTCGAAGCCGCGATCGAGATGGTAGACGCGGTTGACCACCGTCTCGCCCCGCGCGGCCAGGGCGGCGATGACCAGGCTGACCGAGGCCCGAAGGTCGGTGGCCATCACCTGGGCGCCCTCCAGGGCCTCGACCCCGCGCACCCGCGCCTCGCCGCCCGAGACGGTGATGTCGGCCCCGAGCCTGGCCAGCTCCGGCACGTGCATGAAGCGGTTCTCGAAAATGGTCTCGCGGATGACGCTCTCGCCGTCGGCCAGGGTCATCAGGGCCATGAACTGCGCCTGCAGATCGGTGGCGAAACCGGGA
Source organism: Caulobacteraceae bacterium (assembly GCA_036511515.1). GTDB lineage: Bacteria > Pseudomonadota > Alphaproteobacteria > Caulobacterales > Caulobacteraceae > Acaudatibacter. The sequence continues at coordinate 12,316 of DATCCB010000092.1, read as the reverse complement.
TAGGGATCGGTGGAGACCTCGACGCCGCGGAGCCGCGCGCCGTTGCGCCGCACGGTCAGCCCGTCGTTGCGCCGCTCGACCTCGACGCCCGCCTCCTCCATCTTCGCCAGCAGCGATTCGATCAGGTCGGCGCGGGTGTTGGTCAGCCGCACCTCGCCGCCAGCCATGGCCGCGGCCATGGCGTAGGTGCCGGTCTCGATCCGGTCTGGCGTCACGGCATGGGTGGCGCCGGTCAGGTGCTCGACGCCGCCGATGCGGATCGTCCCGGTTCCCGCGCCATCGATCCGCGCGCCCATGGCGTTCAGGCACGCGGCCAGATCGACGATCTCCGGCTCACAGGCGGCGTTGGTCAAGGTGGTCTCGCCGCGCGCCAGCACCGCGGCCAGCAAGGCGTGCTCGGTCGCGCCCACCGAAACGAAGGGAAAATCGATCGCCGCGCCCCGCAGACCGCGCGGCGCCTGGGCGTAGACATAGCCCTCGTGCAGATCGATCTTCGCACCCAGCGCCTCCAGCGACGAGAGGTGCAGGTCAACCGGCCGCGCGCCGATGGCGCAGCCGCCGGGCAGGCTGACCTTGGCGTGGCCGGTACGGGCCAGGAGTGGGCCCAGCACATTGAACGAGGCGCGCATCTGGCGGACCAGATCGTAGGGGGCGAAGGCGCTGACGATCTCCGTCGTGCGAAGCGTGGTCTCCGGTCCCGCCGGCCCGTCGGTCTCGCTGACCTCGGTTCCCAGGCGGCGCAGGATGGCGCCCAGAAAGCGGGTGTCGGCCAGCCGCGGCATGTTGGTCAGGCGCAGCGGCTCGTCGGTCAACAGGCTCGCGACCATCAGCTTGATGGCCGAGTTCTTCGCCCCGCTGATGGCGATTTCCCCCTGAAGCCGCGCACCGCCGACAATGGCGATCCTATCCATGGCGCCCTCCGCGCGCGCGGCCATGAGCGGCGCGCTTCGCGCACTCAAACGGGCGTTCTCGCCCCAGCGCAAGAGGCAAGCGCGCAAGCGCCGCTAATCGTCCGTCTTGCCCGCGTTTTTGCGCCGCTTGAGGTTGGCCCGCAGGGCGGCGGCCTGCCGCGCCTCGCGCTGAGCGGCCGGCGTCGGGTTCCACCCCGCGACCGGTCGCGAGTTAGCTTTCGGCGGCGGCGTGTCATCGGCCATGCGCCAAGGCCTAGCCCCGCCGGGCCGCCGGTCAAGCCGATTTCGCTTCACACCCGCGCGCCCATTGGCTAACACCCGCCTTCCCGTCCGCGGGAACGCCGCCGTAGCTCAGTGGTAGAGCGCATCCTTGGTAAGGCTGAGGTCCACAGTTCGATCCTGTGCGGCGGCGCCATTTTCCTTACCGCGCGGGTCTTGACGCTAGACCGCAATCCTACTCCCCCCTTTTCGCCCAGGACAGAGCGGGAAGATCGGCTTTGGACGCGGGGACTTTCCGGGAAGCGTTCGCCGTGCGTTCATTGCGCAAGACTCAGGCGGCTCCTCGCGGCGGCTTAGTTGATCAAGCCCTTGTCGTGCGAGGTGCTGAGTTTAATTCGGCAATTGGCGTAAGCTTCGGTTCCCGGTTTCAATCCGTAAGACTGGCACTGCCGGTCGTCTACGGCTGAGAATTTGTCGGGGTTTTCATAGCCGGCCGTACCGGGCAGGCAATCGCCATGACGGAAGCCTATGGCGCAATCGACTGGATGATTGGCGCATCCGCTCACCGCAGTCAGAGCCGCGAATAGGGCAATGATGCTGCGCGTCCTCAAGGTCGTTGCCCCCCGGATGTGAGCATCGTTGCGCTACTGAGGAGGGTCGGTCCAGTCCGACCAGCGCCCGTTTCTTCCCGCCCGAACAACGTGCTTCCCCCCGTACAACGCGCTCTTGACGCCTGGATCGCGAACCAGCCAGAGGTTGGCCACGTTCGGGGCGGTGCGCCGGATCGTAAGGCGGCCACTGCAAAATAGGAACGATACTGTGCGAAAGTTCGGAGCGGACTGTCTCGCTGGTTTCGCGCTGCTCTCGACCGCTGGGTGCGCGGCCCAAGCGCAGGTCGTTCAAATCAACCCCGGCGTCTACTCCCTCAGCGTTGGCGCACTTGGCATTGAAGGTGGGGAGGCTGGCGCCAAGAACAGGGCTTACGCAACGGAAGCAGCGTATTGCGCGAGCCAAGGTCAACAATTGAACGTGCAAAACGAGGATAGCCACGGCCCGGTTGAATGGGGCTCGGCGGCGGGCAGTGCGAGCGTCGTTTTCCGATGCACCGCATCCGTGACCCCGGAGCCGTGATAGTACTCGGACGGATTGGGAGTAGCGCGGCACTTATGACGGCGGCGCTGGCGTTGGCGCTGGTTACCACTACCGCGCCAGCGCCGGCCGCCCCCGAGACGGCATATTTGAGGTGCGTAGGCGGAAGTGTGAACGGCGCCGCCGTGGATTTCATCGTGACGATCAGGGGCGCCGAAGGCACCCTCGAAGGCTTTCCCTTCGTCGTAAAGACGAATCCCGCCAACACGGCTTGGCAGTTGATCGGACCAACGAATATCCCCCCAGATCAGGGCGTCAAATTTACGATCGATCGAATACGGGGCGATTTTATCATGCAGAGCAAGGAGGGGGAGACCATCGCTTCCTCGGCAAGGGGTGGTCCCGGCGGGGGTTGCATGGTGGCCAAGCCCAAGTTCTGAGCCACATCTCGTAAGGTGAACGTTAACCCGCTCCGACGAACCTAAGTCGCCAGCGAGCGTTGACTCCGGCGTCCGCGCCACCCAGTGTTACCTCACCGTCAGGAGAGTGGCTGGGGAGACGACCCAGACGGAAAGGCTACATGTCCAAAGGGTATGTTATCGAGGCGATCTGGGACGCCGAGGCGGGCGTCTATTTCGCCAAGAGCAACCTGCCCGGACTGAACATCGAGGCGGCGACAGTCCAAGAATTTGTCGCCATCGTGCAGGACGTAGCTCCAGATCTGATCGCCGCGAACGCGCCGGCCACGAATCGCCGAAAAGAAAAACCCCGCACGGTTCGGTTCGAAGCCGATCTGGCATTCGCCTAAGCGTTGGCGAAGGACTTCTATGCCGAGATCGTCCGGCGTTTGAAGGACTCTGGCTGTGAATTTCGACGCCACGGAAAGGGAAGCCACGAAATCTGGTTCAGCCCGATCACCAAGCGAACTTTCACCGTGCCGCGAACGAAGCGACGGGCGACCGCGAACGACGTGATGAAGGACGCGGGACTGGGTAAACAGTTCTGAGAACCCTTCGGCGCTCCCGCTACTGCTCCGCGACCCTGAACGACGCGACGGGCGGACAGGCGTTTGTGGCCTAGGCGCGGCGCAGACGGAGGAGACCCATGACCATTGAACTGACCGCCTTTCCCTGGGTCCCGGACTTTGCCCAGGGGTATGTGCGCGATCTTCGCGTCCGCTGGGCCCTGGAGGAGGCGGGACTTGCCTACAAGGCGGTGCTGATCGATCCGCCAACAAAGGCGTCGGAAGCCTATCGCCAATGGCAACCGTTCGCGCAGGTTCCCGCCTATCGCGACGGGACGGTCGAGATGTTCGAATCGGGAGCGATCGTGCTGCACATCGCCGCGCGATCGGAGGCGCTGGCGCCGGCCGACGCGGCGGGTCGGGCGCGGGTGACCACCTGGGTGGTGGCGGCGCTGAACTCCATCGAGCCGTTCGCTCAGAACCTGATCCAGTTAGGCGCCGCGGCCGATGAAGCCGGCGCGCCTGGGCTGCGCACGCAGCTCGAGACGATGCTGAACGAACGTCTTGAAGCGCTGAGCGCGTGGCTGGAGGGCAAGGACTATCTGGAGGGCCGCTTCACCGCCGGCGACCTGATCATGACCACGGTGCTGCGCGAACTGGTCGACGACGGCGTGTTGGCGCGCTTCGCCAACCTCGACGCCTACCGCGCGCGGTGCGAGGCCCGTCCGGCCTTCGGGCGAGCGATGGAGGCGCAGATGCAGACGTTCCGGGACCACGCGCCGGATTGAGCCGGGGCCTTCGCGCCCAGGGCGCATGCCACAAAAGGCCCTTCTCCCCATGGGAGAAGTGTTTCAGGTCACCCCAGACCGCCGGGCAGATCCAGGCGGCGTTCGTGGGCCATGCGCACGTAGAGATCGACGATCCGGCGGTCGAGGGCGGCGTCGGCGCGCGCTTCGGCCGCCTCGTGGAGTTCGATCAGCAGGCGGCGGAGATTGGCGTTGGCCGCATCGAGACCATCCCAGGTGAAGTCGGCATCACGCTGGGCGGCGGCTTGCGCCAGACGTCCGTCCAGGGAGGCGTCGTAGTCAATGGTGGCCTCTGAGAACAGGGTGCGCAGTGCGGTGTTTTCCCACAGCCGCGCGGCCAGCCCGCGCTCGGCTTCCTGCGAAGCCAGGGCGCTCAGCATGGCCAGCATGCCCCTGCGCGCTGCGGTGTAGTCTTCGCCGGCCTCCGGCGGCAGGGGCGAGCCCAGCGCCATGAACTGGCCCATGAGGATGTCGGGCAGGGCCAGCGTCATGCGCCGAACCCCGCCAGATGCGCGGCGAGGATCTCGTCCTGGCGCCTGGCGGTGAACCAGCCCGAGAAGGCCAGGATCGGCTCGACCATGCCGCCGTCGCTCCAGGCCTTGGCCGAGGAAATCCAGATCGCCTGCGCCTTGACAGAGGCGAACAGACGCCACCAGGCCAGCGCCGCGGGGTCGACCTCGAGTCCGCTGGCCTGCTCCCAGATCGCCTGCGCCTCTGCCTGGGTGACCATGCCCGAGACCGTGTCGCCCTGCGGGTGGCTCCAGAGGGGGTCGAAGGCCCAGGCGAGATCCTCCAGCGGATCGCCGAGGTGGGCCATCTCCCAGTCGAGGATGGCGACGATCTCCCCCCCGCCGTCGTGCAGGAAGTTGCCGGAGCGATAGTCGCCGTGGACCACCGAAATCTTCGCCGCCGGCGGCGGAGTGGCGCGTCGAAGGCGGCGGATGGCGGCGCGGACGATGGGCTGGGGTTGCTCTTCGTCGGCGTCGATGACGCCAGCCCAATAGTCGAGCTCGCGCCGCCAGCAATCGCCGGGCGCCGGCTGTTCGACCGCCTCGCAGAGCGGCAGGCCCTCGATCGGCTCGGCCGCGATCCTGCCCAGAAACGTGAAGAACTGGCGCCCGATCGCCTCGCCGTGGTTGCCATAGGGCCGGGCGTTGAAGATGCTCCCGCTGGAGCCGCCCTCGGCGCGGCGCATGATGAAGAACGGCCGCTCGAGTTCCGCCCCTTGCGTCTCCAGAAGAACGGCCCGCGGCGCGGCGACGGACTTGCCGGCGAAGGAGCGGATGGCCAGGAATTCTGCCCGTCGATCAGTCTCGATCAGACTGCCCGGCGGATCGCGGCGCAGGATGAAGCCCTCGCGCTTCCCACCGGCAATGGCGTCGTAGCGATAGGTCTCGCGGCTGGCGCCGCCGTAGATGCGGCTCAGGCCCTCGACCTGGGTGGGAACCCCGTCGACCCGGGTGAGATAGGCGGCCAGGCGCTCGGCGAGCGTCATTTAAGGGAAACGCAAAGACGCAAAGACGCAAAGGCGCAAAGGCGCAGAGAAATAGAGTGCGCGCTTCGCGCATTAAGAAAAAAGGGGCGCGCGCTTCGCGCAAGAAAGGTTTCCACCGTACGCGCCGTTCGACTTTGCGTCTTTGCGCCTTTGCGGTTTTCTTCCACTTCTGCCCGCGGGTGCGACGACGTCACAGGGCCTCTGATCATTTGGCGAAATCCATCAGCTCGGTGAAGCCGCTGGGGGCGTGGGGTCCGAAGATCAGCTGTTCGAGAACGCCCTGGCCGATCTCCGACGCGTTGCCGGCATCGTCGCTGTAGCTGACCTTGCAGAGGGCCTGGACGTGCAGATGCTGCGGCGAGCGGGGATCGGCGTCGGCGAGCCTGAGATCCTCCCGCTCGACCTCCAGGGCGCCGTGAGCCAGTCCGTGGCCCCATTTGGGATGACCGTAGCCGAGGCCGAGCATGTAAAATTCGCTCGAGGGCTCGAAGACCACCTGCCGGGCGCCGTGGGCATCCTTGACCCTGACCACGGCCCGGCGCGCGTGACGGGTGCCGGGCTTAAATTCGATATCGATGGCGCAGTCGGGGTTGTCGTCGAGCTGATCAGCCGTTGCGCCATCGGGCGCCCATACCGCGCGCCGGTTCCACGGGCGACCGGCGGCATCCTCGTTGCTGTGAAAGAAGAAACTGCCCGACGGGAAGTTGGCCGGCGACCAGATCCAGTAGAACTGCGGCGCCTGCGGGGGGACGAGGTCCTGGGCGTCGCGCGCGCCGACCGGGCGCACCCCCCATGAGCGGTCGCGGGTGCCGCAAAAGCCATCGACGCTCTGGCGCTTGCCGTCGAGTTCGACCCAGCCGGTGTAGCGGCCGTTCTGGGTCAGACGCGTATAGTCCATGAACGCGCGCGGTCCGTGCCGGCGGATGAAACGCGGCTCCTCGACCGGGAAAGCCCGGCCGGTGAACACGAGTTCGGCCTTCAGGCCCTGCCGCGGCGCGTCGACGACCAGTTTCAGGCGCCGAAGCGGTTCGATGATCTCGATGGAAATCGGCCCGACCGCGAGGTCCATGCGCTCCATGGCAAGCCAGCGGCTGGCGTGCAGGGCCGTCTGCACCCCGTCCCGGATCACGCAGAAACTGGCGTCGGCGATGTTGAGGTGGGGATAGACGCCAAAGGCGGCGGCGAAGAACCCTTCGCCGTCCTCGCCATAGCCGTTGAAGAAATAGCGGTCGTAGAAATTGCGGTCGGTGCCGCTATAGGCGATCGGCTCACTGGTCTGGTGGATGGGAAAATCATCGGCCCGGGTCAGCGCCATGGTAGCCCTCCGCGCAGAGGCGAGAAGCGACAGGGCGCCGCTTTACGCTGAGCATCGCAAGCCTAAGGTCGGCGCGGCGGCCATGGCAACGCTGACGGAAGGTCAAGCATGAGGTGGAATCGGCGCGCCTGGTTGACCCTGGCGATGGTGAGCGCCCTGATCAGCGTTTGCGTCGGGGCCTTCGCGGCCCACGGCGGCGCGGCCCCGGCCGCCAGCGAATTGCTGCGAACGGGCGCGCAGTATCAGTTCATGCACGCGATGGCTTGCGTCGCCTGCGCGGTGTTCATGGGGCTGGGGGCGCGAGGGGCGGCTCACGCACCAGCGCTTTTTCTTGCCGGCTCCGCGCTGTTTTCAGGCTCGCTCTACGCCGTCGCCCTTGGCGCGCCGCGCTGGATCGGCGCGGTTACACCGATCGGCGGCCTCTTGTTTCTCACCGGCTGGCTCATGCTGATCTGGTCGGCGCGCCGGATCGACCAGCTTCTCCCAGCGGAGCGAAAGGACTAGGGAAGAGCCACCCCCAGGAGAGCGCCATGTCCGCACTCGAGAGCCAGATGCCGCCGGTGAAGCGCGCCCGGATCAACGGCATCGACATGGCCTACTACGAGGTCGGCCCAAGGCGGGGGACGCCTGTGATCTTTTGCCACGGCTTTCCCGAGCTGGCGTTTTCCTGGCGCCATCAGCTGCGCGCCTTCGAGGCGGCGGGCCGGTGGGCGATCGCCCCCGACCAGCGCGGCTATGGCCTGACCTCGCGGCCGGTGGCCGTGGAGGCCTATGACATCGAGCTGCTGACCGGCGACATCGTCGGCCTGATCGACCACCTCGGCGTCGAGAAAGCCATCCTCTGCGGTCACGACTGGGGCGGCATCGTCGTCTGGCAGGCGCCGCTTCGCCACCCTGCGCGCATCGCCGGGGTGATCGGGCTCAACACACCGTTCATGGCCAGGGCGCCGGCCGATCCGATCGAGATCATGCGCCGACGATTCGGCGATGACATGTACATCGTCCACTTCCAGAAGCCCGGCGAGGCAGACGCGGTGCTGGCGGCCGACGTCGCCAAGACCATGAGCTTCTTCCTGCGCCGGCCGATCCCCGGTCAGCTTCCCAGTGGCGGGCTTTCCGGCGGGGCGACGGGCGATGGAGGGCGGCCGTCCGGCCAGTCCGCCTTCGCTTTGGTGAAGATGCTGGAGAGCTACAATCCCGCCTTCGATCCGCGCGAAAGCTTTCTCGAGCCGCAAGAGATGGCCGCGTTCATAGAGACCTTCGAAGCCACCGGCTTCACCGGCGGGATCAACTGGTATCGCAACTTCAGCCGCAACTGGCGCCTGAGCGAAGGTATCCCGGAGCGCATTGAGGTTCCAAGCCTGATGATCATGGCCGAGCTGGACGCTGTGCTGCCGCCCTCCGCGGCCGACGGCATGGAGGCCTTCGTCCCCGATCTCGAAAAGACGCTGATCGAAAATTGCGGCCACTGGACGCAGCAGGAGCGGCCGGACGCGATCAATCGCGCCTTGCTGGGCTGGCTCGACCGGCGCTTTGCGCAGTAGAAGAGGCCATGGACCGCAGCCCCCGCGAACTTGCCCCGATGTCGCTCGCCGGCCGGCGGGGTCTGTTCGCCGAGACCGAGCCCTTCGCCAGCGGCTGGCTGGCCACCGGCGGCGTGCATGAGATCTACTACGAGGAATGCGGCGCGCCGTCCGGCAAGCCGGCCGTGGTGCTGCATGGCGGTCCCGGCGGCGCCATCAACCCGACCATGCGACGCTTCTTCGATCCGGCTCGCTGGCGCATGGCCCTGTTCGACCAGCGGGGCTGCGGGCGCAGTCGGCCCAACGCGTCGCTCGAGGACAACACAACCTGGCGGCTTATCGAGGACATCGAGCGCCTGCGCCGCCACCTCGGCATCGAGCGGTGGTGCGTCTTCGGGGGCTCGTGGGGATCGACGCTGGCCATGGCCTACGCGATCACCCATCCCGAGCGGGTGACGGGATTGGTGCTGCGCGGGGTGTTTCTGCTCACCCAGCGCGAGCTTGACTGGTTCTACCAGGACGGCGCCTCGATGCTGTTTCCCGACGCATGGGAGCGCTTCTGCGCCCCTATTCCCCTAGCGGAGCGCGGCGACATGATCGGCGCCTATCACCGGCGCCTCACCGATCCCGACCGCCGGGTTCAGGCCGTGGCGGCCGGCGCCTGGAGCCAATGGGAGGGCGATACCATCTCCCTGCGTGGGCCCCAGGCGCGCCCGGCCAAGTTCAACGAGATCGACTTCGCCGTCGCCTTCGCGCGCATCGAGTGCCACTACTTCGCCAACCTGGGTTTTTTTGCGCAGGACGGTTGGCTGCTCAACAACATCGACGCGCTGCGGTCGATACCGGCGTGGATCGTTCAGGGGCGCTTCGACGTCGTCACCCCGCTGGAAAGCGCCTGGGCTTTGAAGACCGCGTGGCCGCAGGCGCACTTCGAGATCATCTGGGACGCCGGCCACGCGTCGACGGAACCGGGCATCGTCGACGCCCTCGTCCGCGCCACAGACCAGGCCCTGGCCGCTTAGGCGCGCCGTCGCATACGTCCCCTATCCAGGCCGTCAGGGATATGTTCCCGGCGCGCCTACCTGCCGAAGGAGTAGGTCGCTCCGGCGACCACGCCGACGTTGGTCTGGTAGCTGGGCGAGAAGCTGGCCGAGAAATCATAACGCCAGCGACCGTTCTCTGAAGTGTGCCCGACGCCGAACGCCATCCCCGCCTGGCTCCCGAAGCCCGATACCGCGCCGCCGACCGAGGTGATGCCTGGCGTGTCGTCGTAGCGGATGCCGGCGACGGCCAGGGCGACCGCCGTGTCCGACTGCATCTGGCGGCGCAGGGTGTAGACCTGCCCCTCGATGCCGAAGACGGCGCTGTCCAGCTGATTGACGTTGACCGCGTCGGTGCCGTTGATCCCCGGCGCGACGTTCTCCAGCCGCCGTTCAGCCCCCGGCGATCCGAAGGAGACGGTGTTGGGATCATTGGCCACCGAGTTGGCGCCGATGGCGACCGAATTGGTCCCCCCGGGGCCGACGCCGGCATTGTAGCCAATGGCCGTCGCGTTCTGCGCCGCCGGATCGATGTGAGCGTTGGCCCCGAGCGCGGTGCCGTTGTCGGCCCCGACGTGGCTGTGGGCGCCGATCGCGGTGTCGTTCTTGCCGCCGGCATAGGCATTGTCCCCCAATGCCGACCCATCCGGACCGTTGGCGATCGCGTTGAAGCCGACCGCGGTCGACTCGGTTCCGACGCTAGACCCCTGACCAAGCGCGAACCCATCGCCAGACTGGCTGCCTAGGGCCGCGAAGCGGCTGTCCACCGAGGTAGAAAGAGTGGTCACCGACGACTGCGCACCGCTGGCCGTAAACTGAGCCGTGCTGATTGAGGAACTGAAGCCGCCGACTGTGGAGCCGAGAGACACCACAGAACTGCTCACTGCGGTGACCGAGCTGCTGATCGCGACCTGCGAGGTGCTGATATGGACCTGTGAGGTCGAGACACCATTGAGCGACGAGCCGATCCCGCTCTGTGAGGTGCTGACCGCGCCCAGGGTGCTGTTGGTCGAAGACAGCGAGGTGTTCAGTCCCGCAACCGAGGATTGGGCCGCGTTCGCCGTCGACACCGCACCGCTGATCGAACCGCTGAATGTCCCGACCGTCGAGTTGGTGCTGGACAGCGATGTGCTGACCCCGGCCAGCGAAGTGCTGACATTACCGAGGCTGGTGTTGGTCGTGTCGAGGCTGGTGCTGACCGTCGTGAGCGACATGCTCACATTTCCGACGCTTGCGTTGGTCGCGATCAGGCTCATGGAGACGTTGCCCAGGTTTGTGTTGGTCGCGATCAGGCTGGTGCTGACGTTGCCAAGGCTGGCGTTGGTCGTACTGAGGCTGGTGCTCACCGCGGTCACCGAACTCTGGGCCGCGTTCGCCGTCGACACGGCCCCGCTGATCGAACCGCTGAATGTCCCGACCGTCGAGTTGGTGCTGGATAGGGATGAGCTGATGCCCGCGATCGACCCGCTCAATCCGGTCTGCGACGCGCTCACGTTGCCAAGCGCGAAGGTTGTTGATGACAGCGAGCTGCTGATCGCGACCTGCGAAGTCGAGGCATTATTGAGCGACGAGCCGATCCCGCTCTGTGAGGTGCTGACCGCGCCCAGGGTGCTGTTGGTCGAAGAGAGCGAGGTGTTCAGTCCCGTAACCGAGGATTGGGCCGCGTTGGCCGTCGACACCGCCCCGCTGATCGAGCCGCTGAATGTCCCGACCGTCGAATTGGTGCTGGAAAGCGATGAGCTGACCCCGGTCAGCGAGGTGCTGACATTGCCGAGGTTGGTGTTGGTCGTCGAAAGCTGAGTGCTGGCCCCCGCACTGAGCGCAGCCGCCGAGGTGCTGACGCCCGCGCTGAGGCTCGTCGCCGTGCTGGCGAGCGACGTGCTGACCCCGCTGCTCAGGCTGGTGGCCGTGCTGGCGAGCGACGTGCTGACCCCCGTGCTGAGGCTCGTCGCGGTGCTGACCAGCGACGTGCTGACCCCGGTGCTCAGGCTTGTCGCCGTGCTCGCCAAGGAGGTGCTGACCCCAGAGCTCAACGCGGTGACGCCCGCCTGGGTCAGGCTCGAGACAGCGTAGAGCTGGCTGCCGTTGATCGCGTCGGTGGACAGGGCCGTCACCCGGCCGGCGGCGACGTTGACGAGGCGGCTTTCCGACCCCACGCTTCCGAAGGACACGCCCTGCGCGGCGGTCGGGGCTCGGTAGGTCGGAGTCGTCCCGAACACCGCAAAACCGGTGCTGTCGGCGGCCACGGTCAGATTGGCGATCTCCGCGCCCCCGAAGACCGCATTGGCGCCGATGGCGACATTGTTGACGCCGGTGACGGTCGTGCCCATGCCCAGCGCGATGCCTCCAGACCCGGTCGCAAGGGCGCTGGAGCCGATGGCGATGGTGTCGCTCGCGGTCACCTTGTTCCCGGCCGATAGGCCGATGGCGATGTTGTTCGAGCCGGTGACGCTGGTGCCGGCGGAATCTCCAAAGCCGCTGTTCGAGTAGCCGGTGACGCTCTGAGAAGAAAAATCGCCCGCGCCGGTGTTGAAGTCTCCAGCCACATCCTGAGAGGACTGATACCCGACTCCGGTGTTCTGATTACCGGTGACCGATAGTGAAGATTTCGAGCCAGCGCCGATGTTGTAGCTTCCGGTGACGTGCTGCGAGGCGCTGTCGCCAAAACCACTGTTGGCTGAACCCGAGACGATCCGAGAGGCGTCCACACCCGAGCCGGTGTTGTTGTCGCCGGTGACGTTGAAGGATGAAAATTCACCCGAGCCGGTGTTGTAATTGCCCAGGACGCTGTGCGACGACTCGTAACCCGAACCGGTGTTTGCGAACCCGGTGATGGAAAACGACGACAGGTGGCCGGCGCCGGTGTTGTTGTCCCCCGTGACGTTCTGCGAGGAGCTGTCGCCAAAGCCGCTGTCCGCGAAGCCAGTGACGAACTGCGAGGAGTTGACCCCCAC
>DATCCB010000091.1:0-22984 GCA_036511515.1 Caulobacteraceae bacterium | reverse complement strand
TCGAGAACACATTCGGGCGGATCAAAGACTGGCGACGCATCCACACCCGCTATGATCGCTGCGCCCACACCTTCATGTCGGCCATCTGCATCGCCGCAACCGTGATATTCTGGCTGTGATCAATGAGTCCTGACCCTAGGGAAACGGCTTCCACCGCTGTGAGTTCCGTAACAATCCGAGCGCAAGGTGTCGCGCACCTATACTTATATTTGCAAGTTGAGGCGGCTAATTCATTTGATTTGCTTCCGCGAATGCACGAATTTTCAGCCGGCGCTCTGGCGACCGGCGGTCTGAGAGCCTAAGGAAATCGGTCCATGCGACCCTGCGACGTAACGCGGCCTTGAGCCTTCAGGTTTCCTCGCTCCGAGCCGAGGGCTATCGCTCGTTGCGAGCCCTACATCTGCCCGTCGCCACCCTCGCGGTATTCGTCGGGGCCAACGGCGCTGGCAAGACCAATCTCTATCGCGCGCTGCAGCTGCTCCAGGGGGCGGCGGCCGGCACGCTGGCGGCGGATCTGGCCGCGGAGGGCGGGATGCATCGCGCCTTCTGGGCCGGTCCGCGGCGAGCCGGAAAGCCGGCGCAAATTCACATCGGCGTTGAACTTTCGCCGCAGGAAGGCCAGGGAGTCTTCGGCTACGAGGTGACCGTCGGCTTTCCCTTTCCCACGGCGGCCGCCTTCGCGCGGGAGCCGCAGGTCAAGGCTGAGTTCGTTCGCTTCCGGCACCGGGCGCGCACCACCCAACTGCTCGAGCGCAAAGGCCCACGCCTGATCGCCCGCGACGAAGAAGGCCGGCGCGCGCCGATCGACAGCGAACTGATGGCCTCCGAAACCGCCCTGGCCGCACTCAGCGATCCTTCGCGATACCCGGACCTGCACCTCGTCCGCCAGGCCCTGCTGGACTGGCGATTCTACCATGACCTTCGCACCGACGCCGCTTCGCCGCTGCGCGCGCCCTGCCTGGCGGTGGCGAGCCCGACCCTGGCCTCCGATGGCGCGAACCTGGCCGCGGTGATCGCCACGCTGATCCACATCAGGGGCGACAGCCATCCCCTCGACCGGGCGATAGAGGACGCGTTTCCGGGCGCGGCCCTGGTCGTCCCAGAGCCCGACCACCACGCGCGCTTCGGCCTGACCTTCCCCGATCATCCGCGCCGCGTCTTCGACGCATCCGAGCTTTCGGAGGGAACCTTGCACTATATCGCGCTGGCGGGCGCATTGCTGGCTTATCGGCCTCCGGCGTTCATCGCCCTCAACGAACCCGAATCGAGCCTGCACGGGGAACTCCTCGAACCCCTTGCCAGACTGATAGCGGTGGCCGCGCAACGGACGCAGATCTGGATCGTCACCCATTCGCAGCGCCTGGCCGGCGCCCTGGAACGGTTCGCCGGCGCCGTCCCGCGCACCGTGGTCAAGCGCGACGGGGAAACCGCCATCGAAGGCCTGCGCCTCGGCGGTTTCGACGATGACAACGCCTAGGCCGGCCCCGCGCGCTCGTGAACGGCCTGTGCTAGCGATACATCGAAAAGTCGCCGCGCCGATTCTTCGCCGCGCCCCCGGAGCCTGATCCGCCTTGGACCAGACCACCCCTCGCTCGAACACCCTCGCCAACGGAGCGCCGGAAAGCGGCCGCGGCGGCGCCACCGCTATCGCCCCATCACCGGCGAGAGCTTGCGAGCTGACGGTGATCGTGCCGACGTTCAACGAATGCGACAATGTCGTCCCGCTTGTCGAGCGTCTGGCGAAAGCGCTGGCGGGACTGAACTGGCGGGTGATCTTCGTCGACGACGACTCTCCCGATGGCACCGCCGCGGCGGTGAACGCAGTCGCCGCGCGCGATGCGCGGGTGCAGTGCCTGCATCGGCTTCGTCGCCGGGGCCTGGCCGGCGCCGTGGTCGAAGGGGTGATGGCGGCTTCATCGCCGTATATCGCGGTGATCGATGGCGACATGCAGCACGATGAGACGCTACTGCCGGCCATGCTCGAAACGCTGAGGAGCGGCCAGGCCGAGCTGGTCATCGGCAGCCGGTACCTGGATGCGAAGGGCCTGCAGACGGGCCTCTCTCGGGTGCGCCTCGCCGGCAGCCGATTGGCGACCTGGATGGCGCGCCGCGTGCTCAAGGCCGAGGTAAGCGATCCGGTCAGCGGCTTTTTCATGATCCGCCGCGACGCCTTCGAGGCGGCGGCGCCGCGGCTATCGATCGAAGGCTTCAAGATTCTCTTCGATATCATCGCCTCGCAGCCGACGCCGCTGCGCATTACCGAGATTCCCTACGCGTTCGCCGAGCGAACCAGCGGCGAAAGCAAGCTCGATCGGCGGGTGGTGATCGAATACCTGGGCCTGATCCTGGCCAAGGTGACCTATAACCGCGTGTCGGTGCGAGCGCTGATGTTCGGCCTGGTCGGCGCCAGCGGCCTGGTCATCCATCTGACCGTTCTGCGGGTCGTCCTGGGCATGGGCGCGGGGTTTGCTCTCGCGCAATCGATCGCCGCGGTGACGGCGATGACTTCCAATTTCGCCATCAACAACGCCGTGACCTACCGGGACCGTCGATTGACCGGCGCCGCCCTGATCGCCGGCTATCTACGCTTCTGCGCCCTGTGCTCGATCGGCCTGATCGCCAACGTCGCGGTCGCCGAACTGGTGCATCGCCACACCCCCCTCTGGTGGCTGGCGGGCGTCTCAGGCGCCCTTTTCGGCGCCCTGTGGAACTATGTCAGCACCTCGCTCGCCGTCTGGTGAGGCGCCGGCGCCGCAGCAAGGTCCGCCCTGGCCGCTGATCGCCGTCGTGGCGACGGTGCTGGTCGTCCGCCTGATCGTGGGTGCAGAGGTCCACCTCACCGAGGACGAGGCCTACTACCGGCTGTGGTCGATGGCCCCGGCGCTCGGCTACTACGATCATCCGCCGATGATCGCCTGGTGGATCTGGCTGGGCCGCCAACTCGCCGGCGACACCGCCCTTGGCATGCGTCTGGTCCCCATCCTGGCCGGCGCCGCGACCACCCTCCTGGTTTTCGATCTGGCCAGGACGGCGGGCGCCGGACGGCGCGCCGCGACAACAGCGGCCGTCTGGTTCAATGCCATGCCGCTGGTGGGCGTCGGCGGACTGCTGGCGGTTCCGGACGCTCCGGCGAGCTTTTTCTGGACCGCCAGCCTTTGCTGCGCGGTGCGCGCCGCGCGCCGATCGTCAGCGTCCTGGTGGATTGGCGCGGGGGCGGCGGCGGGCCTGGCGTGCTTTTCCAAGTATTCCGGCCTGTTCCTGGCCCCCGGCATGCTGTTGTGGCTGGCTCTGAGCCCAGGGGGCAGGACCCAGCTGGGGAAACCCGGGCCCTGGATCGGCGCGGCCGTGGCGCTTCTTGTCTTCAGCCGCAACGTCGTCTGGAACGCGCACCACCACTGGCTGACGTTCGCCAAGCAGTTTGGCCGCGTGGCGCCGACGCATTTCGCGCCGTGGCATCTGCCGGAATTCCTCGGCGAACAGTTTCTCTTGCTCAACCCGCTGATCGCCGTGGTTCTCGTTGTCGGATTTGCCAGCCGCCGCCAGCGGAGCGGGGAGGGGGCCGACCTGACCCCGCTGATCGCCACCAGCGCGCCCTTCGCGGCCTATCTGCTGCTCCACAGCCTTCACGATCAGGTCCAGGCGCATTGGCCGGCCCCGATCTACCCGGCGATGGCGGTCTGCGCCGGTGTCGCCGCCGAGCGGCTCGCCGTCGCGGGCGCGTGGACCAAGCTGAGGCTGGCCGCGCCCGTGCTCGGCTTTGCGGTATTCGGCGTCTTCTGTCTGTGCCTGATTGCGCCGGCGCGATGGTGGCCGCGGGACTTCGATCCGCTGCTGCCGCTGCAGGGATGGTCACGCTTCGCCGGCGAGGTTCGACAAACGGCGCTCGGCGGTGGCACGGTCTGGATCGGGACCGCGAGCTACGGTCTCACCGCGCAACTGGCCGATGAGCCATTGCTGAAAGAACCGGTCCTGCAGCTGGACGAACGCGCGCGCTACGGCAGCCTGCCCCTGGCCCTGCCCGATCTGTCGCGCCCCGGACTGATCGTCGATCTGCCCCGCCGCGTCGACCTGGCGGCGCTGCGCCGGTGTTTCAGTTTTGTCGGGCCGGAAGGCTCCCTTGCGCGGGGACCGCCAGGCGGAAAAGCGACACTCTATGCCGCCGTGCAGGTCGCCGGCGCCCGCCGTGCGGTCGACCGCTTCGGTTGCTGGTGAGGATGTGAACGCCGTCGCCTTGCGGGCCATGGACCGGCGCCGCATCCTTAAGGCCGCTCAACCCTCACATCGCATCCCCTTCGGAGGCTCACCTGTCGCTCCCCCCGCCGACGCCTGAACAACAGGAAATGAAGAGCCGGATGCTCGACTGGCTGCGCCAGACCATGGGGCCGACGCGGGCCTACGAGCGGCTGATGACGGCGGGCGTCTTGGCGGCCCTGCTGGCCCTGTGGATTCCGGTGGCCCCGCATCTGCCGCATCGCGCCATGCTGCTGGGCGTCGGGCTCGTCGGCGTGGCCCTGATCGTCGTTATCCTCTGGCAGATCGTTCAAGTCCTGGTGGTCCGGGCTGGCGACAGCCAGCGACTGAAGATCATTCGGCAAAATCTCGATCCGGAGGCCTTCATCCCGGCTTTTGCACGTGCGGAAGAGGCGGCGCAGCGCGCCAACGCCTTTACCGTCGTCGCGTGGCCGTTTGTGTTCCTGCTGGCGGCGCTGGCTGGATTGGCCGGCGCGCTGCTGGTCAGCTACGACGCCTTCGCCGGCGCCGCGGGCCTGCCCACCTGGCCCGCTGAGCCCGCAGCTGCGCACGACATGGCCTCGCCAAGCTCGGACATCGCCCCCAACGACCGTTGATCCTTAAGAGGTGGCGGCCAGCGGCGGGGCGTCCTGGGTCAGGTCTTCGAGAGAGACCTGGCTGGTCTCGGGAATGAGGAACTGGGTCAGAACGGCCCCCAAGAGCGCCAGGCCCGCCAGGATCAGGAACGCCCCGCCCTCGCCTATGGCGGCGAACAGCAGCGGGAAGGCGAACCCGCTGATCGCCGCGCCGATCCGTCCCCCCGCGACGGTGATCCCCTGGGCGACGCTGCGCACCCGGGTGGGCGCAAGCTCGACGCCTAGAATCCCGGCGCCGGAGACCAGACCCGGCCCGGTCTGGGTGACGTTGAACAGCCCGTAGACGGCGAAGGCGAGCAGCGGCAGCGCAATCAGCTTGGCGCGAAGCAACGCGAAGACGACCAGCAGCACCGCGGAAGCGGCGAACCCCCACACCTGCAGCGGCTTGCGCCCCATGCGGTCGATCAAAAAGAGGCTCATCAGCACCGACGCGGGCAGCACGAAGATGATCTCGATCATCAGGGTGAAGCGCACGGGGGTGATCGACAGGCCCTTGGCGATCAGCGATGGGCCAAAGAGGATGCCGGCATAGACCACTAGGTCGTAGACCATCCACAGGAGGGCGACGGAAAAGATCATCCGTGCGTGGCGCGCGAAGACCTGGCCGAACGGGCGGGCGTCGAAGGCCGGCGGGGCGACCTCCGACCCGCTGATCTGGCGCATCACGGCGACCGCGCCGGTGGAATCATTGGCCAGCTTGGCGAGGTACCGCGCGGTTTCCGGCATCTGGCGGCGCAGATAGAGCACGGCGAAGGCGGGAACCGCGCCGGCGCTCAGCACCAATCGCCATTGCAGGTCGGGAGCGACACCCAGGCCATCGAGAGTCAGCTTGAACAGCGCCGCGACCAGGGCGCCCAGCGGCCACATGGTGCCAAAGCCAAGGCCCAGCGCCCGCCCGCGATTGGCGCGGTTGGCGTGCTCGGCCATGATCATCGGCGAAAGCACATAGTCGGCCCCGGTGCCCAGCCCCAGCACGAAGCGCACCGCGATCAGCCAGGCGATATTGGGCACGAAGGCCTGGGCCACGGCGGCCACGCCCAGGATCAGCACATCGAGACCATAGAACCGCTTGCGTCCCCACTGGCCGAGGACGCCAAACCCCATCGCCCCGACGGCCGCGCCGGCCAGCGCGGAGGCGGCCAGCAGCGCCGCCTCGATACCGCTGACCTTGCCGATCCCGAACGAGGCCAGCACCAACGGCAGCACCAGGCCGAGCGAGGAAAGATCATAGCCGTCGCAGAAGACGCCCAGCCCCGTGGTCACCACCGTGCGCCAGTGGAAGGCCCGGAATCGTTGCTCATCGACCGCCGCGAATTCCCCGCTCGCCATCGATGTGTTTCCCACCCCGTCCGCCACCCGCCGATTCTACGCTACGATGCGCCGCTCAATCCGATCGCCGCCGATATTATGATGGGTGGTCGTTTTCGGCGCCCTTGAACGGGTTGAACACTGTCGCGCCCAGACCAGCGACGTCGCGGTCGTTGCGCGTCACCAGAGTCAGGCCATTGGTCAACGCAGTCGCCGCGAGCAGGCCATCGATAACCGGGAGGGGCCTGACGGCGCTCATACGCCCCCATTGATCGGACACCGCGTTATCGACGCCGAGCACGCGCCCGTTGAATGCCGCCTCCACTTCCCGCAACCAGCGTTCGAGCGCCGCTGCTTTGCCCGAGTCCCGCGGGCGTGCAAGTTCAACGCCCTTTCGGATCTCACCAAGGACGAGCGTACTCAGGAAGAGATCCTCATCAGCGATAGACGCATACCAGGCGGATACATGGGCGTCGCAACGAGCGCCCTTTCGGACCTCGGAAATGATGTTGGTATCGATCAGGTAGCTCATAGATCGACTTCACGTCCGGGGGCAGGACTGCGATCGAGGTCGATCCCGTCGAGTGGCGCGGACGCAAGAAGCGCCTTCAGGCTCACTTTGGGCGGCTCGACAAAGCGTTGCTGAAGAAGCCTGCGCGCGTCGGCTTGGCGCGAAGGATCCGACAAGGCCGAAGCAACACCGCGGACAAGGCTCGCATCTTCCTTGCGGACATTGACCTCGACCCGAACGAAACCCTGGCGCTCCATGCGTGCGCGGTGCGTCGCAAGAGAAGATTTTGCTTTGGTCATCCCGCGCCTCCGAATTTCCGGAAATCATACCGGAAACTGCCAGGGGGCGCAAGCGCGCGATGGCGGCTGTACGGCTATAGTGTAGACATAGCGATCATCATCGTAGGTCGCGGGCCGCCGCCGATACGCCAGTCTATCCGATCGCCACCAGCCTTCCGATAAACCGCTCCTTCCGCACATGCCGCTCGCGAATCTCCTGAAGCCGGCGACGGAATTCCTCGATCGCGCCCTGTTGTTCGGCGAGCGCCCGCAAATCCGACAGAAGGGCCGCGGCCTTATCGTAGCCGGATGGATTGCGGAGCCCGATTTCGTCCTCAATGTCTCGCCAGACGCTTTCGCCCCGGCGACGGATCGTCTCGAGCCGGGCTTGGCGCGCGCTCTCGGCGGCTTCGGTTTGTCGGCGCCGTTCCTCCGCCGCAATGTCCGCTTCGGCGCGCTCGCGAGCAAGACGGATCGCGCGAGCGCGTTCGCGCAATTCGGCGGCCGTTCGCGGCGCGACGGTTCGGGTTCCGGTGTCGGGTTGCAGACGCGTGCGAACCATGGCCCGCAGCTCAGCCACCGCGTGTGGATCGCCATCAAACGTCCGTACGAGGAGGTCGGTCTTCTCCTGATCGGTCATCGCCGCGATGATCCGTTGAGCCGCATCCGACGGCGCGCCCCCCGAGCTAGCGACGCTCCCGCGTTCCGCCGCCGCCTGGACGAGATCGGGATCGATGCCGAAGAAACCGGCGAATGCTTCGAGCGCGCCGGTCATCGGCCCGACGCCAGGCATGGGCTCGGATTCGTCCGCCCACACGACGCCCTCTTCGAGGGCAATGAGCCAGAGCAGATAGAAGAGTCGAAGGTCGCCGCCGAGTACGTCGGACCGCAGCGGCGCCAAGGCGGCGAGCCAATCCTCGCCGTCATCCCAATCGTCGGGCTCCACTTCGTCGCGTGCGATGTTCAAGATCAGATCGTCGCCGTTGTTCCAGCACCTGACGCAATCGACCTCGCGGAGAAAGGCGCCGAGGCGATCACGGTCGACCAGCCGGGCCGGGAATTTCATGATCAGGCGGCGTGAGCCCCAGTTGGCCATATAGAGGTGCAGGTCGAACCACCGCTCTACCAGCCTGGCCGGATCGCCCTTGAAGTCACCCCACTCGTATGAGTTGGTGAAGCTCGTGGCCGTGATCCGCGCCCGTGTCGACAAATCGCGAAGCGCCTGGCGATCCGCGTCACTGAGCGGTCGGTCGATCGCCTGGAACTCGTAATATTGGTATTCGCTCATGATCCCTCAGACCGGATGCAGAAGTTCGTCCTCTTGGAGGATATGCAGTGCTTCGGCGAGGCGCACGCCTGCATAAAGCCGCCACCATTTGTCAGTGTGCCGCATCCAGTAAATGTCGAACCGGTCCGGTCCCATTCGGTCGATGCGGGCGAAGGGTGCATCGAATTCTTCGCCGCGATTGTGCTCCATGCCCGACCGGTAACGCTGAATGAAGCGGTATCGCCCCGCCGTCCACGAGCCCCGGATATCGATTACGTAATTCCATTCGGTCGGCCGGACCTCCGCCAGAAACCGAGGCTTTAGGACCTCGCCAATGAAGGTCTCGCAGGCTGCGATGATCGCTTGCTTTTCCAGTTCGCTGGCCGCGTTCGGCCGCTCCGTGCGCGCCCTGATCCACGACTTCCTCTGCACCATGTCCTTGATCCACACTGTTCCCAGTTTCTACCTCAGAGTAAGGCGCTGTACCGTACTGATTGCGCGAAAGGATCAGCAACCATGAAGCCGGCCGGACGCGCAGGAAAATGGCTCGATAAGAAGGCTAAACGGGGCGTGCGCGGTTACCCGGTCGGCACGATCGCCTTCTATGGCCCCGATAACCGCCGCGCTACGAAGGTGGCGGCCAGCATCATCCGCGCGCCCGAATTGGAGCCAGACGAGCTGCGTCGCTGGTTTGCCGATAGTGGCGACGTGCGGACGAGCGAGACGCTCTTGGCTGAGATCGTTTCCTTCTTTCGTGAGCATGATGTGCATTCGGTGGCGATGGCGGCCGGGATCATCGGGTGCCCACACGAGGAGGGTGTCGACTACCCAGAAGGCGAAACCTGCCCCGACTGCCCGTATTGGGCGGGACGAGATCGTTGGACTGGCAAGATCGAAGCGAACTGAGCCGGGACCGCGCCCGTCGCTCGGTTAGAAGTGCTACGGCGTAGACGTAGCTGATCATCGTCCGGCGTGGGCCGCCTTTACGGGCCCCGCCGAGCCCCTTATCTCCCCGATTCCCCCTTCCGTTAACGGCCGCATCAGGTAAATCGCCACGCGGGATCGTGCGGATCCCGGGGTGTCCGCCTAGTCGAATTGTTTTATAACAGTAATTTCCAGTCTCTTGGGTTCGGTCCACAAAACCGCCCACAAATGATCTCGCGCGGGGGAGCGCGACCATTATCGAAGAGTCGCCCTCGGGACGAGTTCCGTCTAGCCTCCCGCAAAACAGGAGGCGGGAGTTGGATTCACCCCTCATGCGGGGACTCTTCGCACTCGCGATCCTGTCGCTTTTGGCTTGTGGCAGGGGGACGGAAACCTATCGCGAGGCCCATGGCTCGGGAGCGTGCGAGAGCGGTGCTTGCGCTGGCCACGAGGCGGGATGGCGATGGGCCAGGGCGCGCCGCATCGACGATCCCAACAAGTGCGGCGGGCGAAGCGAATCGTTCATCGAAGGATGCAGGGCCTACGCCGGCGGCGATTGAGTAGGCGCGCCCATGGGCGCTCCGCGCAACCTGTTCGGGGAAAACGGGTCGCGGCGGTTCGCGGGAAAACCTTTTGACCCTCCGGCTGAAAATTGCGGCGATTTTGACGACGAAGGAGCAAGACCGTTGGCAGCGAAAATGAGAGCCTGGCGGCCGAAAGCCTATAGTTCAAGGGCGGGACCAATCGCGTTGCCGACCCGCGCCATCAGTTCCAGTTCGCCGATGCCAAGCGCGCGGGCCACGGCGATGAATTCCACCACGTCGATCCGGCGTTCTCCCCGTTCGACGTTGGCGATCACTGTGTAGGGCCTGCCCAGGCGGTCAGCGAGTTGCCTCTGCGTCAGGCCGGCGGCTCTCCGGGCCTCAATGAGCACGCGAACCGCCGCTCGATAGGATGGCGAAGATACCCATCGCCCCATGACGCCCGCCTGTGAGTTGTGCGACCGTCGTGCTACTCGTCATCAGGATTGCTTCGATTTTCTCAGCAGGCCGAGGATGCGCAGCCATGGCAGGATGCGGTGCGCAGGATTTCGCGGGACAACGACATCAAAGGGCAAGCACCTTCGGGCGGGGGTCGAACTTGAAGTTCATTTGCTCGCTTCGGCGGACACCCGTGCCAACCGCTCTTGCACTGATTTTTGGTTTCCTCGGGGGATGTGCGGAGAAACCAGCCCCACCCGAAAAGCCGCTTACCGCCCGAGAGTCTCTATCGGCTTGTTCGTTTTATAACGACTCCCTCAACAGCAAGATGATTGAATTCATTGGCCCATCGAAGGTCAGGTTGACTGAGCTAATCTCACCACAGGACGCGGACCACCCCGTCGATGTATGGACGTCGAAGAAAATAACGAAGACCGATGGCACCTATACCATAGACGACACAGCACAGACAATAATTGTTGTAGTCGGCGGGGTCCGCACCACCTATCTCGCGTATACCCCGCCAGGCATCGATGGATGCATGTTGATTAGCGGCTCGCCCAGCGCCGCAGATCTCGTCAATAGTTGGTTTGGAACACTCGACCCCCCGGAAACCGACCCGCCAAACGATCAGCCATGAAAACGAATAAAATGACCCTTCCTAGCGTCCGGACGACCTTGATTATACTTGGCACAGTTGCGATCATTGGTTTCTTCAATATTACGAATTTCGACGGCTACCGACATGACGGTGGTCTAATATACTATGTCTTTAACGGCGAAATCGATCTGTGGACTGTGTCGCTGCCATATCGTTGGATAATCAGCTTCTGCGTGATCTTTGGCGCCGTCCGACTTTCCATTCGACGGCCGAAGGTCGCCCCGTCCGAGCTGGAGCCGTAGCGGGGGAGGGAAGGCGGTGGGCCGAGATCGATCACCCTGCGCGTCGGCGATAGCATGACGGAGCGTGGCGGGTCCAACAAACCTGTTATCCCGGGGTAGATTCCGGCCCTCTAACAACTCCGTTTGTTTTGGCAGAAAAAGGCACCGCAAGGAGGCCTCGCGGTAGCGAGGTAACCCATTACCGCTCTATGGTCAACAGATCATCTCGTCGCGGGCATACAACTCCGCCAACGTCCGTCCGCCAACGCGAGAACGAGGCCACGACTGTCGCGGGTTTTGCCGTGGTTCCAAAGGTGCAGGACGCCGGCGGTCCAAGGGTTCGCCTCATCGGCCTCGACCTGTTGAATCGACCAGTCCGTTTCGCCCGGCCAAATCGCCTCGATGGACCATCTCGGCTTCCCTTCCACAGTCGCCACCATGGTTTCCTCGCCATCGGGAAGAAGCACGCGGCGCCAGACTGGATCACCGTTGCAGTCGGTCATCGTTCCATCCCGCCTTTGAGTAGGAGCGGATTCACCTCGAAATCACTGGCGGGCCGCCCACGCTTCCCGAGCGACAAGGCTCGAACGAGCCCGGCGGTCGCCAACACGTCACAGGCCGCGCTCATGGGGGCGGGTTGGTTGAGGCGGCCTCCTGGCCCCTTCGGCGACCTTCTTGCGTCACGCGCGTTGAACGTCCCTTTCCCAAGCCGTTGAAGCCATCGAGCGAGGATCACCGCCTCGCTCTCGGCTTGTGAGGCGGCGGCGGAGCCCGCGACGCGACGGGCCATGGGTTCGGCCCAATCGTCGATGAGCCCTATCGCCCCGCGCACGGCGGTAAGGCTGAGGATGCAGGGGGGTGAGTCCAGCGGGTCGTCCGCCGGCTCGCTCCATGCCCACCAGAGCAGTTCAAGGATCAGCGCAAGACGGAGGACGAGGCCGCCCGCCTTGCCGAGCCACTCGCCCATGAAGCCCGATTCGGCTTGTGCCCGTGTCCTTGTCGCGGACCACCAGGGTTCGAAGTGATCGGCGGCCCCGGCGGACAGCTCGCACTTGAGGGGACGATTGCCCGACTCCGTTCGCTCGGGTGCAAGGCCCCACAGGCGGCCCATGGCCCGCCGCAATGGCCCGTGATCCAGTTCGCCGCGGAAACGGCGGAATCCGGGAACCGGTGCCGGATAGACCCAAAGGAACCGGGCCGTCAGACCATCGGCCTCGCGTTCGACCAATAGTTTTGCGACGAGTTCGGGCTGAACGCCGCCAAGCACGCTCACCGCGAGCCTGGCGATCTGCAATGGCTTTTCTAGCTTTTGGCGATCCACCAGGTGGGGACGAGCCCCGTAGGCTTCCACCCAAAACTGATCGTCGCCCTTGCCCCCTCCGGAATAGCGGTTGAAGCTCCGCCAGAAGGCGGCGATTTCATCTCGGAAAAGCAACAGGCCCTTGGGGCTGCCGCTGGCGATCACGGCCACCGCCTCGATTGTCGCGTCGGCGATGACCAGGCGCGGCCGAACCGGTTTCTCCGGTTCCACGGCGTCGAGAGGCAGCTTGGACCAGTCCGCTTCGGCGGCGTTGTCGATAGGCAGGACGCTGATCTCCGACGCGGCGCGGTCGCCGGATTTTGGCGTTTTGACGCTTTTGGCACGGGGCGGGGAATGATCGGGCGGCCCGCCATCAAGTTCCGCCCCGGCTCGGCGTTCTTTCAACCGCTCGCCCGGCGCCATGGCCTGATCGCCATTCGGCCCGTTGCCGAAACCGCCAGAACTGCCAAAAGCCCCGGCGGCGCGCTTTTTGTGTTCGATTTCCCACGCGGTGCGCCGGCTCTTCGCCCATTGGACCGCCCCCTCATGAATGCGCAGTTCCTCCTTGAATCTCTTGGCCCAATCGCTCTCGAATTCCGCGAGCGCGGTTCGAATGGGGTCCAGGGCGGGGCTCTTGCCGGACGAAGGCGGCCCAATGAGCGCCGTCCAGACGACGGGCGGTTCCGCCCATCTGTCCATCGCCGCCACCCGCGCGTTGCCGATCAAGGCGCCAGCGATCGTCAGGAGCGCCGCCGCCGCATAGTCAAAGGGGGCGTTCGCCGATTCCGCCACGCCTTCGCACCACGTAAGCGCCGGACCGAGCAAATCGCGGGGGAAGGGCGGGGCCGCCGCCAGCACGTCGGTCAGAAGACCTAGGTCGGGTTCATCCCAGGTGCCCGTTGCGCCGGGTGCGCCGGGTGAATTCGCTTCAGGCGTCTCAATCTCGACGTCGGCAAACAAATGTTGAGGGCTGGCGACGCCCGGTCGGTTTTGACCGTAGCGGAACGCGTTCCCGATAAGCTCCGCCAGTTCGTCGGCCGGCCACGGCGGCAAACACCGGCTGTTCCAACTCCCTTCAAGGAGCGCGGCGGCCATGGAGCGGTCGATGTCCGAACCGTCATCGACACGGCCGATGACCATCAGGTCGAGACAGGCGCTCTCCGATATTCCTATGTCTTTCAGTCGAGCGGCGGTGCGGTAGGCTAGGTGGTTGCCGCGCCGGCCTTGAACCGCGATCTCGGCGCCCGCGAGGAAGGCCACGGCTTGCGCGATGGATTCCGGGCCGTCCAGGTCCACCACCGGCGCGGGATCGCCCCCACCGGGCTCCCTCGGCTTGCGTAGCAGGGGCCTGAGTTCATTGGGCAGGTCTAGAATCGGCGCGTCGCTTCGGCCGCGAAAGGCCTCGTATTTTCCGCCGGGATCCCTTTCGGTCGGGTCCAAGATACTCTCTGCCCCGACCGCGTAACCGCGTTCAGCCTTGATATCGATGCCGGGCGCGATCTTGCCGGTGCTGCAACCAAACTCCTCCCTCGGCGCGCCCCAAAAGAACAGATGGGCGCCGTCATGGGGCGTCTTCACTCGGTAGCTCGCCTGGCAGGCTTTCACTGTCTCGGTTGACAACCCAAGGGTCTTGAAGTCGGCAAAACCATTCGTGGCGGGCATTCCATCCCGCTCAGATCGGACGTCGAGATCGACCACGACGAGCGGGCGGCTGTTCGGGTCGTTCGGGTCACGGCCGGTTGCAACCGCGACGTTCGATCCCGACCACCGTGTCCACCACTCGCGTATCACCGCCTCGTCGGCTGTGGCGAGTTCGGGAAAACGTTCAAATCGCGGCGGATATTTCGCGCCGATCGCGAGCGGAAAAACCCTTAGCCCCTTCTTGGCCAGCGCGAGCGCCGCAACGAGAAATGGATCGGCTTCGCCAGGTGGTGTAGGCTGGTGATGCTCGCCACCCGGCAAAGCACCCTCAGCGCCCCGCCCAGCCGTTGCACCGGCTGCGGGGCGTTTCTCTTGCGCCATCGTCTCATGCCGTTTCCGGCGGGGCGTCGAGACTCGCGCCCTTCTCGATGACGCTGCGGAGGCTTTCGATCATGACGAGCCGGCGCTTGCCGATCTTGGTTGAGCGGACCTGACCGTTTCCGATGAGGGCGTAGATGCTCGATCTTCCGAGCCCGCTCAATCGGCAGGCCTCGGGGATGGTCGCCGCGAGGGGCGGGTTGTGAATTTCAGACATGGATATCGCTCCGTTGTTAAGGGCGACTCTCCACGTATCACCACGAATTCATGGGGCAACGTGGGCAAATGTTGCAAATGCGATTGCCACATTTGCCACGCATGACTCCGGCACGACTATCTGAGACCCAGAGCGCGGGCGGCGGTTGTCTCGCTAATTCTGATCCCCCAGTTTGAAACCATATCCACGATCAACTTCTTTTTCGCTCGATCGGATTTTGCTTCTGCCAACTCTCCGGATGAGGAAAGTTCCCTGACGGCCCGCTCGGCGTGCTCTAGGGGCTTCGTGGTCCTTTGCCCTTTTGATTCGAGCGTCGGCGGCGCCGGGTGCTCGCCAAGGCATACGTCGCACCATGCGCCAAGACTCTCCGCCTCGATCTCGACCTCTCGATAGACCCGCCGGATTGGCCTTGCCGCCATGGCCGGCCACTGCGCCGCCCCTGGCGCTGAAACCGTCACCTCGCCGCATAGCGATTTCACCGTGATCGTTGCGCCCGGCGTGGCCGGCAGGGGAAGGAGCGCCACGCCCTCGCGACCCCTGGCCCTGATCTCGCCGGTCCCGAGAGCGTCCGCGCACACCGCGTCCATATCGTGCCAACCGGCCGCGAGACGCGCGTAGGGGCCGAACCGCCCGTCAATCCATGCCGTGGCGCCCACCAGGGCCACCCAGGCGGGCTCCTGCGCCCCTCCGGCCATCAGGCCCGTCGCATCGAAACAACGCCACCCGAGGCTTTGAGGGAGGGCAGTTTCGAGAAGGCGCCCCACGCGTCCATGAGGCCCCGGCGCTTCTCGAACAGATCGCCGCGCCGATAGGCCGCTTCCACCTTGTCGGCGATCGTATGGGCGAGGGCCATTTCGGCCACGTCGCGCGGATAGCTCGTCCGCTCCGCCGCCCAATCCCTGAACGTCGAGCGGAAGCCATGGGCCGTCAGGTCGCCCCGCTCCATGCGGCGGAGCGTTTCCAACAGGGCCATGTTTGAGAGCGACTTTCCAGGCTTCCCGCCGGGAAAAACATAGTCGCTTGAGCAGACTTCATGGAGCGGCTTCAGGACCGCGAGCGCCGCGGCTGAAAGCGGGACCCGGTGATCGCGCTTCGCCTTCATGCGATCCGCCGGCACGGTCCAGAGGCGCGCTTGAAAGTCGATCTCTTCCCAGCGGGCGCCCAGCGCCTCGCTTGTCCGGGCGGCTGTCAGGATCGTGAATTCAAGCGCCCTGGCCGAGAAGCCTTCCCTGGCCCGCAGAAGGGCCGTGAAATCGCCGAGCTCCGCGTAGGGGAGGGCGGCATGGTGGCCCCGTGCGAGGCGGCTCCGGTCAACGAGAAGGTGATCGAGATGGCCGCGCCAGCGCGCCGGGTTCTCGCCTTCGCGATAGCCGCGCGCCCGAGCCCAATCGAGCACCGCCTCAATGCGTCCGCGCACTCGGCTCGCGGTTTCGTTCTTCTCCGTCCAGATCGGCTCAAGGATTTGAGTCACAAGGGCCGTATCGACGGCCTGGACGGGCTGATCGCCGATGACCGGGAAAACGTATGCTTCGAGGGTCGATGTCCATTGCGCCGCGTGTTTGGGGTTCTTCCAACCGGGGCCGTGCGCCTTGATGTAGCGGCTGGCCGCCTCCTTGAACGTGACCGCCTTGGCTTTCTCTAGCCGGGCTCGCGCCTTGACCTCGCGCTTGGCTTCGATCGGGTCGATCCCCTCATTCTTGAGTCCTTTGCGCGCGCCGTCGCGCCTGTCGCGCGCCTCCGCCAAGGTCACGGTCTCCAGGGACCCGAGCCCCATGTAGCGGGCGCGCCCGTTCAGCATGAACCGGAACACCCATGATTTCGGGCCGGCCGGGGCTTCGACGCGCTCACTGTCGCCCGCCGATTTACCGACGCGAAGGTAGAGTCCCCTCCCGTCGGGATAGAGGCCCGGCGCCTTGGCGCGGGTGACAGAGAGGCTGTTCAATCGCTCGATCGCGCGCGCCATGCACTCTTGCTCCACAAACTGTTCCACAAATGATTTGTGGTCTATGGCGCACAATGGCAATCAATGGAAGATGCTTTCTGGAAAAAATCGCCTTATATTTTCGGATGTTGGCGGCCTGTGGCGGCCGAGGGAAACCGGGGCGCTGGCGGACGGGGTGGGATTCGAACCCACGGTGGGCGTGAACCCACGGCGGTTTTCAAGACCGCTGCCTTCAACCACTCGGCCACCCGTCCGGGCCCGCGGTTCTAGCAGGCTGGGCGTTTGCAGTTCCAGGGGGCGGCCACCCTTCTGGACAAGCCGCGGTGAACCGGCCCAAGTGCGCGGGCCATGGCGCGCGGCCGATTCATCAGCTTCGAAGGCGGGGAGGGGGCCGGTAAATCGACCCAGGTCGCCCTTCTGGCCGCGCGGCTCGGCTCCGGCGGTCGCGAGGTCGTGACCACGCGCGAGCCGGGCGGCTCGCCCGGCGCCGAGGCGATCCGCGCGCTTCTGGTCACCGGCGCGGCCGATCGCTGGTCGGCGACGGCCGAGACCCTGCTGATCTATGCGGCCAGGTGCGATCACATCGAGCGGGTGATCGGCCCGGCGCTGGCCAGGGGCGCGACGGTGATCTGCGATCGGTTCGCCGACTCGACCCGGGCCTACCAGGGAGCGGCGGGGGGCGCGCCGGAGGCCCTGATCGCAGCGCTCGAAACGCGGGTGCTGGGCGCGGTCCGGCCCGACCTGACCCTGGTTCTCGACCTGCCGGCCGAGACGGGCCTGTCCCGCTGCGCTGCCCGCACAGGGATCGAGACGCGCTTCGAGGACAAGGGCATGGACTTCCACCAGCGCCTGCGCGCGGCTTTTCTGGCCATCGCCGAGGCAGAACCCACGCGATGCGTGGTCGTCGACGCGGCGCAGTCGAAGGATGCCCTGGCCCAGGCGATATGGACGGCGGTGACGCACCGCCTGGACCTGCGATGAATCCGGTCATTCCCCATCCCCGCGAGAGCTTCGACTATCACGGCGGCGAGGCGGCCGAGCAGGCCTTCCTGGACGCCCAGGCGCGGGAGCGACTGCATCACGCCTGGCTTCTCGTCGGCCCAGAAGGGGTCGGCAAGGCGACCTTCGCCTACCGGGCCGCGCGCCGGCTGCTGGGCGCGGCGCCGGAGCCGGCGCTGGGTCTGCTGGGGGCCAGGCCCGGCGATCCGGTCTGTCGCCAGATCATCGCGCGCGCCCATCCCGACCTGTTGGTCCTCCAGCGCGACACCGAGGACGGCAAGGTCCGCAAAGGCATTTCGGTCGACGATGCGCGCGGGCTCCCGGAGTTTTTCGGCAAGTCGCCGGCGAGCGCGCCCTACCGGGTGGCGATCATCGACGCGGCCGACGATCTGAACCCCAGCGCGGCCAACGCGGCGCTGAAAATTCTTGAGGAGCCGCCGGATCGCGGGGTGTTGTTCCTGGTCTCCCACGCGCCCGGTGGCCTGCTTGCGACCCTGCGCTCGCGCTGCCGGCGCCTGAGGTTCGATCCGCCGGCGGAAGCCGCCGCCGCGGCCTGGGTGGCGGCGCATGCCGAGGTCGATATCGAGGTGGCCACGCGCCTGGCCCGGATGGCCGACTGCGCGCCGGGCCGAGCCTGGCGGCTGGGCGCCGCGGGGGCGCTGGAAGCCGATGAAGCGGCCAGAGAGCTGTTGCGCGGCCTGCCCAAGGTCGATGAGGCTCAGATGCTGACCATTGCCGACAGTTTCCGTGGTGCGACCGGCGCCGCGCGCTTTTCGCTGTTCTTCGAACGCCTGGCCGCCCAGGTGGCGGCGATCGCCGATAGCCAGGTCATGTCCGGGGAGGGCACGTGGTCAGAGCGATGGGCCAAGACCTGGACATTGCTGGTCGATCTGCCGCGCCAGGCGGAACTGCTCAATCTCGATCGCACCGATGCTTTCTACACTGCTCTTTCGACCCTGCGATCGATCGGGTGACGCCCGGCATGCTGATCGACAGCCACGTCAATCTTCATGCCCCGCAGTTCGACGCCGATCGCGGGGAGGTGATCGAGCGGGCGCGGACGGCCGGCGTGGAGCTGATGGTCAACATCTGCGACAGGGTGAGCAACTTCGCCGCTGTTTACGCGGTGGCCGCCGACCACGAAGATATCTGGGCGACGGTCGGGACACATCCGCATGAAGCCAAGGACGATCCGTCGCTTAGCGCGGACACCTTATGCGATCTTGCAGCCGCGGCGAAAGTCGTAGGCATCGGCGAAACCGGGCTCGACTTCCACTACGACCTGAGCCCCAGGGACGTTCAGGCGGCGGTTTTCCGGGCCCACATCGGGGCCGCCCGGCGCACGGGCCTTCCGTTGATCGTCCACAGCCGCCAGGCCGATGCGCAGATGGCGCAGATCCTCGAAGACGAACATGCGGCCGCGCCGTTTCGGATCCTCATGCACTGCTATACCTCCGGGGCCGACCTAGCCCGCCGCGCGGCGGCGCTGGGGGCGTGGTTCTCGGTCTCGGGCATAGCCACCTTTCGCGCGGCGGACGGCGTGCGGGCGGTGATCGCCGACATGCCGGCCGACCGGATCATCGTCGAGACCGACTGCCCGTACCTCGCCCCGGCGCCGATGCGCGGACGGCGCAACGAGCCGGCCTACCTGCCGCACATCATCGCCCGGCTGGCCGAGATTCGCGGCTGGCCGGTTGACGATGCCGAGGCGCGCACCGCCGCGGCCTTCTTCGCCCTGTTCGAAAAGATACCGCGGCCGTGAAGCTCGAGGTGACCATTCTAGGCTGCGGCTCTTCGGGCGGCGTCCCACGAGCCGACGGGGCCTGGGGGGCATGCGACCCGTCCGAGCCGCGTAATGTCCGCTCGCGTTGCTCGCTGATGGTCCGGCGCCTTTCCGACGCGGGCCCGGAAAGCCAGACGACGCTGGTTGTCGACGCGGCGCCGGAGTTTCGCCTGCAGACCATCACCGCCGGCGCCAGACGGTTGGACGCCCTGCTACTCACCCACGATCACGCCGACCAGTGCCACGGCATCGACGACATCCGCGCCTTCGCGATTGCCCAACGCCAGCGGATCGATTGCTGGCTGGATGAGGCGACGCAGTCGCGGCTGATGCGGCGGTTCGGCTACATCTTCGAAGGGGAGGGCCTTTATCCAGCGATCGCGACGGCGCGGTCGACCCCCGCGCATGGCGTCGCGTGGCGCATCGATGGCCCCTCGGGACCCATTCCTGTGGTAAGCTTCGACCAGGATCATGGCGGGGTCCGGTCTCTCGGCTACCGCTTTGGCGGGGTCGCCTATTCCAGCGATGTGGTCCAATTGCCCGATGCTTCGCTGGGCGCGCTTCGCGACCTCGACCTGTGGATCGTCGATGCGCTGCGCTACACCCCCCATCCGACCCACGCCCATGTCGAGCGCACGCTGAACTGGATCGAGGCGGTAAAGCCCCGGCGGGCGATCCTGACCAACATGCACATCGATCTCGACTACGCAGAGCTCTCGAGCCGCCTTCCGGCGGGCGTCGAGGTCGCCTACGACGGACTGCGTTCAGTCATAGAGCAGACAGGGCCAGCCAGTTGATGCGGCTCGGCTTTCTTGCCTCCAACAACGGCACTGGCTTGCGCGCCGTTGTCGCGGCGATCGCGGCGGCCGAGCTGGAGGCTGAGGCATGCCTGGTGGTCAGCAACAGGAGCGCGGCTCCGGCACTGGCGTTCGCGGCCGATCATGGAATCGCGGCGCGGTGCATCCCAACCTTGCGGGATCCGGCCGCCGCCGATGAGGCATTGGCGGCCGCGTTCGCCGACGCCGGCGCCGAACTGGTCATCCTCTCAGGCTATTTGCGCAAGCTTGGACCGGCGGTGCTGACAGCCTATGGCGGACGCATTCTCAATATCCATCCAGCGTTGCTGCCTCGCCACGGCGGGAAGGGCATGTATGGTCGGCGCGTCCACGAGGCCGTGATCAAAGCCGGCGATCGCCTGACCGGCGCCAGCGTCCATCTGGTCGATGACGCCTACGATCATGGCGTCGTGGTGGCTCAGGTGAGTCTGGCCATTGCTTCGGGCGAGACCGCAGACAGTATCGAGCGGCGGGTTATGGCCGCCGAGCCGGAACTGCTCGTCCGGACCCTGCAACGCATTGCCGCGGGCGAGTTGGATCTGTCGCAGTCGGCGCGAGCCGGCGCGATTGCAGGCAGTGCTATCACATGATAGCACTGCCGCATGCCCCAGTTACTGGTCAGGGATGTTCCCCGCGACGTGGTCGAAGCGCTGAAGCGCCAAGCCTCGAGCCATGGCCGGAGCGCCGAGGCTGAGCATCGCGCGATCCTTGAAAAGGCTCTCAAGGCAGGCCGCGAGGGCTTTCGCGCGCGCGCTGGGCGCCTTCGAGAAGAAACCCGGGGGCGCATCGTCGACGAATCCGCCGTCTTGATCCGCGAAGATCGCGACAGCCGGTGAGTGTCGTCATCGACGCGTCCGTCGCGCTAAAATGGGTGCTCGACGAACCTGGAACGGAAGCCGCTGACGCGCTGCTCGACGAAGAGCTGATTGCTCCGTCATTGTGGCTCCTGGAGGCCGCCAATGCCCTCTGGCGACGCACGCAGCGAGGCGAGATCAATAACGAGGAGGCCAAGGAACGCCTGGCGGAACTCTGCAACGCGCCCGTGATGACAACCAGGATCGAGGACGATCTGTTGGCGGCCGCCGATCTGGCGACCATGCTCGACCACCCAGTCTACGACTGCCTCTATCTGGCGCTGGCGATCCGAGAGAACACCTACGTCGTCACGGCCGACAGCCGCTTCCATGCGGCCGTCGACAGGTTGCCGACCCTCAAGGGCGCGGTGCGGATGCTATAGGCCAAACCGACAAAAGCATGATGTTCATTTCCGATAATGTATCTTAGGCGCGAAACCCCAGGCGGCGACCGGCAAGCGCGTCACCGTCTAAGACTATCCCGACGGGCGCCTGGTGATCCGGCACGGTGGGCCGACTCCCCTACCGCACCTTGGACAAGATCAGGAAGATCAACCAGGCCGCCATCACCGAGGACAAGCGCCTCGCGTCGCTGCTCGACCTGATCCGGCAGAGCCAGGATATGCATGAGCCGGACAGGCGCAGCATCAGATCGCCGAAACGGCGGGATCAGCGCGGACATATGTTCGGCGTCGGCTGACGAGGTCTGTTTTTAGCGCGGGCCCGTCCGGCTAGAATCAACCCCAAGCGAACCTGACGGGTCGGCGCAGTCCGTCAGGCGGGTGGCGCGATCAAGCGGGAACGTACGTCAACCTGATCGTGTCCTCGTCAATCAGATCGCTGGCCACAAGGCGGAGCGGCGGCCGCGGGCCGGCAAAGTATGGCGTGCCGCGACCCAGCACGACGGGGCGGAAATAGAGCCGATACTCATCGACAAGGCCAAGGTCGCTCAGGCTTCGCGCCAGGTCCGGTCCGGCAACGGCGATCTCCCCACCGAGCCGGGCCTTCAGCCCACGGACCACTGCCTCGAGGTCATCCTCGACAAGGGTGGCGTTGGGGCCGACGGACTTCAGCGAGCGCGACACGACCCACTTCGGCTGGCGCCGCCACGCCGCGGCGAAGTCGTGTTCCTCCGCGCTCCACTCAGGATGGTCTTCGTCCCAATAGCGCAGGATCTCGTACGTGCGGCGACCGTATACACTGCCGCTCAGGTCGCGCATCCACGCGTTGAAGTGACGAAAGAGCCCGGGACCTGGCTCCATTTCCTGGTGGTCGACGTAGCCGTCCAGGGACTGCGACACCCCAAAAACGAGCTTCGCCATGCTGCAAAACCTCCAGCTCACGGTTTTTCAGAGTAGCTTGAGGCCGGGTTGCGCGGAACCGAGGTTGACACACGAACCGCACGCCGCTTTGTCGGAGTGAGGCACAGGCGGAGGCCCGCTCACCACCCTTCTCTGAACTTGGCAACAACCGCTTTGGCGGTGGGCAGGGTCGGCCTCGGCGCTACGGGAGGGCTACGCCCCCGTTCACCGCCCGACCCCAAACGGCGGTGTGATCTCATCTCTAACCGGTAGGAAGTCGTGACTTCTCCAACCGGCGTAGACATCTGATGCAGCAATCAGATTTCGGCGCGCACAACTGCGCACCAGCCTAGGCCCCCGTCCCCATGAACAGCGCCAGATTGCGCCGGACCCTCGCCAGCACCGGCTCACCGGCGTCCGGCTTCACGAACGGCAGGCCGGTGATGGTCTCGAACGCCTCGATGTAGACGCCCGACGTCGCCAGGATGATCTCCTCCGGAATCTCCGGGATCGGGTCCTTGTACGGATCGCACCGCGCGGCGACCCAGCTCCGCACGAAATCCTTGTCGAAACTGTCGGGGCGCTCGCCCTTCACGAAGCGGTCCTCGTAAGTTGCCGAGCGCCAGAACCGGCTGGAGTCAGGGGTGTGGATTTCATCGGCCAGGACGATGCGGCCGCCCGTGTCCAGGCCGAACTC
>DATCCB010000090.1:0-15974 GCA_036511515.1 Caulobacteraceae bacterium | reverse complement strand
CCGCCTGATCGAAAGGCGGAGAAGATCGCGGCCAAGAGCCGCGCGCCTTCCCACCAATCCGCCACGTCGCGACCCTCGCCGCTCCGCACCTCTTCCCGCGGGCAAAACCGGAAATCCTTCACACGCACGCAGCGGGGAAGGAGTTCAGAAAAAATCCTCACCCGCGCAGCGGGGGAGGGGGACCGCCAGCGCAGCCGGTGGTGGAGGGGCGCAAGCCGGCGGTCAACCTGATCGGAATTCGCTCTACAGCCGATGATCGGCCCGGCGGCGCCATCGATTTGCCGCCCTATTCGCTGACCGTCGCGACCAGCGCCATGCAACCCGACCTCGAGGACGCCAATTGACCAACCCGCCCACCGCCGATCACGCCGGCGTTAGCCAGGCGCTTGACGCTCTCTTCGCTCCCTGGAACCGAAGCGACGCGCCGGGACTGGTGGTCGGCATCGCCAGGGGCCGGGAGGTGGTCTACCGCCGCGGTTTCGGCATGGCCAGCCTCGAACAGGCCTGCGCCAACAGCCCGGCCACGCGCATGCGCATCGGCTCGACCACGAAGCACTTCACTTGTCTGGCGGCCCTTTTGCTGGCCGGCGAGGGCAAGCTCGATATCGACGCGAGCATCCGCACCTACCTTCCGGAACTGCCCGCTCTGGAGGGCGAGCCCACCCTTCGCCAACTGATGAGCCACACCGGCGGCTACCGCTGCTATCTCGACGTGTCGATGCTGACCAATGGAGCGGCGATCCTGCCGGTCGGCGCGAGCCTCGACTACATGGCGCGCCAGACGGCGGCCAATTTCGCGCCGGGCGCCCAGATGATCTACTGCAACGGCGGTTATGTGCTGATTTCCATCGCCATAGAGCGGGCCAGCGGCATCCCCATTCGGCAATTCCTCGAGCAGCGGATCTTCTGGCCCATGGGCATGGCAGATACCGAACTCGCGCCCAGCGATATGGAAATCCTGCCCGGCGCCGCGACCTTGCATCTGGTTTCACCGCAAGGCCTTCGCCGCGGCATATTCCCGTCCGAGGAGGTCATCGGCGAGGGCGGCATGATCTCGACCATCGACGACATGCTGACCTGGCTGGCGCACCTGCGCGCACCGACCGTGGTCGGCGACGCGGCGATCTGGGCGCAGATGATGACCCCGGCCCGTTACACCGGCGGCGGAAGCGGCGCCTATTGTCTGGGTCTGATGCGCAACGCCTACCGCGGCGTCGAGACCGTTCACCACGCCGGCGGCGTGTTTGGCGGCGCCTCGCAGATGCTGACCGTTCCCGCTCATCAGCTCGACATCATCATGATGACCAACAGGTCCGATGTTTCCCCGGCCGACCTGACCGAACGGGTGCTGGACATCATCCTTGAAGGAGAGCTTTCCCCGGCCCCGGAGCACCTCGACGAAGCCGCGGGCAAGGCTCTCGTGGGTCGCTATTTCTCGCCGCGATCGCGGGTGCTCTACAGCATCCGCAAGAACGAGGCGGGCTTTGGCCTGGGAATCAATAATTCCCAGGGACGCCCTCTGCCGATCGAGCGCACCGCGACCGGCGAGCTGCGCGCCGACCCGGGAAGCATGGCCGCGATCACCATCGAGGGCGCCGATCTCGCCTCGCCGACCCCTCCCGACAGCCTCGACTTTACCGTCGCCGGTGAGACGCATGCCTATCGACGCTTGGCCGAGGCGCCGCCGCCGATCAGCGAATTCACCGACCTGATCGGAGATTACGCAAACCCGGACACCGATAGCCGCGCCACCATCACCGACGAAGACGACGCACTGTTCATGAACCTCGTCGGTCGCTTTGGGCGGACGCGCTATGCCCTGAAGCCGATCGACCAGGACATTCTCCTTTTCAGGCGCCAGGGGATGAGCGGAAACACCGCGATGACCGGGTCCCTGCTGGTCATGCGCCAGGGCGACGCGGTCACCACCGTCGAGATGAACACCCCCCGCACGCGCGGCCTGCGGTTTACGCGCGTCGGCTCTGGCGGTCTCGGCCGCAAACCACTGGCGTCTGACCGCCAATCACCTTAAGATCATGGCTCAAATGTCTGGGGCGAACAGGCTTTGCGACCCGCGGGATCGCAAGCCAGGCAAACGAGAGAGAGGTCGGTTTCAAGTTGGAGCCCACGAATATTGCGGCGCCAGAGTACTTCCATAAGGTTGTTGATTGTCAGTGGGCCTGTCCATCCCACACCCCGGTGCCGGAATACATCCGGCTGATCGCCGAGGGCCGTTACACCGACGCCTATATGATCAACTGGAAGTCCAATGTCTTTCCGGGGATTCTCGGGCGGACCTGCGATCGGCCGTGCGAACCGG
The DNA here is from genome assembly GCA_036511515.1 of Caulobacteraceae bacterium. Lineage (GTDB taxonomy): Bacteria > Pseudomonadota > Alphaproteobacteria > Caulobacterales > Caulobacteraceae > Acaudatibacter. The sequence continues at coordinate 13,654 of DATCCB010000090.1, read as the reverse complement.
CCTGTCGCCGAGGGCGCGTGGAAGAAGAACCGGTGGCTATCTGCCGCCTAAAGCGCGTCGCCGCCGACAACAAGGACGATGTCACCGCCCGCCTGCCGCCGCCGGCCAGCGCCCCGAACGGTCGGCGGATCGCCTGCATCGGCGCGGGGCCCGCATCGCTGACCGTGGCCCGAGACCTCGCGCCGATGGGCTATGAGGTGGTCATCTACGATGCGGACGCCAAGGCCGGCGGCATGATCCGCAGCCAGATCCCGCGATTCCGCCTGCCCGAATCGGTGATCGACGAAGAGGTCGGATACATCACCGGCCTTGGCCTCACCTTAAGGATGGGCGAGCGCGTGGACAGTCTCAGGGCCATCCTGGATCAGGACTACGATGCGATCTTTGTCGGCTCGGGGGCGCCCCGCGGCCGCAACCTCGATATTCCAGGGCGCCAGGACGCAGCGGCGAACATCCACATCGGCATCGACTGGCTGTCCAGCGTCTCGTTCGGCCACGTAACCGCCATCGGCAAGCGCGTCATCGTGCTGGGTGGCGGCAACACCGCCATGGACTGTTGCCGCACCTCGCGCCGACTGGGCGGCCAGGAAGTAACGGTCATCGTCCGTTCAGGATTTGAGGAAATGAAGGCGTCTCCCTGGGAGAAGGAGGACGCCATGCACGAGGACATTCCGATCCTCAACAACCTGGTTCCCCTGGCCTTCACCCATGAAGCCGGGCGGTTGACCGGCGTCACCTTCGAGAAGGTCGCCGCGGTCGTCGACCCGTCGGGGCGCCGCAGCTTGCGTCCCACCGGCGAGGCGCACGTCCACTACCCGTGCGACGACGTGCTTCTGGCGGTGGGGCAGGAGAACGCCTTTCCCTGGATCGAGCGCGATATCGGCATCGAGTTCGACACCTGGAACATGCCGGTGGTCAGCGAGGTCAGCTACGCCTCGACCAATCCGCGCGTGTTCTTCGGCGGCGACGCGGCCTTCGGCCCCAAGAACATCATCTGGGCCGTCGCCCATGGCCACGACGCGGCCATTTCCATCCATAAGCTCTGCCAGGGCCAGGATGTCCGCGAGCGGCCGGCCCCCGGCGTCACCCTGGTCAGCCAGAAGATGGGCATCCACGAGTGGAGCTACGACAACGATATTTCCAATGACCTGCGCTTCCGCGTGCCGCTGCGCGACAAGCGCGAGGCGCTGGGTAACGTCAAACTCGAGGTCGAACTGGGTTTCGATACCCGGGTGGGGCTGAAGGAAGCCGAACGATGCCTCAACTGCGACATCGAGACCGTTTTCGCCGAGCCGCTGTGCATCGAGTGCGACGCCTGCGTCGACATCTGCCCGGTCGACTGCATCACCTTCACCGCCAACGGCGATGAGGCGGACCTGCGCACGCGATTGCAGGCGCCGGCGCTTAATGTGACGCAGGATCTCTACGTCTCCGGCGGTTTGCCGACCGGCCGGGTGATGGTCAAGGACGAGGATGTCTGTTTGCACTGCGGACTTTGCGCCGAGCGCTGCCCGACCGGGGCATGGGACATGAAGAAGTTCCTGCTCGACATGACGCACGCTGGGGAGGGCGCATGTCAGAGGTAAGGGATATCGATCCGGCCGAGGAGCGGGCCTCGAAGCGGCCGCGCCTCACCGCCGTCAACGACTTCGTGGTCAAGTTCGCCAACGTCAACGGCTCCGGCTCGGCCAGCGCCAACGCCCTGTTCGCCAAGTCGATCCTGCGCATGGGCGTGCCCGTCGCCGCGCGCAACATCTTTCCCTCGAATATCCAGGGCCTGCCAACCTGGTACGAGGTGCGGGTGTCGGCCGCGGGACATCTGGGACGCCGGGGCGGGGTCGACCTGATGGTGGCCATGAACCCGCAGACCTGGGCCAAGGACATCGCCTCGATCGAGCCGGGCGGCTACCTGTTCTACGACAGCACCAAGCCGGTCGATCTGACGGCATTGCGCGGGGACATCAACATCCTTGGCCTGCCTCTGACGGAGATCTGCAACCGGGCCTACAGCGACCCGCGCCAGCGCCAACTGTTCAAGAACATCATCTATGTCGGCGCGCTCTCGGCGCTGCTCGGTATCGATCCGGCGGTCAACGAGAGCCTGATCGGCGAGCAGTTCCAGGGCAAGGAGCGGCTGATCAAACCCAATCTCGAGGCTCTGGCCCTCGGCCGCGAGCATGCCTTGGAGGCGCTCGAACCGCTTGGACTGCGGATCGAACGCGCCGACGCGGTGGGCGACCGCATCTATGTCGAAGGCAATGCGGCCGCCGCGCTAGGCGCCGTCTATGGCGGCGCGACCGTGTGCGCCTGGTATCCGATCACCCCGTCGACGTCCCTGGCCGAGGCGTTCATGGGCTATTGCGAAAAGTTCCGCACCGATCCCGTCACCGGCGAGACCCGCCACGCCATCGTCCAGGCCGAGGACGAGATCGCCTCCATCGGCATCGTCGTCGGCGCCGGCTGGAACGGGGCCAGGGCTTTCACCTGCACATCGGGGCCTGGGATCTCGCTGATGCAGGAGTTCGTCGGCCTGTCCTATTTCGCCGAGATCCCGGCGGTGATCTTCGATGTCCAGCGCGGCGGGCCGTCCACCGGCATGCCGACCCGCACCCAGCAGTCGGACATCCTCATCGCCGCCTACGCCTCGCACGGCGACACCAAACACCCGCTGCTGTTCCCCGAGGACCCCAGCGAGTGTTTCGAAATGGCGGCCCTGGCCTTCGACCTGGCCGAGCGGCTGCAGACCACCATCTTCGTCATGCTCGACCTGGACATCGGCATGAACGAGTGGCTGTGCCGGCCCTTCGCCTGGGATGACGCGCGGCGCCTCGACCGCGGCAAGCTGATGACCCACGACCAACTCGAAGCGGGCGCGGACTTCGGCCGCTATCGCGATGTCGACGGCGACGGCGTCGCCTACCGCACCCTGCCGGGCGTCCACCCCACGCGCGGCGCCTATTTCACCCGCGGCACCTCGCGCGATCCCGACGCGCGCTACAGCGAGGAGGGACCGATCTATGTCGCCAACATGGAACGCTTGCTGGCCAAGTTCGAAACCGCCAAGGCCCTGATCCCGACGCCGGTGCTGCGGCCGGCCCGCAGACGCACCCCGCACGGGGCGATCTATTTCGGCTCGACCACCCCGGCAATGCACGAGGCGCTCGATACGCTCGAGACCGCGGGAATTCACATTGACGCCATGCGGGTGCGCGGATTTCCCTTCTGCAACGCCGTGCTCGATTTCATCGCCGCCCATGAGACGGTGTTCGTCGTCGAGCAGAACCGCGACGCGCAGCTGCGCACCCTGATCGTCAACGAGGGTGGTATCGATCCGGCCAAGCTGACGGCCGTGCTCAACTATGACGGCTCGCCGATAACCGCGCGGTTCATCACCGCCGAAATTTCCCGGTGCATGGGGGGAATGGCGAAACTTTCGGGGGCCGGGGCGAAGCCATGACCTACATCACCAAGCCGCGGCTGCATCATCCGCTGCTGGCGCCCAACGCCATCGGCCTTTCACGCCGCGACTACGAGGGCAAGGTCTCGACTCTGTGCGCCGGGTGCGGCCATGACTCGATTTCCGCCGCGGTGATCCATGCCTGCTACGAGCTCGACCTGCCGCCCCATCGCCTGGCCAAGCTGTCGGGCATCGGCTGCTCTTCGAAGACGCCGGACTATTTCCTCGGCAATTCGCACGGCTTCAACGCCGTCCACGGGCGGATGCCGTCGGTGCTGACCGGCGCGAACCTCGCCAACCGCGAGCTGATCTATCTGGGCGTGTCGGGCGACGGCGACAGCGCTTCGATCGGCCTTGGCCAGTTCGCGCACTGCCTGCGCCGGGGGGTCAATATGACCTACATCGTCGAGAACAACGGCGTTTACGGGCTGACCAAGGGCCAGTTCTCTGCGACATCGGACAAGGGTTCGAAGTCCAAGCGCGGCGTGGTCAATCACGACCAGCCGATCGAACTTGTCGGACTGGCTCTGCAGCTCGGGGCCAGCTTCGTCGCCCGCAGCTTTTCCGGTGACAAGGGCCAGCTGGTGCCGCTGATCAAGGCCGCCATCCTGCATCGGGGCGCGGCGTTCATCGATGTCATCTCGCCCTGCGTCCAGTTCAACAACCATGCCGGATCGACCAAGAGCTTCGACTATGTGCGTGAGCACAACGCGGCCGTGAATCGCCTGGACGTTATCTCCGATCGCGACGAGATCACCGTCGACTACCAGCCGGGCACGGTTCAGCGGGTGACCCAGCACGACGGCTCGGTGCTGGTCCTGAGGAAACTGCCCGACGATTACGACCCCACCGATCGCCTGGCGGCCATCACCCATCTGGTGGCCCATCAGGCCCGCGGCGAGATCGTCACCGGCCTCCTTTACGTCGATCCCGATGCCGGGGAGTTGCACGACTATCTCGGCACGGTGAAGACGCCTCTGAACGCGCTTGGCGATGCGGATTTGACCCCTGGCGCGGCGGCCCTCGAAGCCGTGAACGACTCGTTGCGGTAGACGTTGGTCAAGCTTAGGAAGGACGCGGCCCTGGTGGCCGCCGCGTGTGGCCGACAAAGATCAGAAGACGGTGAGGCGATGCGGGATGGGGACGTCAATACAACCAAGGCCCCGCCCGGCCTTGATCCGGTCCCGACAAGACACGCCCGCCTGATCGCCTGGGTAAGGCAGGTCGCGCAGCTTACAGAGCCCGATCGGGTACATTGGTGCGATGGTTCGCAGGCTGAGTGGGACGCCTTGACCGATCAGCTGGTCGCCGCCGGCACCCTGACCCGGCTCGATCCGGAAAAGCGGCCCAACTGTTTCCACGCGGCCTCCGATCCCAGGGACGTGGCCCGCGTCGAGGCGCGCACCTTCATCTGCTCCAACGACCCGGCCGACGCCGGCCCGACCAACAACTGGCTCGACCCCACCGAGATGCGCGCGGACCTGGCCGATCTCTTCGCCGGCTGCATGCGCGGGCGCACGATGTATGTCGTGCCCTTCTGCATGGGCCCGCTTGGATCGAAGATCAGCGCGCTCGGCGTGGAGATCACCGATAGCGCCTATGTCGCGGTGTCGATGCGGATCATGACCCGTATGGGGGCCGCGGCCCTGAAGGAACTGGGCGATGACGGCTTCTTCGTGCCCGCGGTCCACTCGGTTGGCAAGCCGCTGGCGCCCGGGCAAGCCGACGTGCCGTGGCCGTGCAACGAGATCAAGTACATCGTCCATTTCCCCGACGAGCGCGAGATCTGGTCCTATGGCTCGGGCTATGGCGGCAATGCGCTCCTGGGCAAGAAATGCTACGCCCTGCGCATCGCGTCGGTGATGGCCAGGGACGAGGGGTGGCTGGCCGAGCACATGCTGATCCTCAAGTTGACCCCGCCGGGCGGTGAGGCGCACTACGTCGCCGCCGCCTTCCCCAGCGCCTGCGGCAAGACCAATTTGGCCATGATGCAACCGACGCTTCCCGGCTGGAAGGTCGAAACCGTCGGCGACGACATCTGCTGGATGCGCTTTGGCGAGGATGGCCGGCTCTACGCGATCAATCCGGAAGCCGGGTTTTTCGGCGTCGCGCCCGGCACCAGCGCCGTGACCAATCCCAACGCCATCGCCTCGCTGGCGCGCAACACCATCTTCACCAACGTCGCCCTGACCGCCGACGGCGACGTCTGGTGGGAGGGCCTGAGCAAGACGCCGCCCGAAGGTCTCACCGACTGGAAAGGCCGCGCATGGTCGCCGGCCCTCGGCGAGCCCGCCGCCCATCCCAACGCCCGTTTCACCTCGCCCGCCGGCCAATGCCCGTCGATCGCGCCCGAATGGGAAGATCCCCGCGGCGTGCCGATCTCCGCCATCCTGTTTGGCGGCCGGCGGGCCAGCACGGTGCCGCTGGTCATCGAGGCGTTCGACTGGCGCCACGGCGTGTTCCTGGCCTCGAACGTGACCTCGGAAGGCACCGCCGCGGCCGAGAACAAGGTCGGCGAGTTGCGCCGCGATCCGTTCGCCATGCTGCCCTTCTGCGGCTACAACATGGGTGATTATTTCGCCCATTGGCTGAGGCTCGGCGAGGCGGCCGATCCGGCCAAGCTGCCGCGCATCTATTACGTCAACTGGTTCCGGCAAGGCCCTGACGGGAAGCTTCTCTGGCCAGGATTCGGCGATAACTGCAGGGTTCTCAAATGGATCGTCGATCGTCTTGACGGAAAGGCCGAGGCTCGGGACACCCCGATCGGTCGAGCTCCGGCCGAGGGTTCGCTCGACGTCGGCGGTCTGGACTTGTCGGCGGAAGCTCTGGCGGCCCTGCTCGATGTCGATCGGGCGGACTGGCGGGAAGAGGCGGCGCTGATCCCGGCGGCTTACCAGACATTCGGCCAACGCCTGCCCGCCGGGCTTTGGCGCGAACATGCGGCATTGTTGGAGCGCCTCGCTGAGCCCTGGGCGGAACAGGTGGGGGGGACCCTTCCATCCGCCGTTTCTCCGGTTTCCGCCTAACTTCGCTTGGCCCGGCAGGTCACTGTAACGCAGCAGTTTTGCGGGCCGCCGACATCGGGCAACGGCGGCTATGTCTGCGGTCTGATGGCGGGGATGCTGGAAGGACCGGTTACCGGCATTCTGCGCGCGCCCGTGCCCCTGGAGACGCCGCTCGATCTGTCCGTCGAGGAGGGTTCGGTCCGTCTGCTTGGCCCCTCGGGCGCGCTGATCGGCCAGGCGCATCCTGCCGATCCGTCGTTGCTTCCCACGCCGCCTTCGCCACCCGGTCTCGACGCGGCGGCGGCGGCCGGCCGGCGCTTTCCGGGGCTGACGCGGGTGTTCCATCCGCTCTGCTTCACCTGCAGCGACCGCCCGGCCGAAGGCGTCGGCCTGCGCGTATTCACCGGCCAGATAGAGGCTGCGCCGGACGGCATGGTCGCCGGAACCTGGACCTGCCACGCCGCTTTCGGCGACGTCGACGCACTGGCCCCGGTCGAAGTGGTCTGGGCGGCGATGGATTGCCCCGGCTCGGTCGCCTGGATGGTGCGCGGCGGCGCCGGCGGCCTCTTGGGCACCATGAGCTGCGAGGTGCTGCGCAGGCCGGCGGTCGGCGAGCCCTGTGTGATCACCGCCTGGCCGATCGAAGCGGCCGGCCGCAAGTCCATCGCCGGCGTCGCCTTGTTCTCCGATGGAGAGCTCATCGCGCGCGCCCATCAGATCTGGATCGGCCGGCCAGTGGCGGCCGGCCCGCAAGCCGCCTGATTCGCTTTTCGCCTAGCCTTCCCTGGCAGGATGGGTATTTTCGCGGGCCAGGGGTTTTTGAAGGTTTGAAGGAATAAAATCAGATGCGCGAAGCGGTGATCGTCTCCTATGCCCGGACGGGCCTGGCAAAATCGGGCCGGGGGGGGTTCAACATCACGCCGACGGTGTCGATGGCCGCCCATGCCGTGAAGCATGCGGTCGAGAAATCGGGCGTCGAGCTGGAGGCGATCGAGGACTGCTATATGGGCAACGTCGCCCACGGCAACGGCAATCCCGGCCGTAACGCCGCCCTGCTGGCGGGCCTGCCGATCACCACCGCCGGCGTGACGGTCAACCGCTTCTGTTCGTCCGGCCTGCAGTCGATCGCCATGGCGGCGCGCTATGTCGTCGACGACGGGGCCGATTGCGTGGTCGCTGGCGGCGTGGAATCGATCAGCTTCCCGGGCGGCGGCGGCGCGCGAGAGAACAACGATCCGCGCCTGACCCAGATGTATCCGGACATCTTCATGCCGATGATCGACACCGCCGACATCGTCGCCGAGCGCTACAACATCTCCCGGGAATACCAGGACGAGTACTCGCTGGAATCCCAGCGGCGCATGGCCGCCGCCCAGCAGGCCGGCAAGTTCAAGGACGAGATCGTGCCGATGAAGACCAAGATGAAGGTGGTCAACCGGGAAACCAAGGAAGAGAGCATCGTCGACTACACGGTCGACCGCGACGAGTGCAACCGGCCGGATACGACCCTCGAGGGCCTGGCGAGGCTGGAGCCGGTGCGGGGGCCCGGCAAGTACATCACAGCCGGCAACGCCTCGCAGCTGTCCGACGGCGCGGCGGCGGTAGTGATCATGGAAGCGGCCGAAGCCAAGCGCCGGGGTCTCAAGCCCATGGGCGTGTTCAAGGGCTGGGCGGCCGCCGGCTGCAAGCCGGACGAGATGGGCATCGGCCCGGTGTTCGCGGTGCCGCGCCTCCTGGAGCGTCATGGCCTGAAGGTCGAGGACATCGATCTTTGGGAGCTGAACGAGGCGTTCGCCAGCCAGTGTCTCTACTGCCGCGACACCCTCGGCATCGATCCGGAGAAGTACAACGTCAACGGCGGCTCCATCGCCATCGGCCACCCCTTCGGCATGACCGGCGCCCGCGTCGCCGGTCACATCCTCCAGGAGGGCCGTCGCCGCGGCAATGTGCGCCACGCGGTGGTCACCATGTGCATCGGCGGCGGCCAGGGCGGCGCGGGCCTGTTCGAGGTCTATAACTAGGCCGAAACGCATTCTCCCTCCCCTTCATGGGGAGGGACGGTCGCGGAGCGACCAGGGTGGGGAAGTAGGGTTTTCCACGAATGCATGGGGACTTTCAGACTCCCCCACCCCGATGACGCTCTGCGCCATCGACCCTCCCCATAAGGAGGAGGGAGGTCAGGCAGACTCGACGACCACGGGATGCCATCCATGATCCCCTCTTCACCGATTAGGATCGCTGTCCTCGGCGTGGGAAATATCGGCAGCACATTCGCCTTCCAGCTGGGTCGAGCGGCCGGTAACGATGTCACAGTCATCGCGCGACCGGGTTCCGTCAGGCTGCGGCAGCTTCAGCGCGATGGCGGGATCATCGATATCAACGGCGAGCGGGCAAGTGTCCGCGTGATCGATACGCTGGATGAGGAGACGCCGTACGATCTCGTGATTGTCACCCTCCTGGACCACCAAGCCGCCGCTGTGCTTCCCAACCTGGGCCGCAGCGCCGCCAGATGCGTCCAGTTCATGTTCAACACTTTTCATCCCGAACGCCTTGAAAACGCGGTCGGCGTCGAGCGCTGCGCGTTCGGTATGCCGTTCGTCCAAGCGACGTTGGATAGCGATGGCAAGCTCAAGGCAACTATCGGGGCTGGCGGCCAGAAAACCATCATGAGCGAGCAGCGCTGGGTCGACGTGTTCAACGCGGCCGGCTTACCCGCCGCCATCGAAAGCGACATGCCGCTTTGGCTTCGCTGCCACGTTCCGCTGTGCGTGGCGTTCGAGGCCGTGTCCGTAGCCGGCGAGCGGCGCGGTGGCGGCGCTTCGTGGGTAGAAGCGGTCGTATTGGCGCGCGGTGTCCACGCGTGCTTCAACCTCATCAAGGGGCTTGGCTATAGCGTCTATCCGAAATCGAAGCAGCGGATCGACGGTTGCCCGACAGAGGTCTTGGCGGCCATGCTGTGGTTCATGTCGCGCATCCGCTCATTTCGCGAGCTGTTGGCGACAGGAAAAGCCGAGTGCCAAGCCCTGGTGGATGTGATGGTGGCGGCCGCGACGCCCGCGAAACAGCATGTCATGCTGTCCGACATTCGGGCGATGAAGCCGTCGTAGCAGGCGTGTAGCAAAAGCGATGTTCTAACCCTTCTCCCACGCCAACGAGAAGGAGGGGCCCGCCGCTTCAAGCGGTGGGAAGATGAGGGGTTAGACTGCCGGCCGCGTAACCCCTCACCGTCCCACGCCCTTGCGGGCGCGGGCCCCTCCCTCTCCCACTGGGAGAGGTTTAATTTTGCCTCGTGGGCCGAAGTTGGGTCAGCCGGGCTCGACCACCACAGCGGTTCCGTAGGCGAGGACCTCGGTGATGCCGTCCATGATCTCGTTGGCGTCGTAACGCATGGCGACGATGGCGTTGGCGCCGGCCGCCGTGGCGTGTTCGACCATGTGATCGAGCGCTTCCTGGCGGGCGGTCTCGGCCAGGTTGACGAACACCGACAGCTTGCCGCCAAACAGCGACTGGATGCCGCCGGCGAAATTGCCGATGACGCTGCGCGAGCGCACGGTGATGCCGCGCACCAGGGCGACGTGGCGGACAACCCTGTGACCGGCGATCTCATTGGCGGTCGAAATGAGCATGGCGATTCCCCGTGGGTGTGAGTGCGCCGACGATGGCGAAGACGCCCGGCCGGCGCAAGGCCGCGGCTTTTCCGGCCACGGAATCCTGTTAGGACCAACCTTGAAGGGGAGGGCGATTGTCGCAGTCAAGCGAAACGGGGGAAGCGCCGGCGACCCCGGACGAGGCGGAGGCCGAAGCCGAATACGAGCGGTTCGTGTGGAAGAACCTGCCGCGCAATTTCGCCGGCCATTTCCTGCACGGCATGCTGGGCATGACCGGGTTTCGGCTGTTCAACGCGCCGACCTTTCTGCCCGCCTATCTCCACCTGCTATCGGGCTCGGACTTCATCGTCGGCCTCGGCCAGTCGCTGCAGCAGCTAGGCGGGGTGATCTCCCCGGTCATCGGCGCCACCCACATCGAGCATCGCAAACGGGTGCTCCCCGTCGCCATGCTGATGGGCACGCTGATGCGCATTCAGATCCTCGGCGTCGCGGTGGCCGGGTTCATCCTGCATGGCTATCCGCTCCTGATCACCATCCTGGTGTTTCTGTTCCTGCTCGGACTGTTTTCGGGCCCGCAGTCGGTGGCTTTCCAGCTGCTGCTGGCCAAGGTCATTCCGATCGTCAGGCGCGGCCGGCTTCAGGCCTTGCGCAACGTCACCGGCGGGGCGATCGCCGCAGGCCTGGCCTGGTTCGCCGGCCGATATCTGATCCAGCGCAACGTGTTCGGCAACGGTTATGGGACCACCTTTCTGCTGGCGTTCGTGCTCACCAGCCTGGGCCTGACGGCGCTGCGGGTTCTGATGCGCGAGCCGATCCCGCCGACCATCCGCGCCAAGGCCAGGATCATCGACCGGGTGCGCGAGTTTCCGACCCTGCTCACCGCCGACCGGGGATTCATGTTCTTCATGGTCGCCCTGACCCTGGCCGTGGCCGGCCGGGTCGCCGCGCCGTTCTATATCCTCTACGCGGGCCACTCGATGCCCCTGGATGGTAAGAATCTCGGGCTGGTCTCCCTGGCCTTCCTCGGGGCGGACACGGTGACCAACCTCGGCTGGGGCCTGGCGGGCGACCGCTTCGGCTTCCGCTCGACTTTCGTCGGCTCGCTCATCTTGTGGATCGCCGCCACGGTCCTCCTGATGGGGGCGCCCTCGATGCCTGGGCTGCATCTCTCATCGATCGGCGGCTACACGCTGGGGGTTCACGGACTGATCTTCGCCGCCTTCTTCGGTCTCGGCGCCGCGCAATCGGGGTTCATGATGAGCTCCCAGACCATGGTCCTCGAGTTCGGGGCCCGCGACGACATCGCCATGCGCCTGGCTTTGACGTCGACCGCACAGGGGGCGATGTCGGCCATCGGCCCCCTGGCCGGGGGCCTGCTGGCCGCGACGCTGGGTTACCAGGTGCTGTTCAGCGTCTCGATCGGCTTTCTGATCGTCGCCCTTGTGGTGCTGTTGCTGCTGGTCGAGGAGCCGCGCTTCCGCAGAGCCGTCGCCTGACGTCCGCCAGCCGTGCTAAGGGCTGGCGCCTCAGCTTCGTTTTTTGAGGACGCGTGAACCATGCGCATCGGCGTGCCCAAGGAGATCAAGACCCTGGAGTTTCGCATCGGCGCGACGCCCGGCGTGGTCCAGCGGCTTTGCCGCGAGGGCCATGAGGTGTTCGTCGAGGCGGGCGCGGGGGCGGGGATCGGGCTGGCCGACCAGGCCTATGCCGACGTCGGCGCGAAAATATCGCGCGACGCCGACGCCGTGTTCGAAGCGGCGGAACTGATCGTCAAGGTCAAGGAGCCGCAGGCCGAGGAGATCGCGCGGCTGAAACCCCATCACGTCCTCTTCACCTACCTTCACCTGGCGGCCGATCCGGAGCAGGCGCGCGGACTGATGGCGTCGGGGGCGACGGCGATCGCCTATGAGACCGTTTCCGATCGCCGGGGCCGCCTGCCGCTGCTGGCCCCAATGAGCCAGGTGGCGGGCCGGATGGCGGTCGATGTCGGGGCCTATCACCTGCTCAAGCCCGCGGGCGGCCGGGGCGTGCTGCTGGGCGGGGCGCCGGGCGTGCCGCCCGCGCGCGTCCTGATCCTGGGCGGCGGGGTCAGCGGCAAGCACGCCGCGCAGATGGCCATCGGCCAGCGCGCCGACGTCACCCTGTTCGACATTTCCGCGGTGCGTCTCGAGGAACTCGACGATCAGTTCGGCGGGCGACTGAAGACCTGCTACTCGACCCACGATCTGGTCGCCGAGGCGCTGCCGACCGCCGACCTGGTGATCGGCTGTGTGCTGATCCCGGGCGCCGCGGCGCCCAAACTGGTCACCCGCGCGGATCTCGGCCGGATGCGCGCCGGGGCCGTGCTCGTCGACGTCGCCATCGATCAGGGCGGCTGTTTCGAAACCAGCCATCCGACGACGCACGCCAACCCGACCTTCGTCGTCGATGACGTGATCCACTATTGCGTGGCCAATATGCCGGGCGCCGCGCCCCTGACCTCGACCTATGCGCTGAGCGCCGCCACCGGGTCCTACATCTCCGCCCTGGCCGGAAAGGGCGTGGAGCGTGCGCTGGCCGACGATCCCGGCTTCGCCGAGGGGCTGAACGTGCAGGACGGTCGGGTCGTGCACCCCGCCGCGGCCCATGCGCTCGGAATGGACTAAAGGTAGGACGCCCCCTCCGTCACGGCGCTGATCGCGCCGCGCCATCTCCCCCGCAAAAACGGCGGGGGAGGAGTTTTTCCCTGAAATTCGTCCCCTGCAAGCGCAGCGCGGCGGGGGAGGGCGACCACGAAGTGGTGGAGGGGCGCGGCGGCGCCTTAATCCAACAGCATGGCGTCCGCCTTCGCCTGCAATGCCGCGCCTTGACGGTGGATGTAGATCACCAAGCCTATGACCAGGCCAACCGCGAGGACCACCGCGGCGATGCCGAGGGGCCGGCCGACAGCCTTGAAGAACGCCCCGAACAGATAGCCGCCAACGCCGAAGACCAGGGTCCAGGCCACGCCGCCCAGTGCGTTGAAGGCCATGAACCGCCCCACACCCATGCGGTTGGTCCCGGCCAGGACGCCGCCGAACGGCCCCACAAGGGCGACGAATCTCAGGAAGAAGACGATCTTGCCCCCGTGGACAATGAACAGATACTGGCCAAGACGGATGCGCGCGGGTCCAAGGCCGATGAAACCTCCATATTTGCTCAGTGTCGCGGCGGCGACGGATCGGCCCACCCCATAGCCGGCCGCGCTGCCGAGAATCGCGGCCAGCGATCCGACCAGGACGAGGATCGGCAGGCTGAGCCGGTGGGTGTGGGAGGCATAGATTCCCGCGGCGATCAGCAACTCGCCGGCAGGCAGCGGGATGCCGGCGCTGGCCAGCAGGATGGCGGTGAAGGTGGCGGCATAGCCGTAGTGGGCGACAAGGCCGGACAGATGGACGTGCGACATCGGCCCTTCATGCACGCCCCGCACGGCCCGTGTCATTCATTAGGGAATCTTCCTAGCAGATTGGTTCGGCCATGCACCCCTTCCGTCACGGCGCGACACGCGCCGCGCCACCTTCCCCGCTTCGCGGGGCAGGAGTTCAAAAAGGAAAATTCCTCCCTCG
>DATCCB010000089.1:0-37753 GCA_036511515.1 Caulobacteraceae bacterium | reverse complement strand
CCGCCTGATCGAAAGGCGGAGAAGATCGCGGCCAAGAGCCGCGCGCCTTCCCACCAATCCGCCACGTCGCGACCCTCGCCGCTCCGCACCTCTTCCCGCGGGCAAAACCGGAAATCCTTCACACGCACGCAGCGGGGAAGGGGGACCGCCGCGCAGTAGGCGCGGGGGTGGAAGGGGCGCGCCCTCAGGCCGGATCCTTGCGATAGATCGTGTGCTTCGGCGTTTCGAGCACGCGGCGCAACATCGGCTCGAAGGCCTCCAGGGGCATGGAATCATAGCCCGGATCGAAGCTGTTCTGGTCATAGAGGTGGCAGAACTGCGCGCAGTACTCGAAGTGGGGGTGGCCGCGGAACTGCTCGCGCATGTTCGGGTCCAGGCCGACATGCTGGAAGAAGTAATAGCCCTGGAAGATGCCGTGCTTGTCCATCATCCAGTAGTTGGCGTCCGAAATGAACGGCTTCATGATCATCGCCCCCACCTCGGCATGGTTGGCGGGGCCCATCAGATCGCCGATGTCGTGGATCAGGGCGCAGACGACATATTCCTCGTCGCGGCCGTCGCGGTGTGCGCGGCTGGCGCTCTGCAGCGAATGCTCGAGCCGGCTGACGGCAAAGCCGCCGGCATCGTCGCCCAGTTCGCGCAGACTGGTCAGCATCCGATCGGGCAAGGCGCGGCGGAACGGCGCCGACGCCGCCCCGATCGCCATCCAGTCGCCTTGCGTGCATTCCATCATCGAATGAAACTTCGCCTTGGGCGCCATCTCGCCATCGGCCATGGTCGGGCTCCTTGAAGGACAGAAAGAATATCGCCGCATGGTGAGACCGGGGAGGCGCGGCGTCAACGCGCGCCTTGCCGCGCCCGCCGCCTTTTGCTGATCACTTCCGTCCCGACGGCGAAACGTGGGAAGACCTGCCAAGCCCCGCCGAACCCGAGCCAAACGATGCCGCTGACCGCCGACGATCGTCAACAGCTCCGCGAGCGCTGCACCGTGATCCTGCCTGGATTTCGCACGCCGCCGCCGGCCGAGGAGTTCCGCCTGATGGCCGATTGGTGCCTGGCCAACGATGTCGCTCACGACGTCTACGGCGAGGGCCGGCTGATCGAGGATTTCGAGGGCCGGATCGCCGGCCTGACCGGCAAGCCGGCCGCCGCCTTCATGCCCAGCGGCGTCATGGCCCAGCTGATCGCCATCAAGATCTGGGCCGACCGCGCGGGCCTGCCACGCTTTGGCCTGCATGCGACCTCGCACCTGATCCTGCATGAGCGCGAGGCCTATCAGGCCCTGTTCCACCTTCACGGCGCGGTGGTCGGTGATCGCCTGCGGCCGATGACGGCGGCCGATCTGGAGGCCGACCGTCAGCCATTGGCCTGCCTCGTGGTCGAGTTGCCGATCCGCGAGGCCGGCGGTCAGTTGCCGGACTGGGATCAGCTCGAGGCGCTCAAGACTCTGGCGCGGGAGAGGCATATCGCCCTGCACATGGACGGCGCGCGGCTGTGGGAGTGCCGGGCTTTCTATGGCCGATCCTACGCGGATATCGCCGACGGCTTCGCCTCGGTCTATGTCTCCGTCTACAAGGGTCTGGGCGGGATCGCGGGCGCGGTTCTGGCCGGCGACCAGGACTTCATCGCCGAAGCGCGGCTCTGGCGACGCCGCATGGGCGGGACCCTGGTCCACCAGAGCCCGATGATCGCCTCGGCCGCCATGCGCGTCGACGCCCGCCTGGCGATGATGGACGCGTGCTATGCGCGCGCGCTTTCCCTCGCCGAAGCCCTGGCTGATGTTCCGGGTCTCAAGGTAAATCCGGCCAAGCCGCAGACCAACATGATGCATCTTTACATCGCGGCCCCGGCCGAAACAGTGCTCGAACGGCGCGACGCAATCGCCGCCCGCGACGGCATCTGGCTCATCGGCGGCGCCCGGCCGGCCGAAATCCCCGGATGGTGCGTTACCGAGCTCTACGTCGGCGACACCCTGCTGGGTCAGGACAACGACCGGGTCGTGGCTGGGCTGCGCGAACTTGTTGGATAGGCCTGTCGCCACCCTGAAAGCGGCACGCAAGCCAACTTGCGACCCATACCTTGCCATGCAAGAACCAGCCCGCCTTTAGGCCACGCTGATCGGCGTGCGCGGGTGTAGCTCAATGGCAGAGCAGAAGCTTCCCAAGCTTACGACGAGGGTTCGATTCCCTTCACCCGCTCCATGCTCACTCTCTTGAGGGTTCGCACGTCGACCCCCTCCCCGCGAGCTTTCAGAGCCGCCTCAGAGTTCCAGGAGAGCGCGGATTTTCGTCTGGACCTCGGCCAGTGTCTTCGCATCGACCGCGCCTTTGCGCGAAGCGTGTCGAGCGCGCCAGTCGAGGCTCTTCACCTGGTCGGCCAGAACCGCGCTTGGCGGGTCGCTGCCGACGACGACTTCAAAGACGTAGCCTTTGATCCTGGATGTCATCGGAGCGCAGATCATCATCCCGCGCTGGCCATTGTAGCCGGCGCCGGAGAGCACCAGCGCCGGGCGGCGTCCCGCCTGTTCGTGGCCCGCCTGGGGATCGAACTCGAGCCAGACTATGTCCCCAAGGGCGGGGACATAATCGGACATCACCAGACCTCGCCGCCCGTGCGCGGACCAAAATCGATATCATCGGGAAAGGTGCTGGGGTCCATCTGGGCCAGGAGCTCCTCGAGCGCCCCACGGGGACGAATGGGTTCGATGACGATAAGGCCATGCTCTTCGCGGATGTCCACCGCCTGATCGACGCGCACCGACGCCGCGGCCATGATCGCCGCCGGCAACCGCACCGAGGCGCTGTTGCCCCACTTTCGGATGTGAACGTGCATTTGAAGCCTGCGTCTAGTCGCTACAACTGTCGATACAACGCCATTGGTCGCCCGAATGTCAATACGAGCGCCGCGCACGGGAGCGGCGAGGGCAAGTCGGCGGTGCTCAAGCCAATGAAGTTTCTTCGAGCATAAACGCTCGATTCACTTACCTACGCTATAGCCTGAAAGCAACGGCACGAAGTTGCTGAAGGATTTACATGATGGTAAGGTTAATAAACTTCTTAGCTGAGCAGGCGGCCTACGCCGCATTCGGCGTACTGGCCCTGGGTCTGTACTGCATTACTGTCTACTGAAGTTGTAGATCACCGCCGCAGCGATCGAGCGGCGACGCTCGAATGCGGCGGCGCGTGATTTGCGCTGGCCCGGGCCGGGAAGCTTGGGCAATGTGCGCGCATGGAGCCCAGGCGCACGCGTAAGGACGGCCCCCGGGCGCTGGCCCGATGAACTTTGTCGCCACCGACATCGCCGGGGTGATGCTGATCGAGCCGCGTGTGTTCGGCGACGATCGCGGATATTTCATGGAAACTTGGCATGCCGCGCACTTCGCGGCGGCCGGCATCGATGCAACCTTCGTCCAGGATAACCACAGCCGTTCGGCCAAGGGTGTCCTGCGCGGGCTGCACTACCAGGCGCCGCGGCCGCAGGGGAAACTCATTCGGGTGACCGCTGGGACAGTGTTTGACGTGGTTGTCGATCTTCGCAGGTCGTCGGCGAGCTTCGGGCGGTGTTTCGGCGCCGAGCTCAGCGAAGCCAACCGCCGCATGCTGTGGGCGCCCCCTGGAACGGCCCACGGGTTCCTGACGCTGTCGCGCTCCGCCGACCTCATCTACAAATGCACTGATTTCTATGCGCCGGCCGACGAACAGGCGATCGCCTGGAACGATGCGGACCTCGCCATCCCCTGGCCGCTGGATGGCGCGGCGCCCGTTCTCTCGGCCAGGGACGCGAGCGCGGGGTCGTTCGCCGGCGCGCGGCTTTATCCATGAGGGCGCTGGTCACGGGCGCCGGCGGCCAGCTGGCGACGGCGTGGACGCGGGCGGCAAAATCCAGCTGGACCGTCCTTGGTAGGACGCGCGCCGAGCTCGACATCGGCGATCTGGCGGCGGTCCGTCGGGCGGTCAAAGCTGCGCGGCCGGATCTGATCCTCAACGCCGCCGCCTTCACGGCCGTCGACAGGGCCCAGAGCCAGGCGGACGACGCCTGGAGGACCAACCGCGACGGTCCGCGGAACCTGGCCATGGCGGCGGCCGAGGCCGGCGCTCGGCTGGTGCACATTTCCACCGACTTCGTGTTCGACGGCCGCTCGGGCCGTCCCTATGCCCCCGGCGATCCGACCGCGCCGCTTGGCGTCTATGGGGCCTCGAAGCTTGGCGGCGAGGAAGCGGTGCGGAGCATACTCGCCGACGCCCTGATGGTGAGGACCGCCTGGCTCTACAGTGCGCAGGGACCCAACTTCCTGACCACCATCCTTGGCGCCCTGAGCGCCGGCCGGGACGTCAGGGTGGTGGCCGACCAGATCGGCACGCCGACATCCGCTCCCACCCTGGCGGCGGGCCTGTGGGACCTGATCGCGGTTGGCGCCGAAGGGCTTCATCACTACACCGACGCCGGGGCGGCTTCCTGGTACGATTTCGCCCAGGCGATTGGCGAGGAAGCCGGGGCGGCAGGCCTCGCGCCCGCCGATGCAAGGGTGACGCCGATTTCCAGCGCCGACTATCCTACCGCCGCGCCAAGACCGCCATTCAGCGTGCTGGACAAGACGGCGACCTGGGCCTTGCTCGGCGCCGCGGCGCCGCACTGGCGCGTGGCCCTGCGCCGCGTGCTGGCGACGATGGCCGGCTAGGCATGACCGCCATCCTGATCACCGGCGCGGCCGGCTTCATCGGCGCCAATTTCGCGCGGTTCTGGCGCGGTCGATATCCAGGCGATGAGATCGTCGTTCTCGATCTGCTGACCTATGCGGGCGACCGACGCAATCTCGATGGCTGCGCCGATGTGACCTTCATCGAGGGCGACATCGGCGATGAGGCCTTGGTGACGCGGCTGCTGCGCGAGCGGGTCATCGACACCGTGGTCAACTTCGCCGCCCAGACCCATGTCGACCGATCGATCGACGATCCAGACGCTTTCCTCAAGGCCAATGTGGTCGGCGTGCACGGCTTGCTGAAGGCCGCCCGGCGGGTCTGGCTCGATGCCGGATCAGGCCGTCCGCACCGGTTTCACCACGTATCGACCGACGAGGTTTACGGCAGCCTGAGCCCCGACGCCCCGGCCTTTTGCGAGACCACCGCCTATGCGCCCAACTCCCCTTATGCGGCCAGCAAGGCGGCGGCGGACCATTTTGTCCGGGCCTACGGCCAGACCTTCGGCCTGCAGGCGACGATATCGAACTGTTCGAACAATTTCGGGCCCTTCCAGCATCCCGAGAAGCTCATTCCGTTGTTCCTGATCAATGCGCTAGAGGGCCGCGCCCTGCCCATCTATGGCGATGGACTGCAGGTCAGGGACTGGCTGTTTGTCGAAGACCACTGCGCCGCCATCGACCTCATCGTGCGCCAAGGTCGCCCCGGCGAAAGCTACAACGTCGGCGGCGGAGCCGAACTGACCAATCTCGGGCTCATCGAGCGTCTGTGCCAAGCCCTCGACCGCCAGTTCGCGGCCGAGCCGGCGCTGGCCGCGCGTTTTCGGAGTGCGCCGGCGGCGAACGGCCTGGCGACATCAACGCTCAAGTCGCACGTCGGCGACCGGCCGGGTCACGATCGCCGCTACGCCATCGACGATGGCAAGATCCGCGGCGAACTCGGCTTTGCGCCGTCACGCGACTTCGACGCCAGTCTGGCGGCGACGGTGCGCTGGTATCTCGACCATGAAGACTGGTGGCGCGGGGCCATGGGGGAGGCGCACCAAGGATGGCTCGAGCGCAACTATCGGCAGCGGCCGGGAAGCGGAGCCATTTGACCTCGCCAAGGGCGATGTGTTCCAGATGAGCCATGAGCACGGCCAATCCACCGGCGATTAGCCCGCCCCGCGCGGCCCAGGCCGGCGGGCGTCTGGAGGTGTCGGCGCGCCAGGGCGCGGTCGCGGGGCTGGCGCTCTCGGCCCTCTCCCTGCTGATCGGCTTTGCCGTCATGCCGGCGATCTATGGCCTCGTGGCCTTCGGAGGCTTCTCCGATGAGATGACCAAGCCGCAGGTGCTTGCGCACATCGTCTTCAACTGCGTGGCCAACGTGGCGGTGATGCTGAGCGCGATCGGCCTGAAAGGGCGCATCGATCAGAAGATCACCATGGTCTTCAAGAGGGTGCTGCTGGCGCATGGGGCCCTGGCCTTCTTCACCCTGGTCACCCGGCACTATTACTCGATCCCGATGTTGCTGACCGGCGGCGCGGCCTCGGGGATCCTCGGGGTAGCCATCGCCTATCTGAGCCATCGCGCGGGTCGCTTTCGCGTCGGCATCCTGGGGCCATGGCATCCGATGCTGGGCGAAGATGGCATGGCTTTCGACCACATCGAGGATCCGGATGCAGACATCGGCGACTACGACCTGCTCATCGTCACCTTCGCCGAGACCCTGACGCCCCGGTGGACCGCAACGCTGTCTCGCGCCCTGCTGGCCGGCAAGCGCGTGCGCCACGCGGCTGAATACCTCGAGGAAACGCGAGGCGTGGTCTCCATCGAACACTTCGATCTCGAACATCTGCCCAACCGTGGGCTGACCAGCTACCGCTTTCGCAAGCGGGTGCTCGACATCGCCCTCGTGCTGGTCACCGCGCCGGTCAGCTTGGCAGTCCTGATCGTCGTCTGCCCGATGATCCTGGCGACGATGGGCCGCCCGGTGTTCTTCGTGCAGCCGCGCGTCGGAGAGGGCGGACGGATTTTTCGCATGATCAAGCTGCGGACGATGCGCGCGCCCGGACCGGTCGATATCGGGCAGCCTACGGCGCTTGGCGATGTTCGAGTCACCCCGCTTGGCCGCTGGCTGCGGCGTTTCCACATCGACGAGCTTCCACAGTTCCTCAACGTGCTGACCGGCTCGATGAGCCTGGTCGGGCCAAGGCCCGAACAGCCGGGCCTGACGCAAGCCTACGCGCAGCAGATTCCGGCTTTCGCCTACCGGCAGCTCGTCCGCCCCGGGATCACCGGCTGGGCCCAGGTGCGCGCCGGCTACGCCGCCGACCTGGACGAGACCCGCGTCAAGCTCGGCTACGATCTTTTTTACCTGAAGAATTTCTCCTTCGGTCTGGATCTGCGGATTATTGTCCGCACGTTCTGGACCCTGGCCCAGGGCGGCGGCGTACGCTGACCAGCGCGGTCTCCAAATCTGCGCGCCGGCTTACGGCGCCGCGACCCCGCGAAACCCCTGATACCAGGCGACGATGCTCTGGCGCCGTTCGCCCGGGATTGCGGTCAGTTGCAGCCATTGCGCCGAGCAGCCCGCCGGCGGAACGGCGAAGGCGAAGCTGACCGGGGTCCACGACGATTCGGCCGCAGTCCCTGCGCCGCGACCGAGCGCCGGACCATTCCCGGCGCATTGGACCGTCCAGGCAAGCCGGGCGCCGTCGCCGGCCTCGGTCATCTGGCGCCAGGAGAGGCGGTAGGCGCCGGGGCCGAGCGTCAGCAACTGGCGCGGCAGATCGGGCAGGGCGTAGCCGTCGTATTCGATCCGCAGAGCCCGCCCCTCGCCTGGCGCCGGGGCCGCTTCGACATCGGCGGCCGCCCCCACCCCTTGCGGGGTGTCCCAGGTGAACACGGTGTTGTCCGCATCGAACCGGAAATCGCCGTCGTGCGGCCAGACGCCCGCGTCGCGCGCCAGCGGCGACAGCGCCGTCCAGCTCGCCGCCGCGCGCCCATATTCGCCGGCGTTGAACAGCCGATTGACCAGGGATGTGATCTCCATTGGTCGGGGCGGCGCAGGGCCTGAGCGCAGGGCGGCGAGCACGGCGTAGGCGCTCGCTTCGCCGCCGGCGGTGGCGGGAAGCTGATCGAGGAAGGCCGCGCGCCACGGCGGGTCGGTCGCCAGGCGCCCGACCACCGCGGGAAAACTCGCGGAGAGGCCGGCGGCGGCGTCCATCAGCGCGAAGATGCGGCCACGCATGGCGTCATCGACGTCGCCCCGCAACAAGGCGTCGAGCCGGATGAACGCCTCCTCGGTTCGGCCTTGTCGAAGGCGCCGATTTACCAGCCATGCCTGGGTCGGGACATCGCGCCAGCCGAGCAGCGCCGCGGCGCTCATCACCTTGTCGGCGGCGTCCCCCTCCCCTTGTCTGTCGAGGGCCAGGCCCAGTTCGCGCAGGGCGCCGGCGTTGAACGGATCGGCGGCCAGCGTGCGGCGCGCCAGCGTCGCCGCGTCCTCGGCGCGGCCCTCGGCCAGGGCGCTCGCCGACAGGGCAAGGGCCGCATCGCCATTGTCGGGCGCCAGCGCGATCGCCGTCCGGGGCTCGGACTGGGCCAAGTGCGCCGACAACCCCCGCGCCGCCATCGTCCAGGCCAGGAAAAGACTCAGGGCGACCAGGCCGACGTCGACGGATATGCGTGATAACCGCCCTCGGGCCGGCGCATGGGTCACCGGCGTAACCGTCAACCGCCCGCCCGCCGCCTTTTCGTACGGTCGAGCAGGGCGGTCAGGCCGGCTTTCGGCTGGGCGAGCTTGGAGGGGCTCTTGCCGTAGTCGTAGTCGTACTCGTAGCCATAGCCATAGCCATAGGAAGCCTGCCGGGCGTTGAACTTGGTCAGGACGGCGCCGAGCACGTGGCCGTTGGCCATCGCCAGACGGCGCAGGGCGGCGCGCGCCTGCGCGCGACCGGTCCGGCCCGCCTCGATGACCAGGAGCGATCCGGCCAGCACCGCGCTGATCATCGGCGCATCGGCCAGCCCCATCACCGGAGGGCCGTCGACGATGACGATATCGAAGAGAGCCGCCGCCTCGGTGATCAACATCTTGAGCCGCGAGCCGGCCAGGAGTTCGGCTGGACTGGGGGGCAGCGGTCCGCAGGGCGCCGCGAACAGGTTGAGCAGGCCGCCCGACTGCACCACATCCTTGAGTACGGCCGAACCGGTGAGGATGTTGCTCACTCCGGTGCGGTTATCGATGCCGACGACCTTGTGCAGGGACGGATTGCGCAGGTCGGCATCGATCAGCAGGGTGCGGAAGCCCAGGCGCGCCACGTTCTGGGCGATGGCGAAGGCGGTTGTCGACTTGCCTTCGCCCGGCCGGGCGCTGGTCACCAGCAGGGTCTTTGGGAAGCCGTCCTTTGTGGAGAACTGCAGGGCCGAGCGCAACGAATAATAGGCCTCCGAGAGTGGCGAGCGCGTATCGGCAAGGGCCTCGGCCGGCTGTATGCCCGTCTTGAGCACCGGAACCGTGCCCAGCAGCGGCACGCCAAGCTTGCTTTCGACATCGGCGGGAGTCCGGATCGCCTGGTCGAGGGCTTCGGCCAGAAGGGCCGCCACAACGCCAAGGACGATCCCTCCCAAGCTGGCGATCAGCATGTTGAGCAACGGCTTGGGCTTCGATGGCTTGAGCGGCGCTTCGGCGCGATCGACCACGGAAATGTTGTTGGTGGTCACGCCTCCGGCGACGCCGACCTCTTTGTAGCGTTGCAACAGCCCATCGTAGAGCGTGCGGTTCGTGTCCACCTCCCGCTGGAGGATGGTGTACTGGATGTTGCGCTTGGAAAGGTCGAGAACCGCTCCTTTCAGTCCCTCGACCTGGCCTTGCAAGGCGCGTTCGCCTCCCAGGGCCGCCTGGTATTGCACCCGCAATGAACCGCGTATGTTGGTCGCCTCGAGCGCCAGCTGACGATCGGTCTCGTCGATCTGAGCCTTGAGCTGGCGCATGTCCGGGTAATCGGGTTTGAACACGCTCAGCTTGTCCTGATACTCGGCCATCAGCTTGGCGCGCTCCTGGCTGATCTGCTGGACGGTCGGACTCTGCAGGATCTCGGGCAGGCCCATCCCCGGCGTCGCCTGCGCTTCGCGCCAGCGGGCTTCGGCCTGGATGCGCGTCGCCTTGGCGGTCGAGAGCGCGTTGTCGAGGGCTTCCAGGTTCGCCGCCGCCAGCGACTGCTGGGCGCCGGGATTGTTTGCCTGGCCAGCCTCGTTGAGGGTGATGATCTGCTGGCTGGCGGCATAGGCCACCAGTTGCCGCTCGCTGTCCTCGAGCTTGGCCTTGACCTCCGCCAGCCGCCGCTCGAGGAAATCGCGCGCGTAGGACGAGGATTCGTAGCGCCGGTCGAGCGCGGAGGCGATGAAGTTTTCGGCGAAGGCGTTGGCGACGCGGGCCGAGAGAGCAGGATCTGGGCTGCTGAACGCCACGCCGACCAGCCTTGATCCGCGATTGGGGAGCACCCCCAGGTTGGTTCGCAACAGACCCATCACCTGATCGCGCTGGATGTTGGACCTGGCCTCGGCGGTCACGTTGGCCGGCTTGCGGGGATTGGCCCCCATCTGGCGGATGAACGCGTCGCTGTGGGTGAGGCCGAGGGCCTCTGCCACCCGGATCGCCAGGGCGCGGCTGCGCAACAGACCGTATTGAGTCTGGAAGAATTCCTCGCCTTCGACCAGATTGTCGCTGGAGGTCACCTCGCCGGCGCTGACCACCTTGGCCGCCTCGCGATCGATCTGCAGCGTCGATTGGGCCGTGTAGATCGGACGGGTCAGCAATGTCACCGCCGCGCCGACGGCCAGGCAAGCGACGATACTCGCCAGGATCATCCAGCGATGCTTGAGAAGCGTGCGCCAGTAATCCACCAGGTCCCGGTGAGGCTCGCCGTCGCTTTCCCCCGGCCGCGACATCTCCCAACCGGGAGGCGCCAGTTGCAACGGCTGGCGCGCCTGCACGCCCTGCGGAAGTCGGGCCGGCAGATTTGGCTGGCGCCTCAGATCGTCATCGGCCCCCTGGGGTACGCTCATGTCTTCCTGGTCTTTCCACCGCGGCCGCGGGTGCGCCGATCTTAAAGATACGAGAACACGATCAGGGCCGGTAGGGCCTCGATCAGCCCTCGCCAGAACACCTTGGCTTTTGAACTATCGACCAGGACCACATCGTTGCCGAACACTTCCGGATTGCGCGCCTTGCCGGCGCTGATGGCGGCCAGATCAAAGCTTGCGGCGCGCGGCGCGCCATCGACGTTTCGAACGATGGTCACCTTGTGCAGATTGGCGTTCTTGGACGTGCCCTTGGCCATGGCGACGGCTTCGAGCAGGCTGGTGCGGCCCTTCATCTCGAAAACGCCGGCCTCGTTGACCGCGCCCTCGACGCTGATCTTCTGGCTGACCGCGTCGTCGACAACTACCGAGACCTGGGGGTCCTGCAGGTAGTGAGCCGACAGGCGTCGCGCGATCTCCGCCGACAGTTCGCTTGTGGTCTTGCCCTGCGCGGTGACCGTCCCGATCAGCGGCAGGAGGATCTGGCCGCCGGCGTCGACCTGGATCTTGTCGATGGTCAGATCCTTGACCTGGAACACGGTGATATTCAGCTTATCGAGAGGACCAATGCGGTAGTCGAGCTGAGGCGCGCTCTGAGCCGCCGCCGCGCGGCTCGGCGCGACGGGCGCGGTGTTCTGAGCCCAGGCGCCGCCGGCCAACATGGCAAGCCAAGTCACGGCCAGAATCAGCCAACGCGCGTTTCGGCCGGCGCGCCTCGCTTGAGCCTTGTGGATCATGGCGCCGTCTCCTGGTCGGCGAAAAGGTTATGTCGCCCATGGATTTGGCCGTCAACGCCAACCGCACGCCGGTTGCGCCGGGGCCGAATCATTCCAAGTCTCGCCAAGTGCTAATAAAAGGCGCAATGTGCGACGCCGTCGATGAGCGATGCGCGGAGCACCTTCATGTCAGCCTTGATTTTCCGGATTGTTCGTCACGATGGCGCTTGGGCCGTTGAACACGACGGCCGTTACTCCAATCGCGCGCGCGACAAGGCCGAGGTGGTCGCCTCTGCGACCAAGCTGGCCAGGGCGGCCGTTGGCCAGGGACGGGTTGTCCAGGTGCGGGTTGAGGGCGAGACCGGCTACTTCTAAACTCCCAATCCGGCGCCCGAATCTGCCGGCGCCGTCCATAAGGAAGCGAACATGGCCAACAAAGACCAGAAGACGCGCGGCAACAAGGAAGCGCGCAAGCCCAAGCAGGCGAAGACCAAGGCCGCCACGACCGCCTCGCCGTTCGTCGTCACCTCCGGCAAGAGCGGCATGGGCTCCAAGAAGAAGTAGCGAGGCTTTTCCGCCCCGCGACGATTTCTCAAATTCCTCACCCGCGTAGCGGGGGAGGGGGACCGCCCGCGACAGCGGGTGGTGGAGGGGGCGCAGGGCGCTCCGGGTTCGCGTTTGAATGGGGCTTTACGCCCCCTCCGTCACGGCGCGACACGCGCCGCGCCACCTCCCCCGCAAAGAGAGCGGGGGAGGAGTTTACCGAGATTTGTTCTGGAATTTCAGTATCCCTGCAGCGTCGCGTAGCGATCGCGGTGATAGGCTTGGCCGCCGAATGTCGCCTCCGCCGCCCTGGCGCGTTTGAGATAAAGGCCCGCGTCATGAGCATCGGTCATGCCGATGCCGCCGTGCATCTGAACCATTTCGTTGGAGATCAGGTGCAGGGTGTCGCCGGCCTTGGCCTTGGCCAGGGAAACCAGTTCGGGAACATCGGGCGAGTCGTTGTCTATGGCGCTGAGCGCCGCCTCGACGCACGAGCGGGTCAGCTCCAGGTCGGTGAACATCTTGGCCGCCCGGTGTTGCAGGGCCTGGAAGGCCCCGATTACCTGGCCGAACTGGACCCGGGTCTTCAGATAGTCGAGCGTGGTGTCGAAGGCCTGGGCCGAGGCGCCTAGCATCTCCGCGGCGAGACCCGCCCTTGCGCGGTCGAGGATCTTTTCCAGGAGCTCCCATCCCTTACCCGCCTCGCCGAGCAGGGCGTCGGCCCCGACCTCGACCCGCTCGAAGGAGAGAGACGCCGCGCCCCGTGAATCGGCGAGCTTGAGCGCCTTGCGAGACAGCCCCTTGGCATCGGCGGGGACAAGGAACAGGCTGACGCCATCGGTGGCGCCGCTCTCCCCGGACGTGCGCGCCGAAACCACGAACAGACCGGCCGCCATGCCCTCAAGCACGAAGGTCTTGGCCCCGCTCAGCGCATAGCCTTCCCCGGCCTTTTCGGCCTTGAGCGCGATCTTCGCCGGAGCGTGGTGCGCACCCTCGTCCACCGCCAGGGTGGCGACGATCTCGCCCGAGGCGATCTTGGTCAGCCAGGTCTGCTTCTGGTTTTCGTCGCCGCCAAGGACGATGGCGCTGGCGGCCGCCAGCGCGGTGGCCAGGATCGGCGATGCGGTGAGGGTGCGGCCGGTCTCTTCGAGGATCATGCCCATGCCGAGATAGCCGAAATCCGAACCGCCATAGGCTTCCGGGATGATCACCCCGGTCCAGCCCATCTGCGCCATTTCGGCGAAGGCGGCGGTGTCGTAGCCAAGCGGGGCGTTGCTATCGCGCATCTTGCGGAACGCGGAGACGGGGGATTTTTCCTGGGTCCAGGTGCGCGCGGCGTCGCGCAGCAGACTCTGTTCTTCGGTCAGCACGGCCATGGGCGCGTCAGGTCCTCTTTGCTTTGGTCAATGGGTTGAAGGGCCGAGCGGATCGGGCAGGCCCAATATCCGCTTGGAAATGATGTTGTTCTGAATCTCGAACGAGCCGCCGTAGATGGTCGTCGCCTTGCCGCCGAGCCAGGCGCGGACGGCGGCCAGCTCGTCGGCCTTGAAGTCATCGCCCTCCCAGCCAAGGCCCTGGGTTCCCATGACCTCGAGGGTCAGCTCGGCCCGGTCCTGGCCGATCTTGGTGCCCGCGTTCTTCATGATCGAGGTCGCCGCGCTAGGCCCCTGGTTCGATTTCGCCTCGACCACCGAACGAATGGCGGTCAGCTGGAAGGCGCGAGAGTCCATCTCGTGGGCGGTGATGCGGGCGCGCAGATCCGCGTTCGCCAGCCGGCCCTCCTCATCAAGGCCAATGTAGGTTCTCGCCAGATCGGCGATCGGGGCGCCGAACATGCCGCCGCGACCACCGCCGCCGCCACCGCCGCCGGAAAGCCCGCTTCGCTCGTGCTGCAGCAGGCGCTTGGCGATCGTCCAGCCGCCGCCCAGGGGGCCGACGAGATTTTGCTTGGGGACCTTCACATCGGTGAAGAAGGTCTCGCAGAACGGCGAATTGCCGCTGATCAGCTTGATGGGCCGCACTTCGATGCCGGGCGATTTCATGTCGATCAAAAGGAAGCTGATGCCCTCGTGCTTCTTGGCGGTGTCGGTCCGCACCAGGCAGAAACACCAGTCGGCGTACTGGGCGCCGGAGGTCCATATCTTCTGACCGTTGACCAGCCAGTGATCGCCCTTGTCTTCACACCGTGTCTGCAGCGATGCGAGATCCGAGCCCGCTCCCGGCTCGGAAAAGCCCTGGCACCACTGCAGATCGGCGGCAACGATAGGGGGGATGTGGGTGCGCTTCTGCGCCTCGTTTCCGTACTCCAGCAAGGTTGGGCCGAACATCATCACGCCCATGCCGCCAATGGGATTGAACGCGCCGATGCGTCCCATTTCCTGTTGCAGGACCCGCGCCTGCGCCGGTGTCAGGCCGCCGCCGCCGTAGGCCCGCGGCCAGGTCGCAACGCCCCAGCCTTTCTCGGCCATCGCCGTTTTCCAGGCGCGGTAGTCGCCGCCCGTGGGCGCGACGCCCTCGGCGTACATCATCGTCCCGCGCCCTTTGAGCGAAGGCGGGAAGTTGGCTTCGAGCCACGCCTTGGCCTCGGCTCGAAAGGTTTCGATATCGTCGCCGCCGAAGTCGGCCATGCAATGCGTCTCCTTGAAATGAAATTATTCGAATGCGCCCGTGGACGTCAGGTTGAGCGGGTGATCTCGGGCAGTCCCAGAATCCGCTTGGAAATGATGTTGTTCTGAATCTCGAATGAGCCCCCGAAAATCGTCGTCGCCTTGCCGGACAGCCAACCTCTAACGGCTGCGCGCTCCTCGTCCCTGAAATCGTCGCCCTCCCAGCCCAGGCCCTGCAGCCCCATGATTTCGAGCGTAAGTTCAGCCCGTTCCTGACCGATCCGGGTGCCGGAGTTCTTCATCACCGAGGTGGTCGCGCTGGGATCCTGATTGCCCCGCGCTTCGGCGGTCGCCCGCTGAAGAGTCAGCAGGTGCGCGCGAGCCCCCATCATGTGCGCGGCGATGCGGGCGCGAAGATCGCTGCTGGCTATACGGCCCTTGGCGTCGACGCCGACATAGGTTTTGGCCAGATCGGGAACGCTGGTTCCTGCGCCCATCATCCGCCCACCGCCCTGTCCGGATCGCTCATGCTGCAGCAGCCGCTTGGCGATCGTCCAGCCGCCGTTGACCGGCCCGACCATGTCGTTCTTTTCGACCCGCGCATCGGTGAAAAAAGTTTCGCAGAACGGCGATGCGCCGCTGATCAGCTTGATCGGCCGGGTTTCGACTCCCGGCTGATGCATGTCGATGAGCACAAAGGAAATGCCCTCGTGCTTGCGGGCCGGATCGGTGCGAACCAGGCAGAAACACCAGTCGGCGTATTGCGCGCCCGAGGTCCAGATCTTCTGGCCGTTGACCTTCCAGTGGTCGCCGGCGTCCTCGCATTTGGTCTGCAGCGATGCGAGGTCGGAGCCGGCGCCGGGTTCGGAATAGCCCTGGCACCAGCGAAGTTCTCCGCGCACGATCGGCGGAATGTGGCGCTGTTTCTGATCCTCGGTCCCGTATTCGAGCAAGGTCGGACCGAACATGCTGGTGCCCATGCCGACGATCGGATTGGTCGCGCCTATCTTGGCCATCTCCTGCTGCAGCACGCGCGCCTGGGCCGGCGAAAGGCCGCCGCCGTATTCACGCGGCCAGGTCGGTGCGCCCCAGCCCTTGTCGGCCATGCGCTGGCGCCAGAGCGCGGCGTCGCCCGTCGGACGCCCCGGCGCCATCAGCGCCTCGGCGGCGGCTTCGGGATCACGGCCGAGGGATTTGGGAAAATTCTCTTCCAGCCAGGCGCGGGCTTCGCCCCGGAAGGTTTCTGTATCGGCGCCAAAGTCGGCCATCGTGAAATTCGCTCCTTTTGAAAAGGCCTCTCAAATCGATCGCCGCGGCGAAATGCGCCGCGCGCGTGGTGTCTTAGTTCGGTTTCGGATCGGGAAGGCCCAGAACGCGCTTGGCGACCACATTGACGTTGATCTCGGAGGTGCCGCCCTCGATCGAATTGCCTTTCGAGCGCAGCCAGCCGCGCGCGGCCATCACCTCGGCGGGCGAGAAGCCCTCGCCTTCCCAGCCCAGGCCCTGATGGCCCATCGCCTCGACCATCAACTCGGATCGTTCCTGGGCCAGCGTCGCGGCGGCATACTTGATGATCGAGGTCGCCGCGCTCGGGCCGCTGTTGCTGCGGGACTCGGCCGCCACCCGCGCGATGGTCAGGTAGAAGGCCTGGAAATCCATCTTGTTTCTGGTGATCCGCGCCCGAAGGTCGGCATCGGCCAGTGAGCCGCCCTCGTCGCGGCCGATATAGCGCGCCGCGATCTGGGCCAGATCGCCGGCGGTACCGCCCGCGCCGCCGCCGCCGCCAAAACCGCCGGAAATGTTCTGCCGCTCATACTGCAAAAGCCGCTTGGCGATCTCCCAGCCGCCGCCGACCTTGCCGATCAGATTGCCCTTGGGAATTTTCACATCGGTGAAAAAGGTCTCGCAGAACGTGGAATCCCCCGAGATCAGCTTGATGGGCCGCGTCTCCACGCCGGGCCTCGCCATGTCGATGAGCACGAAGCTGATCCCTTCATGCTTCTTGGTCGCATCCGTCCGCACGAGGCAGAAACACCAGTCGGCCTTATTGGCGTAGGAGGTCCAGATTTTCTGGCCGTTGATCAGCCAGTGGTCGCCGCCGTCCTCGCAGCGGGTCTGCAGGCTGGCCAGGTCCGAGCCGGCGCCCGGCTCGGAATAGCCCTGGCACCAGCGAATCTCGCCGCCGACGATCTTGGGCAGGTGTTCGGCCTTCTGCGCTTCGCTCGCGTACTCCAAGAGCACCGGGCCCAGCATCCACAGACCGAACGAGGCCAGCGCAGTACGATAGCCGCCAGCGGAAAGCTCGATCTCCAGCGCGCGCGCTTCTTCCTTGGAAAGGCCGCCTCCGCCATAGGCCTTGGGCCAGGTTGGCGCGGTCCAGCCCCGGCTCGCCATGGCCCGCATCCACTGGATCTGGAGATCGTCGGTGACACCGACGAATGCGCGGCCGCCCCACATGGCCTCCGGATCGATGCGGGGCGCCGGGTCGCGCAATGCCGCCGGATAGTTGGCCGCCAGCCAATCCTTGGCCTCTGCCTGGAAGGCCGCGACGTCGGCGCCGCCGAAATCAGCCATCTGGTGTCTCTCACAGTCCTAGTGCTTGGG
This sequence comes from Caulobacteraceae bacterium, assembly GCA_036511515.1. GTDB lineage: Bacteria > Pseudomonadota > Alphaproteobacteria > Caulobacterales > Caulobacteraceae > Acaudatibacter. The sequence continues at coordinate 20,525 of DATCCB010000089.1, read as the reverse complement.
GCCTGGCGGACCGAACCCATGAATTGAGCTATCGGTTTGCCGCGTCCGGCCGATCGCGACTTTTACATTAGCGCCGCCGCCGGGCGCCGCAAGGGTGCAGGGGCGCGGTGTGATTGCCAACCACAAGCGGCTATAGATTCACCGGGCCTTGTAGTCTTTCGCTTGAAAGGGAGCTTCATGCGGTGGCTGCGCGAACTTCGACCCGCCGTTCTGGCCGCCGCCCCTCGCTCGGCGGCGCTGCTGGTCGCGGCCTCCGGGGTCATGCTGCTCGCGTCGGGCGCGACCCCGTCCGACCCGGTCCGCTTCACCTGGCTGGCCGAACACGCGCCGATCGTCCTTATCGAGATCAGCAACTTCGTCTCCAGTATTCTTGGCCTGGTGCTGGTGATGCTTGCCTTCGGCCTGTCACGGCGTCTTGGAGCGGCGTGGGCGGCCAGCGCCGCCGTGCTGCCGGCGGCGGCGATCCTGGCGCTGTTCAAGGGCTTCAACTGGGAGGAGTCGCTGATCCTCCTGGCGCTGACCGCGCTGCTGGCCCCCTGCCGGGAAGCCTTTTCCCGCTCGGCGCGACTGTCGCGGATGGAGATCACCCCAGGCTGGATGCTCTCGGCCCTGGCGGCGGTCGCGGGGGCCGGGCTCGTCGGCTGGTGGTCGTTTCAGAACCTCGACCGGGCCAACGCCTCGGTCCTCAACGCGCTCGGCGATCCCGACAGGGCCATCGCCTCGTCGGCCGGCGCAGCGGCGTTGCTGCTCCTGGTCGGGGTCTGGCGAATGCTGGCTACGCCCGCGACACCGCCGGTGGTCGGCGAGGCCGACAGCGACTTTCGCCGCGTCCGGACGATACTGGCCAGCGCCGATTGCGCCGAGCCTGGCGCCAGTCTGGCCCTGCTTGGCGACAAGCGGTTCCTGTTTTCACCGTCGGGCAAAAGCTTCCTGATGTTCGGGGTCAGGGGGCGCTCGTGGATCGGCCTTGGCGCGCCCGTCGGCTGCCGCGAGGAGCGGCTCGACCTGCTTTGGTGTTTCCGCGAGCTCGCCGACGCCCATGCGGCGCGGCCCGGCATCTACGGCATCGGGCCCGAGGACCTGCCCGATCTGGTCGAGCTCGGCTTTTCAATCCAGAAAATCGGCGAGTCGGCGGCCGTGCCGCTCGATAGCTTCTCGGTCGAGGGGCGGCGGTTCGGCAATGTCCGCCGCAGCTGGCGCAAGGCGGGGGAGGAAGGGGCGCGGTTCGAAGTCGTGCCGGCGGGCGAGAGCCGCGATCTGGCCCCGCAGCTGCAGCGGATCTCCGACGAGTGGCTGAGCCATCACGCGGGGGGCGAAAAGGCGTTCTCGATGGGTGGCTTCGAGCCGGCCTATGTCTCTGAATTCCCGCTGGCGATCGTTCGGCTCGGCGAGTCGGTGATCGCCTTCGCCACCCTGTGGCTGACCGCCAGGCGCACGGCCTTTTCCATGGATCTGATGCGCTATGCCGACGACGCGCCCAAGAACGTCATGGATTTCCTGTTCGTCGAGCTTTTGCAGTGGGGACGCGAGCAAGGCTACGTCGCCTTCGAATTCGGCATGGCCCCCCTCGCTGGCCTCGAGGATCGCCCGCTGGCCCCGATCATGTCGCGGGTCGGCCGGCTGCTCTTCGAGCGCGGCGAGGAAATCTACAATTTTCGCGGGGTTCGCCGCTTCAAGGACAAGTACGACCCGGTCTGGCAGCCCCGCTACATCGCCGCGCCCAACAAATGGGCCATTCCAATCCTGCTGGCCGATGTCGGCCTCTTGTCGTCGGGTGGGATGGGGGGCATCGGCCGGCGCGGCAAGCGGGGCGCCGAATCCACCCCGGATATGGCGCCAGCTTTGCGCTAGTGGATTGAATTACGCTTGGCCCCATGCGCGAAGCTCCGCCAGCCCGCGCGACACCTGAGAGCGGCAGAACAGTCCGCCCACGGGTCCTTTGGCGGACGCCGCGCGATGTCCGCGGTCGGGAAGGGGTCTGGCGAGCAATGATCGACTCTAAGCCGTCTCTCGTCGCGCGCGGGCAGCCGGAAGCATGTGGGCGAGCGCGTCGCCGAGCGTGCCGCGCCAAAGCGCGTAGTCGTGGCCGCCACAGGGCTCGCTGTACGCCAGGTCGTAGCCCTTGGCCTCCAGCACCGCTTTCATGCGGCGGTTGCTGGCGAGCATCCGTTCGGGATGTTCCAGAAGGCCGATCTCCATCCAGAACCGAACCGGCAGGCGGTTCGCGTTGGCGTACTGCTCGATCAGCCACTCGGGCGCGTACTGCTGACCGCTCATCGCCGTCCCCTGGACCCAGCCGGGGCCCCACCAGAGTGAGGCTGCCTGGCTGATGACGGTCCCGAACACATGCGGCAAGCGGAAGCCGAACCACATCGACGCCAGGCCGCCATGGCTGACGCCGGTTACCGTATGATCCTTGGCCTTGTGGGAAACGCGGTATTTTCCGCGCACCCATGGCAGCAACTCCTCCTCGACGAAACGAGCAAAGGGCTCGCTGCACGGGAGTTCGTCGTTGCGGGAGGTGTCCGTAGCGTTGTCGATAAAGACGCCCACGTGGGGTCGAATGCGACCGTCGGCGATCAGGTCGTCCAGCATGCACTGGGTCGGCATCGTGCTAAGCGCAGAGCCGCCGTCGAAGGCGACCAGCACCGGATAGGGCTCTTCGCTGGATGGGTCGTAGCCTGGCGGCGTGTAGATCCAGATGCGACGCTCGTTATCCAAGATTTCACTGCAGAACGTGTGCAGTTCAATCGACCCCCGCGCCACGCCCTTGCGAAAGCTGACCGGAGACTGGTCTGGCGCGTCCGGAAGGGCGAGGACTGAAGTGTCCTGGTCCGGCGCATATCCGCTGTAACGAATCAGGAAGTGATCGCGGCAATGCGGATCAGGGGTTGGCGGATGCTCGCGCATGAACGCCATCATCGCCGCGATGTCGGCCTCGCTCGCCTCGTCGAAGGAGATCAGCGGCATGTCGGGCGAGAAGCTGTAGTTCGTGCGCAGGTCGTTGCGGCAGCGGTAGGCGGCATGGCAGACGTTCGTGCCCGCAATGCGGCCCATCAAATTGTCGCGCGCGTTGCCGAAGCCCGAATTCACCACCACGTGCGACGCCCCAGCGGGTATCGCGAAGACGTAGGTGACGATGCTGTATCCTGCTGTCCGGTCCGACTCGATCAGCGGCGCGCGGTCGCGTGCGATCTCCGCCCAGAACTCAGCCTCACCGCCGGGATTGTCGCGCAGCGCCGCCAGGCGCGGATGAAGATGGTCAGCGAGACGCTCGGCCACAGCCCTCGTGGTAACCACCGCTTGCCTCCGGAATGAGATGCGAGTCATTAGCCACTGGGCGGCCGATTGCTGTCAAGTTGCGAAGGCCCGCTTTGGGCCGCCGCGCCAATCGGCGAATCGACCGATTGTGCCGAAACGTCGGCGGCCTGGCCGGTAATTGATGGCCGCGCGGACCGAGGGCGGCGTTGGCGAGTCTTTGCCCGCAAAATGGTGTCCGAAAAGCCCTTTGGTGTTGATCTGCTACGATCGCAGACGGCTCATTTTTCAAGCGCGCGCCGCACGGTCTCGGGCTCTCTCTCGATCACCGTGAGATAAGCCAAGAGCGCGCTGTCAGCTTGAGTGCGCCTTTGTTCCAGATCTCTAAGTCGAGCCACATTGATGCGATATGTCTTCGCGAACGCCGCTTGGCTAAGCCCGGAATGAAGGCGAGTCTGCCGAATGATCCGAGCGGAACGCATCTTGCTTAGCTCGACGTCGGACAGTGGCGAATTGTCAACGTCGGCTTCGGCCGCAGCGGTGATGTCCGCCTCGGTCATGGCGTCCAACCGATCGCGCTGCGCGACCGAAAGCTCGGGCTTGCTACTCGGATTGAGGGTGAACCGGGTCATAAGCTCTACGCTCCTTCGTGTTTGCCCGGCGGGCGGAAATGATGCGGCGGGCCTCGCTGCGGTCCGCGAAAACGACCACGAAGAGCTTGCCTTCGATCAGCCCGACCGCTTTCAGCCGTACTTCCGCATCCCCCCTCATGGCTGGCGTCGAACTCGACCATGCCAGGGTCCAGGAAGACACCGGCGGCGTAGTGGAAGGGAACGCCATGTTTGGCGAGATTGGCCCGCGCCTTCGCGTCGTCCCAATCGAATTCACGCCGGCCCGCCATGAGCGTCTATACGGGCTTTCCGTATATGTGTCTACGGAAATCCCGCACCGGGTGCGTCGTCCGCCCTGGCCTCTCCCAAGGACCGCCGCCGCTCTGAGCTTGGACCGATTGCGTTGTTGAGCGAGGTCTTGCCGATCTTGATCCTGACCGCCACCTCTCTGACGTTGAGGCCCAAGGCGATCAGCGCTCGCGCCCGGCTGAGCTTCTCGTCCGTAACGACCGGAGCACGGCCGCCTTTCCGGCCGCGCTTGGCGGCAGCCTCGATGCCAGCGCGTGTTCGCTGACGAATGAAATCTCGCTCAAACTGCGCGAGGGCGCCGAACAGATGGAAGATCAGCCTGCCTCCGGGCGTCGTGGTGTCCATCGCCTCTGTGAGCGACCGGAGCCCGACGCCCCGCGTATCCAGCGCGGTGACGGTGTCGATCAGATGGGTCAGCGAACGGCCGAGCCGATCGAGCTTCCAAACAACGAGAATGTCCTCGGCACGGACGTAGCCGATAGCGGCCGCAAGGCCCGGCCGATCTGCTTTCGCGCCCGACGCACGGTCCTCGAAGAGGTGCTCGCAGCCCGCCGCCTTCAACGCGTCCAACTGAAGTGAGAGATTCTGGTCCTGGGTCGAGACCCGCGCGTACCCGATGATCGCCACGTCGGCCTCCTTGGTGGAAAGGAGACTTCGCGTCGCGAAGCTTGAACCGGAGGGAAACCCGCCTCCGGCGATCGGTTCAATCAACTTCGGTCCGAGGGGAAGCATGGGGCTGACCACTCAGTCCGCCCAGCGGTGGATTGGCGGACTCGCTCCGAGTGTCGGCTTTTCGGCGAAGGCCTACCGGGTAAGATCGCCGTTAAGCAGGACGTCGCTGTCGTCTCGCAAAGTGAACGCTTCGGCCCGCTGAGGTCATGCGCTGACTGAAATCGGCTATGGGTCCACCCTGACTTCAATCCTCGGGGGACATCGCATGACGCTTTCAGACCTTGCAGCCGTAGGCAGCTTTGTCAGCGGCGTGGCCGTTGTCGCGACCTTGGCCTTCCTGGTGTTGCAGATGCGGCAGGCGAACAAGAATCAAAAGGCGCTCCTGCAACAGGGACGCAGCGCTCGCGTGACCGAACTCATCCTGAAACGGACGGAACCTGAGTTGAGCAAGGCGCTGACCCGGGGTCTTCAGGCCGATCTGGCGATCGAGGATTTCCAAGTAGAAGCCGTCAATGCGTTCTTTGCGGCCCTGTTCTGGAGCATCGAAGATAGCTTCCTGCAGTATCGGGCCGGGCTTCTGCTCTCGACCAGCTGGGAAACCGACGCGGCCACCTTGCGCGGCTTCCTTGCCGTTCCCGCCTGCCGCGTGGCCTGGACGATGAACCGCGATCTCATGAGCGGCGAATATCGCGAACATGTCGACGCACTGATCCGCGATATCAGACCACGGGCTCCGTCCGACAGTCTCGCGACCTGGAGGGAACTTATGTCGCGCGAGCTGGCTGCCGTGGCCTAGGCGCCAATGGTCGCGAGAGGACCAAGGGCTTCGGCTGCTTCGCCGGAACCGATGCGGCGGCGGACGCGGCGGCGAGGCGGATGGGATTGTCCGGCAATGTGCCCGCATCGACGGTCGAAAGCGGACGCGCGCGCCAGAACTAGGCGGACATCAACGCGCCGCGGATCGGAGAAACGGGCAGGTCTATCGGGCGCGCGAGAAAGTCCGAGGCCGGAGTTCCGGCCCGCACCCGGGCAAGCCAGTCCTCAGGGTCGTATTCGACACCTATGGGATTCACCTCCATGCGCGGACCATGCATGAAGGCGTTGGCGTCGTCGCTCGAGTCGAAGCAGTCGACCTGGAACTCCATCTGATTTCCGTCCGGATCGGCGTAATACATCGAGACCGTGATGCCATGATGCACGCACCAGTAGGGCGTGATGCCGCGCTCCTTGAGCTGCGCATAGTTCTCAAGCAGGTCGCCGACCGAGGAATAGGTGTAGGCGACGTGATCCACGCCCACGAACCCGCGCTTGTCGGCGTCCGATCGATCCGGCTGAATGACGCCTAGGTTGGCGAAGGCAAAGCGGTGGTGTTCGTCATCGTAGGTCAGGAACGCCAAGGCCGGGTTCTGGTATTGCACCTTGGCGTCGAACACGGTCTCGTACCAGCGCAGCATCTCGTCGAAGCGACGTGTCCGATAGACGACGTGAACGAACTTCGCCGGCTTGATCCGCATGACGGTGTCTCCTTCGCCCGGTAACGGCGCAAGGTGTAGGCGGACGGGTGGGGCGTCAAGGCGACGAGGGGCGTTCGCCCCTCTCGGCCAACGTCCGGCAACGTGTGGTTAGCCGGACCCGGCCAGATGTCGGCTTTCAGGAGCGCTCGCAAAGGGGAGAATCGACCTTCTCGGATCGCCGGACCGTCCGCTTGGACGTTGAGCCAGAGCCGGGAGTCGGTCGTCGTTCTGAGCGGCTAGCGATCCGAGACGGCCGCGCGTTTGAGTTGGTCGACGATCAGCTGGACGGTCCCGGCGATGACGTCGGGGATGCGGTCCAGCGGCAGACCGTGATCGTGGAGGGGCCAGGAGGCGTCGGCGCCGGAGAGGCTGAGCAGCATGGCCGTGGCGTCGGCGCCGGCTTGCGGGGGCGCGCCGATGGCCGTCACGGCATTGCGAATGGCGGCAAGGCGGGCGCTCCGGCGGCTTTGGCGAACCTCGGCCCAGACCCCATCGCGCCGGCTCGCGAGGGCGCGGCTGACCGGATGCCTCAGCGCCATGGAGTGAATGTCGCGATAGTAACGGGCCAAGTCATCCGGTCCTTCCGCCAGCGCCACGCCCCCGGGATAGAGGACGCTGTCGAACCAGGCGGCCAGCGCCGCCACCTGGCTCTCTTCATTGGGAAAGTAGGCGTGCACGGTGCGCAGCGATACGCCAGCGCGCCGCGCCGCCTCGCTCGGCGACAGGCGGTCACGTCCGGGCGTCGACAGCTGTTCGGCGAAGGCGTCCAGGATCGAGGCGCGGGTCGCCGCGGCCTGCGCCTCGCGTTTGGGGCTGGCGTAGCGGCGGGGCGAGCGTATCGGCTGGACGGTCAAGGCCGGGATCAGACGAACTCGATGCCGTGCTCGCGCCCCACGCGGACGATGCCGGCAATGTCGGGCGGGTTCATCTCCACGTCTTCGGCCACGTGTTGAAAGAACTTCGAAGCGTTGCCCTTGGTGACGATGGTCAGGAAGCGGGCGTTCGTAACGTTACGGTAGGCGTGAAACGCACCGGCCGGCACATGAGCGAAGTCGCCGGCGGCCAGGCGGCGGGTCTCGCCGGCGACCGTGACCTCGAGTTCGCCGCTCAGCACCACATAGATCTCTTCCCAGGCATGCCTGTGGGTCGGCGGGCCGGCGTCGGCGGGGCCCTCGGTGTCGAAGATCTCGACCGCCGAGCCCATGGCGTTGGTCAGCATGGGGCGCAGGGTCTCGCCGAGGACATAGTGAGCTGTGGATGGCGCGGTCATTTCTGGCTTCCTCCCGGTCGGTCACTTTCGCTGCGCGTATACGCAGCGAATTCGATCTACACTTCGCTGCACCATCATGCAACGAATTATGGAGAGCGCCGCGCGGGGATCGAACCGCGGCGACTCCTCCGGCTCGGGCTCCGCGATGCGCGCCAGTCCGACGCGGACTCGCCGGGTGCTGACGTAGGCTCTAGAAATCGAGACTCGAGGAGTGAGAGACAGCCGGATGGTCGGACCCAAGGCCCTCAACGCGGAGCTGGTACGCAGCCTGCCGGACGAAGGGCCGGTCGTAATGGTGAACCTCGTGCGGTTCCGCGAGCGGTCGCTGGATGGAAACGGCTCAGGCTGGGATGCCTATGCTCGCTACTCAAAGGGCGACATGCCGCTCCTCAAGAAGGTTGGCGGCACGGTGATCTGGGCAGGCAATGTCGAGGGTGTTTCGGTCGGCGACCTTCGCGGCGGCCGCTGGGACTGGGTGGTGCTGGTGCACTATCCCTCACGTGCGGCGTTCCTCGAAATGATGACGTCCCCAGAGTATGGGGCGATCAACCTCGATCGCGAAAACGGGGTGGAGGACCACGTCATCCTCGCCGCGAACCAGACCTACTCGAAACTCGCCGCCGACCCCGCGCCACCCTGACTAATCTGCAATTGGCTAACTCCGCCGAAGGGCTCGATCGTTGGGCCTTGCCGTCGTCCACCCTCCTCCGACATTCGGAACGTCGCCCATAGGGCTGTGACGCCAATGTGCGCGTGCGGGCCGGGACCTGAGGACCGCTTCCCACCCAACTCAGGCGCCCGGGAGGTCCGCCGCTCGGCGGACGGTTCATGCGACGAACGACCGCGGTTGTCCGCCAACCGATGGCTCAGCGGACCCGGCGGCGCTGCGGATGGGGATTGTCCGGCAGTGTGTCCGCATCGACGGTCGTTTGATGGACTATTCAGGCTCGTTACCGTCCGACTTGGCTGAAATCCGGTCTCTGGCGGGCGCGGATTGGCGATTCGCCATCGAACAGAAACCCGCCGAACGGGCGCAGGGCGTCATCAACGAAGCCGATGAGGTCGCCCGCGTCGCCTTGAGCGAAGAGTTGGTCAAATACCGAGCCGAATCGCGGCGTCAGTCCGGCGTCGAGGGCGTTCAGAAGACGCGGCATCCATTTGGCCGAACCGAACCATCGACCATTGCCGCGCAAGAAAATTTCGGCGACGGATTGATATAGGGCGGAGACGGGCCGACTTCGCTTTGTCAACGAGGAGGCGGCAAGGCCCTGAGTCCGATCCCTAGTCCGCCGCTTTCGTCGGCTCCGCCTCGCGGCGGCCGGCAACGGGCTCGCCGTAGCCTTGAATCGAGAGCCGCTGGTAAACGCCGGCCTCGAGGTCGTCGAAGGCGAGCGTCACCTCCGGGTCCTTCTCCAGGAAGAAGACGGTGTCGGCCATGGGGCGGAAGCGACTCTTGGGCCGCGGCCAGTCGCCGGCGAGGCCGCCCTCCAGCGGCGTCAGCTTCAGCGGGCCGATGTCGAAGCGGTAGCGCCCGGCGCAGGCGTCGAGGCGGGCCTCATCGAGCGCCACCGGCGTGTAAGTCAGGTCCGGCAGCCCGAGCGCTCGGCGAGCGAGGCCATGCATCGCCTGCTCGACCTGGAAGGTGACGATGTTGGAGAGCAGCGCCACGGTGAGGTCGGCGCCCGGCCAGTGCGCGAGGCCGCACACGAAGCCGTTGATGCCGCCGCCGTGGGCGATGTTGCCGAGGTCGCGGTAGCGGTTGATGGCGAGGCCGAAGCCGTAGCGGGTCTCCGAGCCGTCGTTCAGCGTTCCTGGCGTGATCATCGCCGCGTAGCTGGCCGGCGAGAGCACCTCGCCGCCGTGCAGCGCCGCGTCCCAGCGCAAGAGGTCGGTAACAGTTGAGCCGAGCGCGCCGGCGGCGTGCGGCCAGCTCATCGCGAGCGGCGTCGCGTTCACAACCGCGCGCTCCAGCTGGTAGCCGGCGGCGCGCTTGGGGGTGATCGGCCGGTCGTCGAGGTAGCGTGTGCTGGCCATTCCCAGCGGCGCGAAGAAGGTCTCGGCGAGGAAGGTCGCGTAGTCCTGGCCCGACACCCCCTCGATGATCGCGCCCAGCAGCAGGTAGCCGGAGTTGCTATAGAGGAACTTCGCGCCGGGCTGGAAGTCGGGTGGCAGGTCCTTGAAGACGGCGATCATCTCGGGCAGCGGCAGCTGCTTCTGCGACAGCTCGGGAAAGAAGTTCGGCAGGCCGGTGTAGCTCTTGATCCCGGAGGTGTGGTTCAGCAGGTGGCGCACGGTGATCTGCCGCTCGCCCACCGGATAGTCCGGCAGGTGACGCTCGATCGGATCGTCGATCCCGAGATTGCCGGCCTCGGCCAGCTTCAGGATCGCTGCGGCGGTGAACTGCTTGGTGACTGAGCCGATGCGGAACACCGTGTCGGTCGCGATCGGCAGGCCCCACTCGACGTTGGCGAGCCCGTAGCCCTTGGCGTGGATCACCTCGCCGCGCTGGCGGATCGCCACTGCCGCGCCAGGCGCGTCCGCCCTGAAGTGCGGCGTCAACACGCCGTCGAAGTCGTCAGTCGTCGCCATGCGGCCCTCATCCTGCGCCAGAAGACCCATGCTACAGTCCCGATTTCCAAGTTCGCAAGCGCATGATGGCACGCTATCCGCTACGTGGAAGAGGGGAGACCCCGCGGGTGTTCTCAGACGCGCGGCCGAACTCCGCTATCCATCCAACCCGGTCATCGGGAGAGTCCGTTGTCCGCCAATCGATGACGTATCGGAACCCGATTTCCCGCGGCACTAGGTTTGTCCGCCGTCGGTCGTCAGACGGACAATGGGGCCGCCAATCCATCAGTCGCTTCGCGACAGTGTGAGCCGTTTGGGCGCGACTTTCGCCCAGGACACGCGGATCAGCAGCGCCAGGAGGTCGGGTTCGATTGCGTCCAGCCAGACGTAGCTGAAGCCGTGCGAACCCGCGGGCTCGAACGCTTGCGGATAAGCGGCGGCGAAATTGAGCTGATCTTCGCGATCGACGGTGAGGCTGGCCACCGGCCGCGCGCCCGAGAGGGGCGCGAAGAAGCCTGGCGAGCCGGCGGGGTCCTCGATGCCCAGCATGGCGAAGATGCGCTTGTTCACCCGAAAGGCCGGCTTGCGGCGGTGGGTGTCCTCATAGGCCTCGGGCATGGCTAGGGCGAGGCGGCGCACGTCGTCGGGAGTGGGCATCAGAAGCCTGCTGTCGCAACCCACGCTGCTAGGCACGCCGTTTTCTGCCCCTTGCGCCAAGGGCGACCGGCGGTCGCGCCCAAGGCGTTCAGCTGGAAGTCGATTTGACCCGGGGTGAGCGGCAACTTGAGCGTCGCCGACTCGCGCAGGGACTTCTCGTCCATCTCGACGATATCGAGGCCGGCGCCGGCGAAGGCGGCGCGCAGGGCGACGCGCACGGCCAACCCCTCGGCCACAGGCGGGTGTGCGGGTGCGGACAGGCTGTGCTCGAGCCGGTCAGTCATCCAGCCGGCTCGGTTGATGAGTAGCGCGGCGACGGCCGGCCGGAACCCCTCGCTGTTCATCCCTTCCAACAGGCCGGCGAGCGCGGTCAACGCGAGCGCCGTCTGGCGCCGGCGCCCCTCGGCAACGGCGGCGGCGGCCCCCGCCGTCGGTCCGCCGCCCTCGGCGCGGGGCATCTCGTAGGCGACCTGGTATGGCTCAAACGCCAAGCGGTCGCCCTCGGCCGCGGTGGCTAGGAACGCGGACAGCACCACCCGCGGCAGTGGCCGGTCAACAGCGACGCCAACCACCACGCTGCCGCCGCGGCCGGCGCGGAATCCGAGAGCGACAGGAGTCATAGCATCAGCCCGGTGCGGGATTCAGCGGTATGATACGCATCCCCAAAAAGGAGTCACTAGGCGGTTCGCACGCACCCCTGGAGCGCCTGAGCGGCGGATGGACGCCGAATACCGCTCTTGGCGCGATGCGGTCCTTCGGAAGGTCCGCTGGCCGGAAAGGGATACCGGCGCGGACATAGAGACTCTGTCCGGAATGGTCGGTGGCCGCATGAGTTTACGGACAAATTGAATTCCGGACGGGAAACCGGAAAAGCTTCATCGATCCAGATGAAAGGCTTGGGCGTCTAGCAGCTGTGCTTGCCGATCTCGTGGCCGGCCAGCGCGCCGGCCCCGGCGCCCAGCAGGGTGTTTCCAACCCGGCCACCGCCCAGCGAACTGCCGAGGATACCGCCCCCGACAGCGCCGACGACCGTGCCGGTGTTCCCGGATCTGCGGCAGTCGCGGCGGTAATGCTCGCGCCGATAGTGGTGGTAGTAGTGATAATGGTGGTGGGAGTCGTAATAGCCGTCGCGATTGCCGTCCTGGGCCGCGGCCGGCAGGCTCAGCGAGGCGACGGCCAGCGCCAGGGCGCAGCCGGCGATTCTCATGGTGTTCATGTTGGAAAGACTCTCCAAGGCGTAAGGAACCCTCAGCGCAACAATGATCGCGCGCATCGATGGTTCCCAAGGGGCCTACTGCGGATCGCGCCACATGCTCCACAGCGGCGGGGCGTCTGACCGGGGGTGGTGCTGCGAAATCACCTCGAAGCCGTGTCGGCGATAGAGGCCGACGTTGCGCTCGGTCTGGGTCTCCAGATAGGCGCACTGACCTGCCGCATCGAGGCGGTCGGTCCCAACCTTGAGCAGCCGCGAACCGACCCCGTGTCCCTGGGCTTCCCGCCTCACGCCCAGGAACCACAGGTAGGCGTGGGGGCGGTCCATCGGATGGTGCTTGTCCATGTCGGAACGCAGGGCGGCCAGACGGGTGACGCGCGCCAACCCGGTGACGTAGAGCAGCGTCGGCAGCGCGCGCAGGTCCTGGATCAGCGGTGTTGGGCCGACAAACTCGAACGGCATCCATACCGCGGCCGCGCCGCCGCAGGCCGGACGTTCGATCCGCCCCGTCCCAAACGCCATGTCCGCGATCAGCAGGCGGAAGAACTTCACCCGCGCGTCGTCGCGCCTGGCGTCGGCGCGAAAAAACCAGTCGAACATCGGATCGTCGGCGAAGGCGTCGGAGAGGTCGCTTATCACCCCAGGCAGGCAGGCGCGCTCTGCCTCGACCGGCGCCTCGGCGCCGCGTCGCATGGCGTCTGTGTCGATCATCTCGCCCGCCTCCTAAGGTTGTTGTCGCTATAACTTCTCGGACAGGAAGATCGCCGCGCGGCAGCCAAGGCCAATCGCGCCGGCCATCAACCGATACGCCGGCGCCCCGCGGGCGCCTTCATCCACGGCCAGGTCGCGATGGGCCAGCTCCTCCTGCCGAAACGCGGCCAGTTCGGCCGCCAGCACGGGCGCGCGATCGCCCAACTCCTCGATCTGGGCGGCGTAATGGGCCTCGATGACCGTTTCGACCGCCTCGGTGCAGGCGTGGGCGCTCGCTTCGCCGATCAGGGCGGTGGCCGCGCCAAGCGCGAACCCGGCCGCGCGCCATAGCGGGGCGAGCGCCGTCGGGCGGACATTGGCCTCGGTCAGCATGGCCTCGAAGCGCGCCAGGTGGCGCGCCTCGTGACCCTCCATTTCCGCGAGCTGATCGCCGATGCGTTCGCCGCCGCGACCCGCCGCAAACACCGCCCTCTGGCCGCGATAGATGTGCACCGCGCCCAGTTCCCCCGCATGGTCGACGCGCAGGATTTCGGCCAACCGGGCAGCGAACGCGCCAGGACCGGGCCGGGGGGGCAACGCCCTGTCGCTCACGGCGCCGACCTCGTCCTCGCCGCCGCCCATCCGCTGACAATCGCCAGGCTCAAGGAGATCAGCGCGTTCCACCCGGCCATCGAGAGGCCGAGAAACACCCACGGCGCCTTGTCGCAGGCGGGAACAGAGGCCCTGGCGTCCAGCACCCTGGCCAGATCTGCGGCGGTGACATGCACCGCCCCGCCGCTGCACGCGGCCGGTCCCTTCCACCATCCCCATTCGGCGCCGGCGTGGTAGGCCGCAAGGCCCGCGCCGTACAGGAAGATCAGGCCGAGCAACACACAGAACCACCGCGTGCTTCTTGCGCGCCAGGCGCTGAAGCCCAGGGCGGCGCCGATCGCCGCCACGGCCATGGCCACCCAGTAAACCTCCCTTTGGCGAAGGCACAGGGTGCAGGGCGACAGATGGCCAAAGGTCTCGAAGGCGTGGGCCGCGCCCAGCATGGCGGCCGATGCGAGGAGGCCCCAGAGCGGCCATCGATTGAAGAGCGGGGCGGGCATGGCCGCCCGCTATAGCGCGAGGCTCGACGAGCGTCTTTAGTGAACCAGCTTGAGCGCCGCGACCAAGGCGACGATGACCAGGGCGACGGCGCTGGTCACCAGGACCAGCCGCCTTTCGATGAACGCCCGGATCGACTCGCCGTACTTTCGAACCAGCGCAGCGACCAGGAAGAACCGCATGCCCCGGATCGCCAGGGAGGCGGCGAGGAAAACCGGATAGCTCAGCTTGAACATACCCGACGCGATGGCGGTGATCTTGTAGGGGATGGGCAGCGCCAGCAGCAGGACCCCCCAACGCCCGTACCAGTGATGGAACGTGGCCACGTCGCCGCCGGTGACCGTGATCAGCCACTCGCCAACCGGCCTTAGGAAGTAGCCGACGGCGTAGCCGGTCGAACCACCCAGCACCGAGGCGATCAGGCAAACGGCGGCATAGGCCCAGGCGCGCTCGCGCCTGGCCAGCACCATGGGCATCAAGAGAACGTCCGGGGGCAGCGGAAAAAACAGCCCCTCGGCGAAGGCCAGCGCGGCCAGCCACACGGGGGCGCGCCGCGAGGCCGACAGGCGCATCACCCGATCATAGGTTCCTCGCAGCATGGGGCGGTGCCTAACAGACGATCGCCGGCTTGTCCGACGCAACCGAAGCTTCTCAGCGATTGTTTCAAATGATAGTTTTCAACTCGAGGTCTGCTTGGGAGCCTTCGCAGAGATGACCGCCGCGCCGACCCCCTCCCGCGACCTGTTCGACAATCCCCTGGGGACCGACGGGTTCGAATTCGTCGAATTCACCGCCCCCGAGCCCGATCGGCTCAAGGGCCTGTTCGAGATGATGGGATTTTGCGCGATTTCGCGTCATCGCTCCAAGAACGTCCTGCGGTTCGCGCAGGGCGACATCAATTTCATCCTCAACATGGAGCCGGTGGGTCAGCCGGCCGCTTTCCGGAGCCGCCACGGGCCATCGGCCAACGCCATGGCGTTCAGGGTCAAGGACGCGGCCAGGGCCCTCGAACTGGCGGTCGAGCGGGGCGCCAAGCCGGTGACGGGTCTCGTCGGCCCGATGGAGCTCAACATTCCGGCCATCGAGGGGATCGGCGGCTCCAATCTCTATCTGGTCGACCGATACGGGGCCAAGGCGATCTACGACGTGGATTTCGTCCCCATCGAAGGCGCGCCGCAAAGCGTTCCGGGCGTCGGCCTCACCTACCTCGATCACCTGACCCACAACGTCAATCGCGGGGCCATGGAGCGGTGGGCCGAGTTCTACGAGCGCATCTTCAACTTCCGGGAAATCCGCTATTTCGACATCGAGGGCGCGCAGACCGGACTGATTTCCAAGGCCATGACCAGTCCGTGCGGAAAAATCCGCATCCCGCTGAACGAGAGCCAGGACGATCACTCGCAGATCGCCGAATTCCTCAAGGACTACGGCGGGGAAGGCATCCAGCACATCGCCTTCGGCACGCCGGACATCTACCAGGCCGTGGAGACCATGACCGAGCGGAAGGTCAAGTTTCAGGCAACGCCCGATACCTATTACGAACAGCTGGGCGCCCGGGTGCCCGGACACGGAGAAAGCCTGCAGCGGCTGCGCGCCGACGGCATTTTGCTGGATGGCGCGCCGACGGAAGGCCAGGGGCTGCTACTGCAGATTTTCACCCAGAACATGATCGGCCCGATCTTCTTCGAGATCATTCAGCGCAAGGGCAACGAAGGCTTCGGCGAAGGCAATTTCAAAGCCCTGTTCGAATCGATCGAAGCCGACCAGGTCCGGCGGGGGGTCTTGCCGGTGAAGGCTTAACATGGCCCGCAACTGGCTTCCCCTGCGCGGGGCGCAAGGCGTGCACTCTCGCCAGGCTCATGCCGACATGCCGCAAGGCACCTACGAGCGGGAGGTCTCGAAGGAAGGGTTCTTCGGTCCCGCGGCGTTTTTCCATCATCGGCGACCCCCGACCGGATGGTCGAAGTTCGAGGGGCCCCTGCGCCCGCGCGCCTTTGATCTTGCCGCGCTCAACCTGGCCGAGACCTCGCCCTGGTCCGCGCCGTGCATTCTGAGCAATGCCCATGTGCGGATCGGATTTTGGAAGCTCGCCGGGGCGATGCCGGCTCTGGCCCGCAACGCCGATGGCGATCAGCTCCTCTTCGTTCACCAAGGCGGGGGCGATCTCTTCTGCGATTACGGCAGGATCGCCTTTGAGTCGGGGGACTATCTCTACCTGCCCCGCGGGACAATGTGGCGTCTGGCGCCAGCCGAACCGGCCGCCCTGCTGACCATCGAGGCGACGAACGGCCACTTCACCCTGCCCGACCGGGGCATGCTCGGGCCTCACGCGGTGTTCGATCCGGCCATGCTCGACACCCCGGCGATGGACGAAGTGTTTGTCGCCCACCAGCAGCAGGACGGCGAGTTCATGGTCGAGATCAAGAAGCGCGGCCAGGTGTCCACGGTCACCTACCCCTACAATCCGCTCGACGCGGTCGGCTGGCACGGCGACCTGGCCCCGGCGCGACTGAACGTGCGGTCGATCCGGCCGGTGGCCAGCCATCGCTACCACCTGCCCCCATCGGTCCATACGACCTTCGCCGCCGATCGCTTCGTTGTCTGCACCTTCACACCCAGGCCTTTCGAGACCGACCCCGGCGCGTTGAAGGTTCCGTTCTTTCACAACAATGACGACTACGACGAGGTGTTGTTTTATCATGCCGGGGACTTCTTCAGTCGCGACAATATTTCCGCCGGAATGATGACCTTTCACCCCAGCGGCTTCACCCACGGCCCTCACCCCAGGGCCCTGGGCAACATGCTCGTGCAGCCGAAGGCCGCCACCGACGAATACGCGGTGATGATCGATGCGCGCGATCCCCTGGACGTCGGCGATGCGGCGGCGACGGTCGAAAACACCGCCTACGTCGACAGCTGGAAGACCTCATGAGCGAGGTTGCGCCGGACGACCTGGCCGACATGGCGCGGGATGAGCTGGCGCGCGCCTGCACCCTGGGCTGGAAAGACCTTGCGCCCCTGATTCCGTGGGGAGACGCCTATGAAGGTTTCTCGCCGGACGGCGCCGGCGTCACCGTGGAGCGCGGCTATATCTGGGCGGGAACGCCTGGCGGCGACATCCTGGTCGAGGTCGCCGTCTACCGGGGCCCTTCGCGCTACGACGATGGCGCGCGGGGGAGCCGCTTGATTCCCAGGGCCTCGGCGGCCGGATGAAGCTCGGATCGCTCAAATCGGGACGCGACGGGACCCTGGTGGTGGTCTCCCGCGACCTGGCCTGGTGCGCCGACGCGGCGGCCATCGCCCCTACCCTTCAGGCCGCGCTCGATGACTGGTCTCGGTGCGAGCCGCTGCTAAGGGGCCTGGCGGAAAGCGTCGAGCACGCATCGGCGCCCCGCGTGCGCTTTCGTGAGCACCAGGCGGCCAGCCCCCTGCCGCGGGCCTATCAATGGGCGGACGGGTCAGCCTATGTGAACCACGTCCAGCTCGTTCGCCGCGCGCGCGGCGCCCAGATGCCGGAGAGTTTCTGGACCGACCCCTTGATCTACCAGGGCGGCAGCGACGCCTTCCTCGGACCCCGCGACCCAATCCCCTTGGCCGACGAGGCCTGGGGCTGCGATTTCGAGGCCGAGGTCGCGGTGATCGCCAACGACGTTCGCCAGGGCGCCGACCGGGCCGCGGCCCTGGCCGCGATCCGTCTGGTCATGCTGGTCAACGACGTGTCGTTGCGAAACCTGATCCCCGCCGAACTGGCCAAGTCCTTCGGGTTCTTCCAGTCCAAGCCGGCCTCTGCCTTCTCACCCGTCGCGGTCACCCCCGACGAATTAGGCCCTTCGTGGAGCGAGGGGCGTCTTGCAGGCGCGATGGAGGTCGAACTGAACGGCGCGCGCTTTGGCGCCGCCGACGCCGGGATCGACATGACCTTCGACTTCGGGACCCTGATCGCCCATGCCGCCAAGACGCGGTCGTTGGGCGCCGGAACCATCGTCGGCTCGGGAACGGTGTCCAATCGCGGCCCGGACGGCGGCCCTGGCAAGCCGATCGACCAGGGCGGCGCCGGCTATTCCTGCATCGCCGAGCAGCGCACGGTCGAGACCCTGAGCGGGGGCGAAACGACAACGCCGTTCCTCAAGGCCGGTGACACGGTGCGGATCGAAATGCGCGACGCCGCTCGCCATTCGATCTTCGGGGCCATCGAGCAGACGGTCGTCGCCATCTTGTGAGCCGACCCTGGGGTTGCTAGAGCCTTCGGAAGACCGTCAATCGCAAGGGCTGGATCTCCGCGCTTCCGGACATGACGGCGCCCTAAAAGTCTTCGGGCAAAGTCTCGCATCGCGCCTGGTTCTCACCCGACGAGTACAAACGCCTTTGCGACGCGACCCGCGAACGCGCCAAAAACCCGAAGAACGAGCGCTGGCGCGGCGAGTGCGAGCAGTTCCACGACTATGTGCTGTTCATGGCCAACACGGGCTTGCGGCCGGACGAGGCGTCGCGGCTCCAGTATCGCGACGTCAGCGTCATCGTGGACGACGCAACGCACGAGCGAATCCTGGAGATCGTCGTGCGCGGCAAACGCGGCGTCGGCTATTGCAAGAGCATGACCGGCGCGGTCTTGCCGTTCCAGCGGCTGCGCAAGCGCAACAATCCCCAATCCAGCGACCTCATCTTCGGCAAGGTGCAGCGCGAGCTGCTCAACGCGATCCTGACTGAGCTGGAGCTAAAGCGGGACCGCGAAGGCAATCTGCGCACCGCCTACAGCCTGCGGCACACCTATATCTCCATGCGCCTCATGGACGGCGCCGACATCTACCAGGTGGCCAAGAACTGCCGCACCAGCGTCGAGATGATCGAAAAGTTCTACGCCTCCCACATCGCCAACACGTTGGACGCCGCCGCGATCAACGTCCGAAAAAAGCCCAAACCGCGGAAGAAACCTTCCGCGGAAAAGGCGCTGGCGAACGCCATGCTAACGTACAGGGGCGGCCCTCACCGACGGAAGTCTCACGAGGAACAGACCATGCCGGCCCCACTAGTCGAACCAAGCGATCTCGAATCGGATTCCGATTTGGACCCTCAGCGCATGGTGGGGATCGAGTACCACGGTATTGCCGGCGCCACGGAGGCGTGCCAGACGGCGGTCGTCCGCCTGCTCCAGTGTGCAACGGTGATCGCGACCGCGCGGATCATCACCTCCGGAAACGATCATTGCCTTTTCCTCACGACGGGAATCGGCGACCAGATTGCGATCAAGTCCGGGTTCGCGTCCGGATACTGCGGTACCGGTCCCACTGGCCTGTCGCTTGTGTTGCAGCTCTTGCACGCCCACGGCACCGAGATCGACGAGTGGAGGTGCGACGACACGATGATCGAACGGCTCGATCGCTCGGCCCTGACGGTCGCCGACGTCGACACGATCACCACGGGCCGCGCCGTACGCCCCTCCCGTTGGTACGACTACGTGCGGAGAGGCCACGAGAAGCAGGCCGATGAGCGGTCACTCTGGATCCAACTCCCGCCGGTCATCCCGTATTCCATTATTGACCCACGGATCATGGACCTAGCGTTGGCATTCTGGACCGATCCAGACGCCAAGCTGCTGAAAGGTTATCGCCGCCTGGAAGATCAAGTGCGCGGACGGACCGGCTTCGAGGACAGCAGCGCCAAGCTCTTCTCGCGCGCCTTCACGGGCCGCGATGCGCCGCTGACTTGGCTGGTCAAAGACGACGCGGAACGGAGCGGGCGGGCGAGCCTATTCACAGGCGCCTTCATGGCCTACCGGAACCCCCGCGCCCACCGCGAAGGCGTGCAGGCGGAACTCCTCGCCGAGTTCTTGCTGTTGAACCAACTCTACCGCTTGGAAGCGGAGTCCATCGATGCACTTGGGGCGTTAGAGAACGACCCAGAAAACGGCGATCGACCTTGAGGATTCGTGCCTCTGCCGCTAGAAGGTCGCGCTCCGCCCGAGTGGTGAAATGGTAGACGCGCTGGATTCAAAATCCAGTACCGAAAGGTGTGTCGGTTCGAGTCCGACCTCGGGCACCATAGCCTAATCGCAGATCTACCGGACCCGTTCGCGCCGCCTCTCAGTCTCTTCGATCACCGGACGCTCTCTGGTCTGTAGCGGCTCAAATCGACCGCCTCGTTCCAGCCAGCTCGCGATCCGCTCGCGGGCCGAGGCGAGGATTTTCTCCTGCGCCGGTCGCTCCGGCACGCGGCTTCGGACGACAGCCTCGACGACGGTCAACCGAGACCTCGCCCCGACGCGCGCGGCCTATCGCGACGCGGCCAAGGCGGCCTTCCAGGGCGAGACAGCCCGTACGCCTTGGGAAACGCGACTGGTGGAACGCCAAGCGAGGGTGCGGGGCCTCTATCTTGCCCAGGCCAAACTCCTCAAAGAATCACACGATCCTGGGGATAGGGCGCTCGGCTCGAAGGTAGAGGCATTCGTGCGTTCCATGCCGCAACGAGACAGTCAGCGCTTGGCACTCGCGCGGGAGCTTCGGGCGGCAAACGGGGGCCTAGCAGGCTGTTGAAGAACTCGCCCACGGTCGGGCGATGAAGGTGGATTCGTCGCCGTTGTGGAATTGTATTTCGCCGGTGAGTGATCCGTCCGGCTGAAGTTCGGCCCAGCCTTCGTCGGAATCCTCGTCCATCTC
>DATCCB010000088.1:0-11596 GCA_036511515.1 Caulobacteraceae bacterium | reverse complement strand
GGCAAAACTCCCCGCGTGCTTCCACAATGGACCTCTGCTCGAACGGCATGACGGTTCCCCCGCTTCATGCCAAAAGTGTCCACCATCTCCCCGAACATCTGTCAGCCATCTCCCCGGTCCATACATCCCTGCGGGAGAGGTATTTTGTTGGCGACGCAGGGAAATGTTGTGCGTCCCCTAGTCATGTAGGGGCGCCGGCGCCTAACCGCGCACCGCCTTGGTGCGGAAGGCTTTCAACACATCGCGCGCCTGTTCGCGGCGGTCTTCGGGGATGTCGGCCCAGATATCGAGAATATCGGTGTCCAACTCGGCCGGGTCGTGCTCGAGCAGATGGCCCTGCGACGTGCCAAGGGCGGGGGCGAGGCGCCGCAGCCATTTGTCGGAAAGTCGCCGGTCGCCCGATTCGAGCAGGCTGATCACCGCGCCCGTGGTGCCGATGACTTCGGCCAGCTTGACCTGGGTCAGGCCGCGGTGTTCGCGCCACGCCTTGAGGAAGTTGGGCTCGGGATCCCTGGGCATGCTGCATTATGCAAAGGTGTTCGGCAACTGTCGTCACGCAGAATGAAAAGTTTCGCTTGCGTTGAAGATTGCATTATGCAAACTTCCGGCCATGCCCACGCGCCCCTTGCCGCCAAATCCGCCCGCATCTATCGCGCATGCGCCGCAGCCATGGCTGAGACGAAAGGCCGGCGAATGCGCCTTCCCCGTCGGCGGCGCGGGCTGGACCGTCCAGGCCTGCTGCAATCCTTGCGGCGCCCGGGCCTATTGCCCCGCGCATCTTCAGCTCATGCGCGGGCCGCCGGCGCCGACCGCCGACCAGATCGAGCGCGCCTTGCGCCCGTTTATCGGCTGACCGCCATGGCCGGGAGACGGCATCGCGCCAGACCGTCCGACCCGATGGATATCGCGCGCCGCCGCGCCGCCGAACGCGTTTGCGCGCAGGACCCCGCCCGTTGGGGTGTCGACGCGTCCCAGATGACGCTCGGCGCAAATCACGCGGTCGAGATCGGCACGGACGCGGCCGGGCGCGTCAGCCGGGCGCGGCGCGTCGATGTTTTCGATGCGTTTCTGCGGCGAGGCAAGCTCAGCGCGGCGGGGCACGATGCGGTGCGTCGCCTCCAGGACGATATCGCCATCCTGCACCGCGCCGTGGGCGGCAGCGGCGAATACGCGCCCAGGGTCGACAGGTCGCGCAACCCTCTGGCGTTCACCGATCGCCGGCGCGCCGCCGGGCGGCGGATCGAAGCGGCCCTCTCGGGCGCCGGCCCGGCCAGCGCCAGGCTCCTGGCCGCACTGTGCGAAGCCGATGTCGTGCTTGGCCATGCAGGCTGTTGGCGCAGGATTGTCGCGCGGGAGACCGGCGAGAGCCTGGCGGACGGGCAGGGGGCCATACTGCGCGCGGCCTGCGAGAATCTGGCCGGCGCCTATTGCCTCATCGATCGCGGCCGGCGGGAGCGCGCGCGTGGCTTTGCCGCCGAGCATGCCGAGCGGCCTGGAACGCCTGCATAGCGAGCCGCGGCTCATCGGTCTCGAAAGCTGCGGCGAAGCTGTCGATGCCGGCGGCGATGGCCTGTTTCAAGGGCAGGTCTTCCCAGGCGCGGATCAAGGCTTTCTGCAATCGGATCGCCCGAGGCCCCGCTGCGAGCACAGCGGCGATGCGCGCTTCGACCGCCGCGTCGATCAGGGCGTGCGGGACGACCGCGTTGACCAGGCCCACGCGCAGGGCTTCGGCGGCGCCGAACGTCTCGCCCAGGAGCAGCATCTCCCGCGCGACGCCCCAGCCGACCAGCATCGGCAACAGGG
This sequence comes from Caulobacteraceae bacterium, assembly GCA_036511515.1. Classification (GTDB taxonomy): domain Bacteria; phylum Pseudomonadota; class Alphaproteobacteria; order Caulobacterales; family Caulobacteraceae; genus Acaudatibacter. Next base: position 9,793 of record DATCCB010000088.1, on the reverse strand, counting down.
CCGCTTCGACCACCGAAGGGATGCCGAGCCGCACCTCGGGCATGCCGAATATCGAGCGCTCGGAGGCTATGCGCAGGTCGCACGCGGCGGCCAGTTCCAGTCCAGCGCCAAGGGCGTAGCCGTCGATCCTGGCGATGACCGGGACCGGCATGGCGCGCACGCCCGCGCAGCAGGCGTGAACCGCGCCGATGAACGCGCGCGCGGCGCCCGGTCCATCGAGCGCCGCCAGCTCGTCGACGTCCGCGCCGCCGACGAAGGCCCGCTCTCCCGCGCCGCTGATCACCACGACCCGCAACGCCTCGTCGGCGGCCAATTCCACCAGCACCCGGGCAAGCTCGTCCATCAGCGTCCGGGCGAGCGCGTTCAGCTTGGCGGGGTTGGAAATGGTGACAAAAGCGAGCCGCGCGCCGCCCTCCCGGACCTCGATGCGGACGTGGACGGCGGGGATGTCTGGCATGGCGCACTCTTGGATTTGTCGACGAACTTGCCGGGCCTTGGGGCTTGGACGTAGTTTTCACCGCCGTACATTCCGCCAGCGGAGCGCGCCATGGAAAAGACCGACAGCCCGACCGCCGGGCGAGAGGCGTTTCGCGATGCCGGCGCCCCGCTCGAGACGCGGGTGGAAGACCTGGCCTCCCGCCTGACGCTCAAGGAGAAGGTGGCCCTGATGGCCGGCGCGGCCTCATTCACGCTGGAGGGTGTGGAGCGCCTGGGAATACCGGGCATCAGGGTAACCGACGGGCCGACCGGGGTGCGCTCCAACGAAGGCGAAGTGGCGACGGTGTTTCCGGTCGGCGTGGCGATGGGGGCGACCTGGAACCCGGAATTGGTGCGGGAGGTGGCCGGCGCCATCGCCCGCGAGGCTCTGGCGCTCGATAACCGCGTGGTTCTGGCCCCGACCATCAACATCGTTCGCACCCCGCTGTGGGGGCGCAACTTCGAGACCTATTCGGAAGATCCCTTCCTGGCCGGAACCTTGGGCGCGGCCTACATCGAGGGCCTGCAAGCCGAGGGTGTCGGCGCTTCGCTGAAGCACTACGCGGTCAACAACCAGGAGGTCGGCCGGATGACGGTCAGCGCCAGGGTCGATGAGCGGACCCTGCGCGAGATCTATCTGGCCGGCTTCGAACTGGCGATAAAAACGGCCAACCCCTGGACGGTGATGGCCTCGTACAACCGCATCAACGGGATCTACGCCACCGAACACAACTACCTGGTCAACGGCATTCTCAAGGGCGAGTGGGCCTATGACGGGGTGGTGGTCTCCGACTGGGGGGCGGTGCATTCCACCGCCGCCGCGGCCGCCGGCGGGACCGACCTCGAGATGCCAGGGCCGCCACGCTGGTTCGGCGACAAGCTGGTCGCTGCGGTCCGCGCCGGCGAGGTTTCACAGGCGCGGATCGACGATGCGGCCCGTCGGATCGTTCGCCTGATCGTGCGCTCGGGGGCCTTGGACGGCGGCCCCAGACCAGCGGGTGAACTGCGCTCGAAGCGTCACAAGGAGATCGCGGCGCGGGCGGCTGAAGAAGCCGTGGTGCTGCTGAAGAACAGCGGCGCACTGTTACCCTTCGATGCGGGCGCCATGCGCACGGTGGCCGTTGTTGGCCCCAATGCGGCGGCGCGGCGCATCCAGGGCGGCGGCTCTTCGCAGGTGCGGGCGGGACGCCAGACCTCGATCCTGCAGGCGGTTCAAGACCTGCTGGCCGGTCGCTGCGAGGTGATCCACCAGGAGGGCGGGGATAATGAGCCCGTGCCGCCCGCCGCGCGCGCGGCGATGTTCAGTCCCGACGATGGCCGCAGGGCGCCCGGCCTGTCATGCGAATATTTTGCCGCCCGCGACTTTGACGCGCCGCCGTTCCGCCAGCAGACCGAGCGCCAGATCGGCAAGCTGGTTTCGACCACCTCGGTCGACGCCATGGGCGCGGGCCTCGGCGCCCTGCGCTGGAGTGGCTGGCTCTGGCCACAGAGGGACGGGCGCCACGAGTTTTCCCTCCGCGCGCCCGGAGAGGGACGCCTGGTCCTGGACGGCGCGGTGCTGATCGACGCCGCAACGCCCGGCACGGTCGATTCGATGGATGTCGGCGGCATGGCGGTCCCGCGCCGCACCGCGGCGGTCAGTCTGGTCGCCGGACGCGGCTATGGCTTCGTGGTCGAATATGTCCGGCCCGCGCAGACCGCCGGCATCGCCTGGGAATATGTCGGTATCGGCCTGCGCCAGCCCGCCGGCGCCATCGAGGCGGCGGCCGAGGCGGCGGCCGGCGCCGACTGCGCCATCGTCGTCATCGGCGCCGCGTCGGTGAGCGAAGGCGAGGGCTATGACCGCCAGAACCTCGATCTGCCGGGCGACCAGAATGCCCTGGTCGAGGCGGTTGTCGCCGCAAACCCGCGTACCGTCGTGGTGCTGACCAACGGCGCGCCATACGTCTTGCCGTGGATCGACCACGCCCCGGCGGTGGTCGAGGCGTGGCTCGGCGGCGAGGAAGGTCCAGATGCCGTCGCGCGCATTCTCTTCGGCGACGCGGCGCCCTCCGGTCGCCTGCCGGTCAGCTTCCCCCGGCGCATCGAGGACAGCCCCGCGCACCCGTTCTATCCCGGCGGGGCCGAGGCCGATTACGGTGAGGGCCTTTTCGTCGGCTACCGGCACTTCGACCGCGCCAATGAGCCGCCGCTGTTCCCGTTCGGGTTCGGGCTCACCTACACGCGCTTCGCCTACGGCGAGCTTATGGCGCCCGAGGCGACCAAGGCCGGTGATGGGGTCGCCGTCAGTTTCAAGATCACCAATGTCGGCGAGCGCGCGGGCAAGGAGACGGCCCAGCTCTATGTCCGCCCACGCGGCCCGTCGCGCCCCAGGCCGGTCAAGGAGCTCAAGGCCTTCACCAAGGTCGCGCTCGCGCCCGGCGAAACCAGGACCGTGGTGCTCAACCTCGAGGCCAGGGCCTTCGCGTTTTACGATCCCGATCTCAAGGCCTGGATGGCCGAGCCCGGCGCCTACGACCTGCTGATTGGCGCTTCGGCCGCCGATATAGAATTACAGGCCACGGTGCGGCTGGAACCCTGAGAGACCGCAGCCCGGAGCGAATGGCGCCTTCGCGCGTTTCAAGGCCGGGCTTAGGCGGATCGGCCGCCTCCTAAAGGGAACACTGGGAGAACGACCAATGGGTATCATTTCCTGGCTCATACTGGGCCTGATCGCCGGCTTTATCGCCAGCAAGATCGTCAATCACACCGGTTCGGGCATCATCATCGACATCGTGCTTGGCGTTGTCGGGGCCTTCGTCGGAGGTTTTCTGTTCAGCCTTTTCGGGGCCGCGCCGGTCACCGGTCTCAATCTCTACAGCGCTCTGGTGGCTGTGATCGGGGCGGTCGTCGTGCTTTTCGTCTACCACATGTTCATCGGCCGTCGCCGGGTCTAGGGTCTCAGAGGGCGGCGTCGCCAGGCGGCGTCGCCCGACACGGCCGCACTATCGGCGGCCAAGACAGCGGCAGGCGGCGTATCGAAGGCGAGCCGCCGAGCCCCCTGCAGACTGCAACGCCTATCGGCGGGGAGCGTCGACCGAGCCGTCTCTCGCAATCAGTTCTTACAGGTACCGGTTACCGGGATGCGCATGATCGTATCGTGCATCTGGTAATAGGTGTCGCTCGTTGCCTTGGCGCCGGCGGCGACCGGCTGGTAGTCGATGAATTGGTGCGTGATCACGTTCGCGAACCCGCTTTGCAGCTCATCGTATTCCGCATGAAGTTCATTTAGCTCATCGAGGTACTGTTTCGCCGACGCATTGTTCTGAAAAGCGGCCTGGTTCGCCGGAACGTACTGCCGGTCGTGGAAGGTGTTGCGCTCGGTCTCGCTGCAGAAACTGCCAGGCAAGGATACGGCGGCGACCGTCGCCAGGTTCGGCAGCGCAGGCAGCGTGTTGATCCCCAGCTCGGCCACCAGACGGGGCAGAAGCTTTTTTCGCGTCTCGACGGCGTCGCGATCGCCGGGATCCAGCTTGACGGCCTGATCCAGGTCGGCAAGGGCGAGCGCCTTCTGGCCTTTGGCGGCATAGGCCATCCCGCGCTTCACATAGGCGCGCTGCTGATCGTGCGGCGCCAGGGTCCCGGCGTCCAGCGCCTGGCTGAGCGCGCGGATGGCCCCGTCGTTGTCGCCGTGTTCGAGCGCGTCGGCGCCGGCCTTGAGGAATTCGGGCGACTGGCGCGACGCCTGGGCATCCGCCAGGTGGCGGCCGGCCGGATAGGCGGCGAGGTAGGCGTCGAAGCTGGCGATGGTGTCGGCCCTGCGGGCGGCGTCATAGGCGGCGTCGTCGGCTGCTTCGGCGGCGGCCTGGCTGGCGGTCGCATCGCGCACGGCCTTGTCCCGGGCGGCCTGATCCTGAGCGGCCCGCTGGGCCGCGCCGGCCGCGTGCTCGCGAGCTTCGGCCTGGGTCCTGGCTTGTTCGCGTTCGCTGGCGCGCCTTCTGGCTTCGGCCAGGCGCCCGTCCGCCTCGGCCCTGAGCCCCGGACAGGCCGCCGGAATAGCCGCCGCCGCGCCGGCCATCGCCTCCAGGTCGCCGCCCCGGCTGGCATGTTCCCAATGCCCCCGGTAGGCCGGGCAAAGGGGATTGTCGTCCATTCTGGCGAGGGCGGATCCGGCGGCGGAAAGGGTCAGAAAAACAACAACAATCAGCCTTTGCATCGGGTCATCCGCGTGGCCCCGCCGTCAGGCGCATCGCGTGACAGCACCGTCAGGGTGTCGCCGTGCGCCTGATAGGAAAACCGTTTGCCGTCGGTCGCAACGACGTCGACCGCCCCATCGGCGCCGGCGCCGGTGACGATGGCGCTCCAGGGCGCGCCGGCGGAAGTCATGGTCAGCGTGACCCCGGCCGCCGATATGGTCTCCGCCTCCTTGCAGGTCAGCCCCGCAGGCGCCCAGACGCCCACCAGCGGCCCCGCCAGAGTCGCCAAGGCCGCGGGCTGGGTGGCGGCCAGCGCGGCTGGGACCGGGGCCGGCGCCGTCGCCGGCGCATGGCCGTGTGGACGCAGCAGGCTCCAGGCGACGAGCGCGATGACCGCCGCACCGCCGAGCCCCAGCAAGCCGCCGCGCAGCGTCGCCCCTCGCTCCGGGGGCTGGGGCGCCCGGCCCGGGAGCGTGATCGTTTCGGCGAGCCCTATTGGCCGGGGCGCGGGCGTGGGCGCCGGGGTCTCACGTTGCGGCGGACTGGAGGCGGGCGCCTGGCGAGCAATGGGCTGCGGCGGCGCTGGCGGCTCGCGGTCGAGGCTCGGCGACGGTGTTTCGGGCCCCGGGGAATTGGCCCGGGTGGCGAACCGCACCATCGGCGCTTCGACGCTCATGGTCTCCAGTTGGCGGCGCACGAATCTGGCGAAGGCGCCACGGGGATAGAGATCCAGGAAGGTCTCGAGCGCCGCGGTGTTGCCGGCCAGCTGGGCGGCCTTGAAGGCTTCCATCTCGGCGGCGGCTGCCTGAGTCTCCATCGGTCGGCCGGAATCGCCGAGCCGGCCCTTGCGTCCGACCCGCGTCTCAACGGCCTTCACCAAGCTCTGGAAGTGGGGATCGAAGAGTTCCCCGTCCCATGAACGCAAGTCGTCGGTGTGGATCGAGCCGAAGCCAAAGGGCAGGACGACATCGTCGATGCGGGCGGGGCAGAGCTTGCCCTGGGCCTTGGCGTAATCGGCTTCGTCGAGCACGAAGTCGCTCTGGATGGCCAGTTCCGACCAGATCACCACGGCGACCTTGCACTCGTCGATGATCGCCCGAATGACCCTGCGGTAGCGGTCCCCGGAAAGCAGGTCGAAGTCCCACCAGACCTCGAATCCCAGCTGTTCGAGGACAATCGAAAGGCGTTCGGCGAACGGCCGATTTTCCCGCTTGTAGGAAATGAAGATATCGGCCAAGGCCAACCCCCCCCGCCCAGTCCCCTAGCATGCGGGCGCCGGGTTGGGGAGTCGGCGCGACGCAACGCGTCGATGTCGCTTACGGCGAGGACGCGCCCAGGGCGCCGGACTATCCGTCCTTGGGTTCGTCTGGGTTCTCGAACGGCGCCTTCGCCCCTCCGGACACTAGCTTTTCAGATCCGAATACCAATTATGGGCCAACGGGAGGGCAATGACTTGGTCAAACTCGCCGCCGTTTCGCCGGACGCGGGATCGTCGGTCGATGGGGCCTGGCAGGCGCTCGCGGCGAGAAGCGAGGTTGCCAATCCGCCGCTGGCGCTGCGCATCGGTTTCAGTGGCCACCGGGCGGTCGATCGGCTCGGCGATGAAGCGGTCCTGTCGGCCAACCTCGACGCCGCCTTCCGCCTGGCGCGGGACGCCGTCGGGGCGATGGCGGCGATGCCTCTGGACGACTGCGACGAGATCCTCGGCGACGCGTTCGACGGGCCGGCCAGCCTGCGGCTGATCACCGGCATCGCCACGGGCGCGGACCGCATCGCCATCGCCCGCTGGCGGGTCATGGCAGCCGGGCCGGTCCACGCTCTCACGCCCTACCTGGATCCGGCGACCGGACAGCCGCTCACCGACGAGCCGAGCCACGCCAAGTGGTTTGACCGGGTGACCGACCTTGGCGAGTTCGAGACCTCGACTTGCCTGGACGGCGCCGCGGCCGGGCGACATGGCCACGGCGAGCTCTCGCGCTGGATCGTGCGCAACTGCGATGTCGTCGTCGTCGTCTGGGACGGCGGCTCGGCTGTCGGCGCCGGCGGCACCGGCGACACCGTACGCCTGGCGCTGCACAAGGGCGTCCCGGTGCTTTGGATCCGCCCGAACGCGCCCGACCTCCAACTGCTCGACCCGTCATCGGTGTGGAGGGACGATGGGGCCACCGAAGCGGCCGGCCACCCCGCGCGGCTGACAAGGCCGGCGACCATAGAGGCCCTGTCGACGATACTGTTCGCCGCCTTTGCGCCGCCGTTGCCGCGACATCGTTCACTCGAGGGCCACGCGTCGGTCGGCGATCCGGAAATCATCGCGCGCCGGGACTTTGCCCGGCGTGACCCGCTGCATCGCGACGGGGGCTTGCGCAGCACGCTCGCCGACCTGTGCGACCACACGCTGTGGCGCGCCTTCGACGTCTTCAAGAGTCTCGCCGGCAAGCCGCCGGTGATCCCCAGGGCCGACCCCCCGGCGCAGCTTCCCGCCGACGTCGCGGCCCAGGAAGGCTACCGGCGACTGGCGGCCGCGCTCGACCAGGCCGACCAGCGCGCCAACCGCCTCAGCCAGGCGCACCGATCGCAGCAGCTCATTCTTCTGGCCCTGGCCATGTTGGCGGTGGTGATCGGCGTCATGGCCCCCGACGGGTCCTCGCCGCTGATGCATCTGATCGCCATCGGCCTCGAACTGTTCTTCGCCGTCGGCATCCTGGCGCTGTGGTCGCTGGCCAGGCGCGGCCATCGCCACCGTCGGTGGAGCGACGCGCGGCGTCTGGCCGAGCGCTTTCGCGCCGCGCTGGCCACCTATCCGCTCGGCATCGACATTGCCGACGAGCATGCCGACGGCGCTCAAACCTGGACCGAGTGGCGGGCCAGGGCGGTCATTCGCGCCGCCGGGGTCACCGGGGGCGTGCTCGACCAGGACGAGGTGACGGCGCGGGCCCGATGGGCGAGGACCGACCTGATGGATGGTCAGGCCCGCTATCACGCCAAGGAAGCGCATGCCGGGCGCAAGATCACCGAGCGCATGCACCTCTGGGAGAACGCGGGGTTCGTCGCCCTGACCGCCGCCCTGCTGATGGGCGCCGTCGCCGCCGCCATGCTGAGTTTCGCCCGCCTGCCGCCTGGCGCAATGGCGCCCGGACTGCAGGGGCTGGTCACCTTGGCCACGACCTTGAGCGTCATCGTTCCGTCCATGGGCGCCGTCGCCCTGGCTCTGGATTCGACCAACGGCTTTTCCGAGCTCGCCGATCGCAGCGCCCAGCTGGTTCCGGCTTATGAGGACTTCTCCGCGCGCATGCGGAAGGCCGCGCCGATCTCGGCCGCACTGGCGCAGGAAATCGTCCGCGAGGCCGCCACGCTGTTGGTCAGCGACACCGATTCCTGGCGTGATCGCCTGGTCAGGAGGCGGTTAATCAGAGGGGGGTAGCGTTCGGCGCCGACGCGTTTGTGGCCGCGGCGCCGCCCCGCTTGACGCGATATCGACGCGCGGGCGACAAACACCCCGCGTGAGGGGATGCGGCCTTTCGCGATCCATCGGAAATCCCATCATGGCCGGGCGCCAGGCAGTTCTCGGCATCGATCGAGGCGCGTTCTTCTACGGCGCCAGCCGCGTATTCAGCCAGGTTTCGTTCCTTCTCGATGACGCCAGGACCGCGCTCGTCGGCGAGAACGGGGCCGGCAAATCGACGCTGCTGAAATGTCTGACCGGTGAGCTGGAACTCAACCAGGGCAAGGTGATCGCCTCGCGAGGCTTGCGCGTGGCGGCTCTCTCGCAGGAAGTTCCCGCGCACCTGGCGACGATGAGCCTGCGCGCGGTTCTGGAACGCTCACTCGCGCGCGCCGGCGCGATCGGCGAAGACTGGCGGATCGATGTGCTGCTGGATGAGCTTTGCGCCTCGCAGGCCGCCGCCCTGGCCCCGTTCGGCGCGTTGAGCGGCGGCTGGCAACGCCTGATGCTGATCGCCGCGGCGGCCAAGCTCGAAGATCCCGATATCCTGATCCTCGATGAGCCGACCAACTATCTCGACATCGCCAATATCAACACCCTCGAAAGCTGGCTGATCGACGACATCACCGTGCCGATGCTGATCGTCTCCCACGACCGCGAATTCCTCGACCGGGTCACCAGCCGCACCCTCTTCTTGCGCTCCGACGGCATTCACGCCTTCAAGGCGCCTTTTCTGCTCGCCCGCGCGGAGCTGTTGCGCAGGGACGCCACGGCGGCCGTGCAGGGGCGCCTCGAGGACAAGGAAATCAAGCGTCTGGAGAAAGTGGCCGCCCGCTACAAGCTCTGGGGTGTCAAGAACTCGAAGTTCCACAAGCGCGAAAAGGCTACGCACAAACGGATTGCTCGCATCGAGGCGGACAAGTCGCGGGGGTACGCGCCGCGCGAACGCCGGCTGGAACTCAATGATTCAGACATCGAGGCCAAGGTCGCGCTGCGCCTGACCGGCGTGACGGTGACCGTCCCCGGGAGTGACCGCCCCCTCGTCGTCATCGATCGCCTGACCATCGGCGCGGGCGACAAGGTGGCCCTGCTCGGCGTCAATGGGGCGGGCAAATCGACCTTGCTGACCACCCTGGCGCGCGCCTACGACCCCCATCTGCGGCACTACGATGGCCAGGCGAGCGTTCGCTTCAACCCCGCCTGCAGGCTGGTCTATTTCGATCAGACGATGGCCGACCTGCCGCTGGACAAGAGCCTGCTTGGTTTCCTTACCGCTACCCAGGGCGCGACAGATCGGGACGCGATCCGGCTCCTGGCCCAGGCCGGGTTCGCCTTCGCGCGCATCGGCGAGCCCATCCGCCTGCTCAGTCACGGCGAGCGGTCGCGGCTGATATTCCTGAAGATGAAGTTGCTCGCGCCCAATTTCTACCTGCTCGACGAGCCGACCAGCCACCTAGACATCGAAGGCCAGGAAGACCTGGAATCCCAGCTCGAGGAGACCGACGTCTCCTGCATCTTCGTCTCCCACGACCGCTATTTCACCCGCGCGGCGGCGACCCGTTTCCTGGAGATCCGCAAGGGACGCCTGGTCGAAGTCGAAAACGCCGACGCCTTCTTCGACGCTCAGGGATGAGCGCTCACTCGCGGGGCGGCTAGAGCGGATCTCCGACCAGGTTGATCACCGCCTTGCGCCCCCTCC
>DATCCB010000087.1:0-12627 GCA_036511515.1 Caulobacteraceae bacterium | reverse complement strand
GGCAAAACTCCCCGCGTGCTTCCACAATGGACCTCTGCTCGAACGGCATGACGGTTCCCCCGCTTCATGCCAAAAGTGTCCACCATCTCCCCGAACATCTGTCAGCCATCTCCCCGGTCCATACATCCCTGCGGGAGAGGTGTCTTGAGGGTCGTTCGTCCAGATGTGCGCATCCCCTAGCCAAAAGAAGGGGAAGAGGGCGGGCGGCTGAGGGGCACCGCAGGCGGGGCAGGATGCCCGCGCTACGGCCCGGCAAGCTTAGGGTCAGGCGCCCCGGGTCTCTACCGCAGGTTGTAGCTGATCCTTTCCGTCGCCTCGGGCGCCGCGCGCTGGATGGTGACGCGAATCTCGCGCAGGATCGCTTGGATTTCAGGGGCAAAGGCGGCGATATAGGCGTCAACGGTGGTGGGGGCGGCCGTGCGGCCCGGTTCGATGCCGCGCTCGCCGCTCATGGCCCCGAGCCTACGGAAGAATGCCAGGAATGAAAGACTACGGTCCCGAAACGTTCGGGAAGCTGAACGCCGAGCGGTACGACGCGCTCTATCCGGCCGATGCGGCGACGATGGCGGCGGTGGATTTCCTGGCGAAGCTGGCCCCGGGCGAGGCGTCGCTCGAACTGGCCATCGGCACGGGGCGGATCGCCCTGCCGCTTGCCGCGCGGGGGCTCAGGGTTTCCGGCATCGAGGCTTCGCCCGAGATGATCGCAAAGCTGAAGGCCAAGCCGGGCGGGGAAGCGATCACGGCGGTCCTGGGCGACATGGCCGATGTCGAAATCGACGGCCCCTTCGACCTGGTGTTCCTGGTCTTCAACACCCTGTTCAACCTGACCAGCCAGGACGATCAGGTGCGATGCTTCTCCAACGTGGCGCGGAGATTGACGCCGCGCGGCGTGTTCGTCGTCGAGGCGTTCGTACCGGATCCGGCCCACTTCGTCGATCGGGAGCGGGTGCGCACGGTTGGGATCAGTTTCGATGCCGCGCACCTCGAAGCGTCGGTCCACGATCCGGTCAGCCAGGTGATCAACTATCAATACATCAGCCTGACCGGCGCCGGCATTCGGCTGACGCCCCTGCCGATGCGCTATGCGTGGCCGAGTGAGATCGACCTGATGGCGCGCTTGGCGGGGCTTCAGCTGCATCAGCGGTGGGCGGACTGGGACCGGTCCGCCTTCACCGCCGACAGCCGCAAGCACGTCTCGGTCTACGGCTGGCCGGCGGCCGAAAGTGGATAAGTCGGAGCGCGGCCTTCCGGGCCGCATGCAGGCAGGATGCCCGTGCTCCTTAGGTGCGCGAGGGACTTGGCGCCGCGACAGCGGGCCGTAAGGTGGCGCCATGACCCAGCCGACCAAAGCCCGCGAAGCCGCCCTCGAACCCGACCTGCCGATCGTCGATCCGCATCATCATCTGTGGGATAGGCCGGCGGCGCTGATGGCGCGAATGCCCGCGCCGACCCATGGCTTCGAGCATGTTATCCGCATGTCGCCGCGCTATCTGCTCGACGAGCTCAACGCCGACTTAGGCAGCGGCCACAACGTGAGGGCGACGGTCTATATGGAGTGCGGCGCGATGTACCGGGCGGACGCGGCCCCGGCTATGCGGCCGGTGGGCGAGACGCAGTTCGTCAACGGCGTGGCGGCAATGAGCGCCAGCGGCGTTTATGGCGAGGCGCGGGCCTGCGCCGCCATCGTCGGCCATGCCGACCTGACCCTGGGCGAGGCCGTGACGCCGGTACTCGAGGCGCACATCGCCGCGGGCGGCAGGCGTTTTCGCGGCATCCGCCAGAGCTGCTCGTGGGATGCGGACCCCACGGTGCTGGGGCCGCTGCACCGGGGCGCGCCCGGGCTCTACCTGCGTCCCGACTTTCGCGATGGCTTCGCGCGCCTGGCCCCGCTTGGGCTGTCGTTCGACGCCTGGCTGCTCGAGCCGCAGCTGGGTGATCTCATTGACCTCGCCCGCGCCTTCCCCGACACGGCGATCGTGCTCGATCACGTCGGCACCCCGCTCGGCATCGGCACCTATCAGGGTCGGCGCGAAGAACGGTTCGGGGTCTGGCGGGAGAACATTCGGGCCCTGGCGGCCCTCCCCAACGTGTCGGTGAAGGTCGGCGGCCTGGCCATGGTCTTTCCCGGCTTTACCTCGTTCATGGCCGACCCACCGGCGTCGTCGGCGCACCTCGCGGCCGAGTGGAAGCCCTACGTGGAAACCTGCATCGAGGCGTTCGGCGCCGACCGCTGCATGTTCGAGAGCAACTTTCCGGTCGACATCGGCAGCTGCGACTACGCGACCTTGTGGAACGCCTTCAAGCGCCTGGCGCAGGGCTGCAGCGCCGATGAAAAGACCAGCCTGTTCAGCGGCGTGGCGACGCGGGTCTACCGGATGGAGTTCTAAGCAGCGACGGCTGCGCAACATACCTCTCCCAGAGGGAGAGGGAGGGGCCCGCGTCCTTAAGAGGACGTGGGACGGTGAGGGGTTACGGAGCCGCCATTCTAACCCCTCATCCTCCCGCCGCTTTCAGCGCCGGGCCCCTCCTTCTCCCAATGGGAGAAGGTTGAGGCGCTAGCCTCTCAGGGCTTCGGCCGGGGCATCGTTTGGGGCGGACCAGAGGGCTAGGGTTTCGAGGAGTTTGCGCGGGTCGATGGGCTTGCCGATGTGGTCGTCCATGCCCGCTTCGAGGCAGCGGGCGACCTGGTCGGGGAGAACGTTGGCGGTCATGGCCAGGATGGGGACGCGCGCGCTGGACCCAGCCTCGCCGGCGCGGATCGCGCGGGTTGCGGTCAGGCCATCCATGCCCGGCATCTGCACGTCCATCAGGATCAGGTCGAACCGGGAGCGGGCGACCGCCTCGAGGGCTTCGAGGCCATCGCCGGCCGTCTCGATGATCAGGTCGAACGGCTCGAGCACCGCGCCGATCAGCTCGCGATTGACCGCGTTGTCGTCGACGATCAAGAGCCGCAGCGCGCCGACGGCAAGGGCCGGCCCGCGCGCCGATGGATCGTCGGCATCGAGCGCCTGGGCCACGGGCATGGCGATCTCGAACCAGAAGGTCGAGCCCTCGCCGGGGTGGCTGACGACGCCGATCTGGCCGCCGAGGGCCTCGACGATCCGCTTGGAGATGGCCAGGCCCAGGCCCGTGCCGCCGAACTGGCGCGAGACCGAGGCGTCGGCCTGGGTGAAGCGGTCGAAGATGGCCTCCAGGTGGGCCGGCGGCACGCCGATGCCGCTGTCGGCGACCTCGACGCGCAGGCGCCGCCGCCCGGGCTCGCCATCGTCGCTCTGATCCACCCGCACCTGGATTTCGCCCTGGGCGGTGAATTTGATCGCATTGGAAATGAAGTTGAGCAGCACCTGGCGGAGGCGCGCGCCGTCGCTGAAGAGGGGGCCCTCGAACCCGGTGGCGACGACGTTGAGCGCCAGCCCCTTGTCGCGGGCCTGGTCGGCGAGGAGGGCGACGGTGGACCCCGCCATCTGCATCGGATCGAACGGGTGGCGGTCGAACTCCACCGCCCCGGCTTCGAGCTTGGAGAAATCGAGCACGTCATTGACCACCGCCAGCAGGGTCTGGCTGGCGTCCCAGATCAGGCCGATCTGGCGCGAGTCGCGGGCGTCGGTGGCCGCCGACTTCTTGAGGAGATCCGAAAAGCCGATGATGGCGTTGAGCGGGGTGCGCAGCTCGTGGGTCATATTGGCCAGGAATTCGGCCTTGACCGCCTCGCTGCGGCGCAGTTGGTCGAGGGCGCTCTCGGCGTCGGCCCGGGCGCGTTGCACGTCGACGCGCTGACTGACCAGGTAGTAGCCGACCGGCGCCCCGATCAGCGCGGTGATGATCAGGGTGGTCAGTGGCGTCGCCGACTGCGGCGTTCCGAGGCACACCGCGTTGAGAAACCAGTCGGCGAACATCGCCGCGGGGACGACGACGGCGACCAGCACCAATGTCCTGAAAAGCTTGTGTCTGAACATCGGCCCGCCCGGCGTTTCGCGGCGCAGACTAGCTTAGTGGGCATTAAGGAAGGCTGAGGGTACGCTCTTCAGCGGATTCAGTCCGCTCAATGACAAGCTGGGCGAGTCCGTGAATCGATCCCACCGCGGACGCGGACATCCAACCTGGCCAAAGTGCCCGCCAAAAGGTCCCTAGCCGGACATGCACGGCTTGGCCGCACAGATCCGCTGATCACGCGGCGGCCCGGGCCTCGACGGCCGTGGCCAGCTTGCGCTTGGCCGCGTTGTATTGGTCGGACTGCAGGGCCCCCTTCTTAGCGGCGGCGACGTTTTCGGCCAGGTGCCTAGGATTCGCCGTGCCGACGATTGTCGTGGTCATGTCGGGGTGGCTGAGGGTGAAGCGCAGCATGAACTCCATGCGCGTGAGACCATCGAGCACCTCATCCAGACCGGCCTCGTCCCACAGGTCGCGGCGTTTTGCGTAGGTCTGGCGGACCTGTTCGGGCAGGCGCTCAAGAACGTCAGCCGCCGCGACCGGCACGCCGCGCGCCACGCCGCCGCGAATGATCGTCCCCGCGCCAGCGACGGCCGCTTCGCGAATTGGCGCCTCATGCTCGCGCTCGAGGGCGGAATAGGGGATCTGGAAGGCGTCGAAGACCCCCATGGCTATATGGTCGGTCAGGTTCGGCAAGGTGCCCGACATGCCGACAAAGCGGATCTTGCCTTCATCTCGCAGCGCCACCAGCTCGGCCACCGAATCGTTTGCCTCCAGCTCGGCGCGGCTCGGGCTGATGTGGAACTGCACGAGGTCGATGTGATCGGTCTTCATGCGCCTTAAGCTCTGTTCAACCCCGGCGCGTACATTTTCGCGGGTGAAGACGTGCGGCGGCCGCTCGCCCGGCGGTGGGTTGATCGGACAGCCGCACTTGCTGGACAGGAAGAATTCCGACCGGCGATGGGAGATGAACTCGCCGATCAACTCTTCGGAGGCCCCATAGTCGGACGATGTGTCGATCAGGCTGATGCCGGAATCGAGCACCGCATTCAGGATAGCCTTGGCCTGATCCGCCGAGACCTCGCGCCCGCCGCGGCCGGGAACGCGGCCCCTGAGCTCCATGGCGCCGTAGGCGAGCTTGGTGACAGTCGCGCCGGTGCGGCCGAGCACGGATGTGGGCAGATCGCTCATGGTCGAGCTCCCTTCGTCGTCGAATGGCTGAAGGGGCGATCATGCGCCTGGACGCGCTGTTTGGCGAAGGCGTGGATCGTCTCGCCCGCCAACCGTCCTTTGACGGACACGCCCGCCGTCCTTCGAACCACTGCGGCGATGTCTGCTTGTGGGCTGGAGGCCAAAGTCGGAAATCGACCCTAGGCGGACATTGTCGGGGGAATGGCCGAGCAAGCGGCGTGGAACGTCGGCTTTCTTCAGGCCGGAACCCAACGTGAGCGTTGACCTAAATCTTCGGCCCGGCGACGACGCGGTGGATTTCGGCGGTCAGCCCGTTGTTGACTTCGATTAACCCGTGAATCTCGTCGGTCAGCTTGTTGTTGGCCTTGATCAGCCCGTGAAGCTGATCGGTCAGCTCCAGTACGGCCTCGGTGTCCTGGTAGGTCTGAAGCGCCCGCCTGTCCGAGGCCCGTGAAAGCACTTGCTGGCCCACTGCGAGGACTGGAAGCGCCCAGAGTTGAACAAGGTTCGACAGGAACAGAAGGAATGTGAACGGATACTTGTCGAACCGAAAGATCGAGACCCCTACGGATGCCAAGAACATCCAGGCGAACATCCAGAAGACTAAGACGTAAAACGCCCACATCGAGCCGAAGCCCTTTGTTATGCCAGCGGCCAGCCATCCGTTGAAACCGACGTGCTCATCAGCGGTCGTGACCACGCCTTGGGTCTTCCGTCGCGCAATGTGTGGGTGGGGTACGTGAGCTTCAGTCATCGGCGGGGCCTTCCTCAGCTATTCTTAGGAAACACTTCAATAGCCGACAAAGGGTTGCGTCGCTCGGGCTATCGAACGCGATTTTGCAGCGCGGCTGTGTCTTCGCCGACCGCGGTCGGGCGGATATCGGAGCGGTGATCAAGGTAATGCCTCCGGCGGTTCGCAGCTTGACCGTACTGGCTAAGCCAGGCCACCGCAAACCGCCGTTCAGCGACGCTTTGAGAGTCCGCTGTCGGCCATTTCGCTAAAGGTCGACCTTCAGCCAGGGCGGCGATCGCCGGCTTCGCCCCGTGCGTAGCCTTCTGCGATAAGCTGGCTGGGTGGGTGAAACAATCATCCGGGACGGCGGATCACCGGCGGAGCACGCGAAATGGCGATTTCAACTGCAATGGGCAGACAGCTAACCTCGGTACTTTACGTGCTGGCGTTGGCGGCCGTCATAGTTTGTGTCGATGTCGGGTTCTTCAGAAACCGATTCTGGGAACGGCTGATGGCGAATGTGGGCATCGTTTTGGTGTTCGCTGCTTTCTACCTGAGATTCCTCAGGCCTCGATGAACACGTCGTGACTTTGTTTATTGCATTGTGGCGCTTTCGATCCGCGCGCCCGCGTTGTCACAAAGGCTTCTGCCCATAGCGGTTCTTGGCAGGCGTCTGATCACGATTGGCTCACTCGCCCTTATCCGCCCTGTCGCAGCGACGCCACCTGGTCCCAGCTCAGCGCTCGGCCGGGATAGGCGACGGCCTTGAACGGCCAGCGCGATCCGACCCAGCTCCGAAGCTCTTGGTAAAGCCGTGCGTCAAGCGCCCCGGCATGGCTGGTTCGGACCCAACAGTGGACCTCGGCCTCGTATCCGCGCAGCGTCGTCGGCTCGATATAGAGGCACCCCAGGCACAAGGCCTCGTCCATGCTCATGACCGTGTAAGCGAACGATCGGCGTCTCTGGAATTGCTTGTGGTGCCAGCCCAGGTCGATCAGGTCCTGCTCGAAGGAAAGGCCCTTGGGCCACTTACCCGATGGACTGAACACTTTTTGAAGGCGTTCGACGCTGGTCATCACGGCGTCGAAATCCTTCACCACGTCCGAAATTGCCAGCATACGCACACGGAAGTCCGGCGTTTCGAAGCCGGAGGGGACCTCGAAATCCCCGGGCACGAAAGCGGTCATGGGGCGCTTTCGAGGTTGGGCTGGCCGCGCATGTCCCGAGATAGTCGTCCGGTCACCGTCTCACGGTCCCTTTAGGCGCGCTTCGCGGCGCGACGCGCCGGCGCACGCCGCCCTCAGCGGAATCTTGCGAGGTCGGGCCGTAGCCGGGTGCTCATCGAACCGTCTCCTTCTCTTTGGGGGCCGATACGCGGCGGGTCTTGGTCTCGGCCCTGGGCTTTGGCAGGAGCCGAAAACGCGTCTGGCACCACGCGTAATCGACGCCGACATCCAGCAGCGCATCAGAACGTCCGCATGGGCAGGCAAATTCCATCACCGCGACGACCCGGTAGGTCTCCCCGGCTCGCAGGGGCACCGGCCTTCCCGTGGCATGGTTTGGGGCGACATTGACGCATAGAACCAGGTCGCCGGGGCCGACAGCATCGCTCATGGCTTCCATCCATAGAACTACTGCACGGCTACCGCCACGATCATGGCCAACGTCTGATCGCCATCGCCGATCGGTCTCACGGGGATCATCGGTCATGGCCCTGAGATGGAGATTGGACTCTGACCCGCATGGGGCAAGGACCGGTTTCCACCGTTGCAGACACTCACTGCGGCCTCCAAACGGGGTGACTACGCCGACTGGCGCTTGTGTCGGCCTGCTCTAAAGTGTCATCGGAACCCTGGCGGCGGGCCGCGGCGCGCATAAGATGAGCAAACGACAGAGAGCGGTTTATCAAGGACGAATTCATCAGGAGTGATTGCGATGGCTGATTTTGGCGGTGACGAATCCGGCGAACTGGCGGCGTTTCGCGCCGACGTGCGCCAATGGCTCGAGGCGAATTTCCCCGCATCGCTGCGCAAGGACCCGGACGCGGTGACGCGATCGGTGATGGAGGGCGGGACCTCCACAGCCGACGTCGACCTTTGGCGCCAGCGGATCGGCTCCAGAGGCTGGGGCACGCCGATGTGGCCCAAGGCCTATGGCGGAGGCGGCCTTTCGGCGGCGGAGGCCCGCGTGCTCAGTCAGGAGATGGCCCGCATCGGCGCGCGCAATCCGATCCAGGGCATGGGTCCAGGCATGTTCGGTTCGACGCTTCTGGAATACGGCTCCGAGGAACAGAAGCTGCGCCACCTGCCGCCGATCTGCCGCGGTGAGCTGCGCTGGTGCCAAGGCTTCTCTGAACCGGGCGCCGGCTCGGACCTCGCGTCGCTGCAGACCAAGGCCGAGGACAGGGGCGACCACTGGCTTATCAACGGTCAAAAGATCTGGACCAGCGGCGCGCAATTCGCCGACTGGTGCTTCTGCCTCTGCCGCACCGACACCAAGGCCAAGAAGCACGAGGGTATCAGCTTCATCCTGATCCCGATGCATCAGCCAGGCGTCGAGGCCCGGCCGATCAGGATGATCTCGGGCGCTTCGGGGCAGTGCGAGACCTTTTTCACCGACGCCACGGCGTCCAAGGACGACCTGGTCGGCCAGCTGAACGGCGGCTGGTCCATCGCCAAGCGCCTGCTGCAGCACGAGCGTAACGGCATGGGCAGCCGCAGTGAGGGCGGCGGCGGCCAGCGCGAGGTCGAGAGCCTGCAGGATGCGGCCAAGCGCTACATCGGCGTCGACGCCAGCGGTCGTCTGGCTGACCCCGACCTGCGAAGCCGCATCACCGCCCAGAAGATAGACGAGCAGGCGCTGCGCCTGACCGTGCGGCGCGCCGCCGCCGAGTCCCGCGGCAACGCCAGTCCGAGCGCGGCAACCTCGATCATGAAGAATGTCAGCATGAAGTCCGCCCAGGATCGTTCAGAACTGATGCTCGAGATCATGGGCAGCCAGGGCCTGGGCTGGGAGGGCGACGCTTTCAGCCCCGGCGAGCTTTCCGAGGTGCGGGGCTGGCTCGCCGGCAAGGCCTTCTCGATCTTCGGTGGCACCCACGAGGTCCAAAACAACATCATTTCCAAACGCATCCTCGGCCTGCCCGACCCGACCTCAGGCGCGTAGGGGTGACGGGCGCTCGAAAAACGGCCCGAGAACGCACATAAGTGCTTGATTTAATTGGAGCGGGCGAAGAGATTCGAACTCTCGACCCCAACCTTGGCAAGGTTGTGCTCTACCACTGAGCTACGCCCGCGCTCCTTCGGGGCGGCGGTCGCGGGGCCCCGAAAATCGAAGGGCGGCTTATCGCAGAGGGCCGGGAGCTTGGCAAGGCGGCGGCCCGGGCGGTTCAGGCCCCGAGCTTCAGGGCTTTCAGGCGGCGCTTGTTGACGTGGGCCTTGGGGCCGGGACCGGTGTTCTCCGGCATTTCGCCCTTGAAGTAGTAGCGCTGCCAGGCCTCCTTCACCGCGCCCGGATCGCCCTTGAACAGGCGGGTGTTGAAGTCGTCGCGGCGGGCGAACCAGGCGTTGTACTGGCCGAGCAGGTCCATGTCCTTTTCCAGCGAGCGCTGGACCAGATCGAAGCTTTCCAGCGGCTTGTCCTGGGCCAGGGTGATGAAGCAGAACGGCTCACCTTTGGCGAAATGGACCTTGCCGGGCCTGGTGAAAATCCAGTTCATGGTGAAGGGAAACGGCAGCCAGTCGGTCTCGACCAGACCCGCCAGCGGCTGGACGCCGTCCTTGACGTGGTTGGGCGGCCCGCCGGCCCACATCGACCAGCCCTCCGGGGTGCGGAACAGATAGCCTGGATGAAAGGTGATCACCCCATGCGAGAAGTGGCTTTTCACGAACTCGGCGAAGTCAGGAAACGGATGGTCGGGGGTGAGGGTGATGTCGGCCTGATTGAGGCCGCCATTCCAGGCGGCGGTGAAACCGACCGGGCAGAGGATCTCCCAGCCGGTGGTGTTGGCCATGGTCATCGGCAGGCAGCGATAGGGATGGCGATCGAGAAAAGCCTCCATCCACGCTCTTTGCGGGCGGCCCGGCACGATGTCGGGCGGCCGCGTCGCGGTGGGGAAACATTCCAGTTCCATGGGGCCTCTTGAGGAAAACGGCGCGCTTGGCGAAAACGTGTAGCGGGGCCGGGCGGCCGGCGCAAAGTCCGCAGCCGGCGAGGCCGGCCAATGCATAGCCGCGCCGATCTGGAGGCCTTTTTCGACGCGCACGGCATCGAGCATGCTTCAATGGCGCACGCGGCGGTATTTCGGGTTGGCGAGGGCGAGGCGATCAAGGCCGCCCTGCCCGGCGCCCATACGAAGAACCTGTTCCTCAAGGACGCCAAGAGCGCGCTGTGGCTGATTTCGACCGAGGACTCCACGCGCATCGATCTGAAGGCGCTTCCCGCCGCGATCGGTTCGGCGCGGCTGTCGTTCGCCAGCGAAGAGACGTTGATGGAGGCTCTGGGGGTGACGCCAGGCTCGGTGACGGCGTTCGCCCTGATCAACGACCCGGCGCGCCGCGTCCGATTCGTGCTCGACGCCGCCCTGGCGAAGGCCGAGCAGGTGAATTTTCATCCGCTGATCAACACCGCGACCACCACCGTCAGCCAGGTGGGCCTGCGGCGTTTTCTGAACGTGCTGGGCGTAGAGCCGTTGATCGTGGATTTTTCGGCCCCGTGAGATTTGCGGCGGCGCGGGCGGGCGACCATGTAAGGGGTCCTTAAGCAAGCCAAGCCTGGAGTCGCCATGTCGCTGATCGGAGAAGCCGCGCCCGGAAAGGCGCCCGCCGACCTCATCAAGGACGGGGCCGATGCGAGCTTCGTCGCCGATGTCATGGAGGCCTCGCGCGAGGGGCCGGTGATCGTCGATTTCTGGGCGACCTGGTGCGGGCCGTGCAAACAGCTGACCCCGCTGCTCGAAAAGGCGGTCCTGGCCGCCAAGGGCGCGGTCAAGATGGTCAAGATCGACATCGACAAGAACCCGGCCATCGCCGGCCAGCTGCGCGTGCAGTCGGTCCCGACGGTGCTGGCCTTCGTCGACGGCCGGCCGGCGGACGGGTTCACCGGCGCGGTTCCCGAAAGCCAGGTGAAGGCCTTCGTCGACAAGCTGGCCAAGCTGGCCGGCCCCAAGGTGTCCCCCACGGCGGCGCTGATCGAGGAGGCCAAGCGCCTGCTCGCGCTGGGCGACACCGGCGGCGCGGCCGCAGCCTTCGCCGAGGCGCTGAAGATCGATCCGGCCAATCTGGCCGCGATCGGCGGACTGGCGCGCTGCTACCTGGCGGGCGGCGACGCAAAACGGGCGGGGGAAGTGGCCGCCATGGCCCCTGCCGGCGCCAAGCACCCCGATCTGGAGAGCGTGCGCGCCGCCCTGGCGCTGGCCGCCACGGCGCCCAAGGACGCCAAGGGCCTCGAAGGCAAGGTCGCCGCCAATCCCGACAATCATCAGGCGCGGTTGGATCTGGCGACAGCTCTGGCCGCCAAAGGCGACTTCCAGGGCGCCGCCGACCATCTGCTGACCCTGATCGAGCGTGACCGCGACTGGAATGATGGCGCCGGTCGCAAGCAACTGCTGACCGTGTTCGAAGCCGCCGGCGGGGCTTCGCAGGTGGCCAGGGATGGCCGGCGGCGCCTGTCGTCCATCCTGTTCACTTAACGGCTTGCGGGCCAGCGCCGTGGTCGCCGGCTACAGAAGGCTTGCCGATCTGCCGGCGGCGATAGCCGTCTTTCCGCTGGACGGCGCGCTACTGCTGCCGGGCGCAATCCTGCCGCTGCAGATATTCGAGCCGCGCTACCTCAACATGGTCGACGACGTGATGGCCGGCGACCGGCTGATCGGCATGGTCCAGACCCTGCCCGGCGGCGATCGGCGGCGACCCAGGCTGGCACGGGTCGGCTGCGCGGGCAGGGTGACCAGCTATGCCGAAACCGGCGACGGCAAGTATCTGATCGCGCTTACCGGCGTCTGCCGCTTCGAGACCGGGGACGAGCTGGCCACGCCCGCGGCCTATCGCCAGCTGAAGGTCGGTTACGGCGCGTTCGAAGCCGACCTGGACGGCGAGGACGCGGCGCTGGAGTTCGACCGAGCGCCCCTGCTCAAGGTTCTGCGGCGCTATCTCGACAGCCGGGGGTTGGGCATCGAGTGGGATGCGGTCTCCGCGGCGCCGGCGCTGGCCCTGGTCAACAGCCTGTGCATGGCCCTGCCGTTCGCGCCGCCCGAGAAGCAGGCGCTGCTCGAGGCGCCCGGCTTGGAGGAGCGCCATGACACCCTGGCCGCCCTGCTGGCCATCGACGCGGCCGGCGGCGATGATGACGCGCCGCGCGTGGTGCAGTAGGAGGGGCGTCGCCATGACCGACGATGCCGCCGCCCCCGAAGTCGATCCGCGCCTGTTGGAGATTCTCGTCTGTCCGCTTACCCACGGAAGGCTCGACTATGACCGCGCCAAAGGCGAGCTGATCAGCCGGCAGGCGCGGCTGGCCTATCCGATCCGCGATGGCGTACCGATCATGCTCCCCGAGGAAGCCCGCGAACTGGCCGAGGGGGAGTAGGGCAATACGCCCCTCCCCCGCCTTGCGCCCCTTCCGTCACGGCGCTGGTCGCGCCGCGCCACCTTCCCCGCGTTGTGCGTGTGAAGGATTTCCGGTTTTGCCCGCGGGAAGAGGTGCGGAGCGGCGAGGGTCGCGACGTGGCGGATTGGTGGGAAGGCGCGCGGCTCTTGGCCGCGATCTTCTCCGCCTTT
>DATCCB010000086.1:0-12651 GCA_036511515.1 Caulobacteraceae bacterium | reverse complement strand
AAAAGGACGGGGGAGGAATTTCTGCAACTCCTGCCCCGCGAAGCGGGGAAGGTGGCGCGGCGCTCTTCTCTTGCGCCGTGACGGAAGCGGCGCAAGGCCGAACCAACCGCGTTGAGACCAAAAGTCTACGCCCCGACCAGCAGCGCGTCGCCACCTTCCCGCGCAATCTCGTCGCCCAGACGCAAGCCCAGATCGCGCGCCGCCGCTTCGCCGCCCGCGCCGCCGACCCTCACGCCGCCCTGGCGTCTAAAACGCCGCGCGCCATCGGGGGTCAGCGCCTCGACCACCAGCGTCAACGCCTCGCCGTCCAGCCAGGCGTAGGCGCCGATCGCGGTGCGGCACGAGCCTTCGAGCGCGCTCAGCGCTCCGCGCTCGGCCGCCGTCGCCAGCAGCGTGGGCGTATGCCGCAATGCCTCAAGCCAGCCCGCGCCGGCATCTTCCCGGCGGGTCTGGATGGCCAGGGCCCCTTGCCCCGGGGCCGGCGGCGCCTCGACCGGGTCGATCAGCATTCTCGGCAGATGACCCAGGCCCAGCCGGTTGAGTCCCGCCGCCGCCAGGATGATCGCATCGAATTCTCCGCGCTCGAGCTTGGCCAGCCGCGTGTCGACATTGCCTCGCAGGGCGACGATCTGGAGATCGGGCCGCCGATGCAGCGCCTGGGCGGCGCGGCGCAGGCTGGCGGTGCCGAGGTGGGCCGCCTTGGGCATGGCGGCGATATCGCCGGCGGCGGGACTCAGGAATGCATCCCGTGGATCCTCTCGCTGCGGAATCGCGGCGATGACCAAGCCGGCCGGGCAATCGGCGGGCATGTCCTTCAGCGAATGAATGGCGCAATCGATGCGCCCGGCCAGCAGCGCCTGTTCGATTTCCTTGGTGAACAGGGCTTTGCCGCCGATCTCCGTCAGTTTGCGGTCCTGGATGCGGTCGCCCGAAGTGGCGATCCCGATCAGGGGGCAGGTCTCCAGGTCCTGACCAAGCGCCCTGGCGATCAGTGCGCGCACCTGCCCGGACTGGGCCAGCGCCAGTTTCGAGCCGCGCGTGCCGATGCGAATTTGTTGCCTCGCCATGCCAAGACGGCTACCCCACCCAGCCCCCAGCGGCAACCAAAGGTCGACCATGAGCCTGACCGTGCTCGGCATCGAGACCAGTTGCGATGAGACCGCCGCCGCCGTCGTGCGCGTGGGGGGCGCGGATCGGGTGCGGGTGCTCTCCAACGTTATTCTGAGCCAGATCGCCGATCATGCGCCCTTCGGCGGCGTCGTGCCCGAGATCGCCGCGCGGGCCCATGTCGAAACCATCGATGCGGTAGTCGCCAAGGCCCTGACCGACGCCGGCCTGACCCTGTCCGACATCGACGCCGTCGCCGCCACCGCCGGCCCTGGCCTTGTCGGCGGGGTGATGGTCGGCCTCGCGTTCGCCAAGGCGGTCGCCTTGGCCCGGGACTTGCCGCTGATCGCGGTCAACCACCTCGAAGGCCATGCCCTGTCCGCCCGCCTGGCGCAGGACATCGCCTATCCGTTCCTGCTGCTGCTGGTCTCGGGTGGCCACTGCCAGCTTCTCGACGTAGCCGGCGTCGGCGCCTGCAAGCGGCTGGGCACCACCATCGACGACGCCGCCGGCGAAGCCTTCGACAAGATCGGGGCGGCGCTTGGCCTCGCCTACCCAGGCGGACCGGCGCTCGAGCGCCTCGCTCAAGGCGGCGACCCATCCCGCTTCACCCTTCCCAGGGCGCTCGCCGGCCGCGAGGGCTGCGACTTCTCCTTCTCGGGCCTGAAGACCGCCGCCGCCCGCATCGCCGAACGCTTGACCGATGACGAGAGCCGTCGCGACCTGGCGGCCGCCGTCCAGGGGGCCATCGCTCGCCAGCTGGTCGAGCGGACGGCTCGGGCCATGGCCGTTTACCCACGCGGTCCCGACGGCCAGGCTCCCCGGTTCGTGGTCGCCGGCGGCGTGGCCGCCAACGCCGTGGTGCGCACCGCCCTAAGGGCCCTTTGCGAGGCGGTGGGGTTCACATTCGCCGCGCCGCCGCTGGTCTATTGCACCGACAACGCCGCCATGATCGCCCTTGCCGGAGCCGAGCGTCTGGCGGTGGGGCTGACCGATGGTCTCGACGCGCCGGCGCGGCCCCGCTGGCCCCTCGACGAGGCGGCCGCGCGGCTCCAGCCCAGTCACATTCCGGGTCGCAAGGGAGCCAAGGCATGACCAGCGCGGGGGTTCTGGGGGGCGGCGCCTGGGGCACGGCCCTGGCCCAGGTCTGCGCCCGCGCCGGCCTCGCCACCCACCTATGGGCGCGGGAGATCGAGGTCGTCGACGCCATCAACGGCGACCGCGAGAACACCGTCTTCCTTCCCGGCGTCGACCTCGAATCGTCGATCAACGCCACCGACGCCCTGGCCGAGTTGGCCGATGTCGACATCGTCCTGGCGGTGGTTCCCGCCCAGCACCTGCGCGCGAGCCTGGCCGCGTTCGCGCCCCATGCGCGTCCGGGCCTGCCGATCGTCCTCTGCGCCAAGGGGATCGAAGTGGGGTCGCTGAAGCTGATGACCCAGGTCCTGGCCGACGCAATACCGGCGGCCTTGCCCCTGGTCCTCTCAGGTCCCAGCTTCGCCGGCGAGGTGGCGCGGGGCCTGCCAACCGCCATCACCCTGGCCGCCGCCGACGCCGAACTGGCCCATCGCATCGCCGGCGCCATCGCCACGCCGAGCTTCCGTCCCTATGTCTCCGACGATCTGATCGGGGCCCAGATCGGCGGGGCGGTGAAAAACGTCCTGGCCATCGCCTGTGGCATCGTCGAGGGACGGGGACTGGGTCGCAGCGCCCATGCGGCCCTGATCACCCGCGGTTTCGCCGAACTGACCCGCCTGGCCGTGGCGCTGGGCGGCGAAGCCGAGACCTGCGCGGGCCTATGCGGCCTTGGCGATCTGATCCTGACCTGTTCGAGCCTGCAGTCGCGCAACATGAGCGTCGGGGTGGCGCTCGGCCGCGGCGACAGCCTGCCGACGGCGCTGGCGGGAAAGCTGTCGGTGGCCGAAGGCGTCGCTTCCGCTCCCGCCGTCGAGGCCCTTGCCGCCAAGGCCGCGGTCGACATGCCGATCTGCAAGGCCGTCGCCGCGATCCTGACCGGGACGGTCGACATCGACACCGCCATCGCCGGCCTGCTCTCGCGGCCCCTGCGCGCCGAATCTTAGAAAACGGCGAAGCGCAGATGGCCCTCTTCGTTCTGACCTGCATCGACAAGCGGGGGTCGCTGGCCCTGCGCATGGCCACGCGTGAAGCCCATTTCGGCTATGTCCATGCGCACCCGGGCGCGATCCGGCTGGCGGGGCCGTTTCTGGATGACGCCGGCGACATGGCCGGATCGATGATCGTCCTCGAAGCGGCGAACCTGGAAGCAGCCCGCCGCTTCAGCGCCGGCGATCCCTATGTCCTGGCCGGGCTTTTCGAGAGCGTCGACATCCGGGCATGGCGCGCCACCGTCGGCGCCATCGCTTGAACGGCGAGGAAGCCCGGCCGCCGGCGGGGACCGCGCTCTGCGCCCTGGCGGACATCGGCGATCCGGGCGCCAAAGGGTTCATCTATCGCAGCGGCGACCAGCTATTCGCCGGCTTTGTGGTCCGCAGGGGCGGCGCGGTTCACGGGTGGGTCGACCGCTGCCCACACGCCGGCATGCCGCTGGCCGGCTTTGGCGATCGATATCTCACCCGCGAGGGCGACCTGATCCTCTGCGCCTCCCATGGAGCGCTGTTCCGCTCGCACGACGGCCTCTGCACCTCCGGACCCTGCGCCGGCGCCGCGCTGCGCCCCTGGCCGGTGCGGTTGGAGCGGGGACTCGTAATGACCGTTTGATCGGTAACCGCCTTGCGCCCCCTCCACCGCCCGCTTGCGAGGGAGGAATTTTGTAAACTCCTGCCCCGCGCAGCGGGGAAGGTGTCGCGGCGCGATCAGCGCCGTGACGGAAGGGGCGCATCTTACCTAGCCCGCCTCGCCCGGCCCGCGCTCGGCCTGGAATTCGGCCAGGGCTTCGATCAAGCCGGCGACCGCCAGCTTTACCAGCTCGCCGCCTTTTTCAGGCGTCGCCAGGCCGGGGTCGGAGCCCATGCGGCCATCGGCGAAGCGGGCGCGGAAGTCGGCGGCCTCGCGGATCGGCCCGGTCGGCGCGATCTGTGGCGCGTAGTTGGCCGCCTTGATCGCATCTGGATAGGCCCACTGGGTGACGGCGATCTCCGAGGGCGTCGCATGGCTGCCGTGGCCTGAGGGAAACTGCTGCTGGGCCAGGCGAAAGACGCCACGCAGATCCCACCAGTTCTTGAGCTTCAGAGCGAAGCCCGCCCGACGCCCGGCGAAACTCGCCTCGGCATAGAGCTCCGAAAACGCCGCCTCCATGGTCGCGACATTGCCGCCGTGCCCATTGAGAAACAGCAGCTTGGTGAACCCGTGGTGGGTCAGCGACCGCGTCCAGTCGCCAATCGCGGCCATGAACGTCGATGGCCTAAGCGCGATGGTGCCTGGGAAATCCAGGTGGTGCTGGGCCATGCCGATGTTGAAGGTCGGCGCGACCAGGATATCGGCGCTCTTCTGCGCCTCGTGGGCGATGATTTCCGGGCATAACCAGTCGGTGCCCAGCAGGCCCGTCGGCCCATGCTGCTCGTTCGAGCCGATCGGAATCACGATCGCGGTCGAGCGCGCTAGAAAGGTCTCGATGTCGGCCCAGGTCGAGAGATGTAGAAGCATGGTCGATGTCTCCGGCGGCGCCCACGTCGCGGTGACGCGAGTTCAGTCTGGCTTTTGTCGCCGATCGGCGCAAATTCCGCGTCCAAGCAGGAGACCGCCATGCGCACCCAAGGCATCAACCATCTGGCCCTCGTCTGCCGCGACATGGCCGAGACGGTCGACTTCTACACCCGCATCCTCGGCATGCCGCTGGTCAAGACCGTCGCCCTGCCGGACGGCGGCCAGCATTTCTTCTTCGACTGCGGCGGCGGCTCGCTCTTGGCCTTCTTCTGGTGGGAGAATGCGCCCCCCGCCGCGCCGGGCGTCGCATCGGTCGCCCATTTTCCCAGCAAGCCGATGACTGCCATCGGCTCGATGAATCACCTGGCTTTCCACGTTGAAGAGGCTGCGCTCGAGGACCATTTGCGCCAACTGAAGGCGGCCGGCGTTCCGGTGACTCCGGTTGTCGTCAACCACGACGACAGCGAGATGGGCGTGGCCCGTCAGAACCACCCCGGCGTCTTCGTCCGCTCGGTCTATTTCACCGATCCCAACGGCATTATGCTCGAATTCGCCGCCCTGACACGCCCGCTCGGCCAGGCCGGCGACGTGCGCGCCACACCGACGAGGGCACGGAGCGCGGGCTTCCAGCCCGCTCTTTCGGGTCAATGAAGCCGCAGCCGGCGAAGGCTGGGCCGCAAGCCTGCGCCCCTTTCAGCGCGTCGACCTGGGAGGTTCAGTCGTGAGCGAGGGCCAGGTATTCCAGGTTCCGCCCGCATGGGCCAAGCGCGCACATATGGATGCGGCGGGCTATCAGGCGGCGCTGAAGCGGGTCGAGAGCGATCCGGACGGGTTCTGGCGCGAGGTCGGCGAGCGCCTGGACTGGATTGAGCCGTTCACAGAGGTCAAGGACGTTTCGTTCGAGGCCGACGACTTTCACATCCGCTGGTTCGCGGACGGCGTGTTGAACGTTTGCGTCAACTGCCTCGACCGCCATCTGCCGGGTCGCGCCGATCAGGTCGCCTTCATCTTCGAGGGCGACAATCCAGCCGACAGCCGCACGATCACTTACCGCGAGGTCCACGCTGAGGTCTGCCGCATGGCCAATGTGCTCAAGGCGCACGGGGTCAAGAAGGGCGACCGGGTGACCATCTATCTGCCGATGATCCCGCAGGCGGCCTACGCCATGCTCGCCTGCGCGCGGATCGGCGCGGTGCACTCGGTGATCTTCGGCGGCTTTTCGCCAGATTCCGTCGCAGGGCGGATCAAGGATTGCTCATCGCGCATCGTCATCACCGCCGACGAGGGCCTGCGCGGCGGCCGCAAGGTGCCGCTGAAAGCCAATGTCGATGAGGCCCTGGCGTCCTGCCCCGACGTCCAGACCGTGCTGGTTGTGCGCCGCACCGGCGTCAATGTGCCGATGACGGCCGGCCGCGACGTGGTCTACGAGGACGCGGCCGCCAAGGCTTCTCCCGATTGCCCGCCGGAGCCGATGGGGGCGGAGGACCCGCTGTTCATCCTCTACACCTCTGGCTCGACGGGAAAGCCGAAGGGAGTCCTGCACACCACGGCTGGCTATTTGGCGTGGGCGGCGTGGACCCACGAGGTGATCTTCGACTACCGCCCCGGCGAGGTCTTCTGGTGCACCGCCGATGTCGGCTGGGTCACCGGCCACAGCTACGTCGTCTATGGACCCCTGGCCAACGCCGCGACCGCCCTGATCTTCGAAGGCGTGCCCAACTACCCCACCGTAAGCCGCTTCTGGGAGGTGATCGACAAGCACAAGGTGGAGATCTTCTACACCGCCCCCACCGCGCTGCGCGCCCTGATGCGGGAAGGCGACGCGCCGGTGCAGCGCACCTCGCGCCAGTCGCTGCGGCTGTTGGGCAGCGTCGGTGAGCCGATCAATCCGGAAGCCTGGATGTGGTATCACACCGTGGTCGGCGAGGGCCGCTGCCCAATCGTCGATACATGGTGGCAGACCGAGACGGGCGCGGCCTTGATCTCACCCCTGCCGGGCGCGACTCCACTCAAGCCCGGATCGGCGACAAAACCGCTGCCCGGCGTCAAGCTGCAGCTGGTCGACGCCGACGGCGCGCCGATTACCGGCGCTGGCGCGGGAAACCTCTGCCTGACAGACAGCTGGCCGGGCCAGATGCGCACCGTCTATGGCGATCACCAGCGGTTCATCGACACCTATTTCACCACCTATCCCGGCAAGTATTTCACCGGCGATGGGTGCCGGCGGGACGAGGACGGCTATTACTGGATCACCGGCCGGGTTGACGACGTGATCAACGTTTCAGGCCATCGCCTGGGCACCGCCGAGATCGAAAGCGCGCTGGTGGGCCACCACGCGGTCGCCGAAGCCGCCGTTGTCGGCTTTCCCCACGACATCAAGGGCCAGGGCATCTACGCATTCGTCACCCTCAAGGCCGACCGTGCGCCCAGCGACGACCTGCGGGCGGAACTGATCCGGTGGGTGCGGCGTGAAATCGGACCCTTCGCGACGCCCGACGTCATCCAGTGGGCCCCGGGCCTGCCCAAGACCCGCTCCGGCAAGATCATGCGCCGCATCCTGCGCAAGGTCGCCGAGGGCGAAACCGACAAGCTCGGAGACACCACCACCCTGGCCGACCCGTCGGTGGTGGATGATCTGGTCAGCAACCGGGTCTCGGCCTAGGTCTCACGCTGCCTTGCGTCTCTATTCGTTGGCGCGCGGGGATTGACCGGTCAGGCCTGGAGCGCCAAGCCCGCGATGGCTGGGCAGATCGACCTCCCGCGCCTGGGCGCCTTGTCCAAGCAGACGGGCCAGGGGAGGAAACAGCGGGCCGAGCTTGATCACGAAATCAGCCGCCATCAGCACCGCCCCGGCGGCGAATGCGATGTCGCCGGGCATCCGCAGCCACTGCCAGACCAGGGTGTTCTTGTAGAAGGCGGCGCTGCGGGCATAGGCGAACCCATACTCGTAGACGGCCATGAGCTGCGGCCAGCCGATCGGAAAGAAGTTGAGCGTGATCCACAGCACCAGCCCCAGGTTGTAGAGCCAGAAGGCGGCGAGCCCGAGGCCTGGCCTGAAACGTCCGTGGCCGGCGGTGATGTAGCGCAGGCAGAAATAGATCAGGCCGATCGCCAGTTCGCCGAACGCGCCGAAGAGAGCGGTGTGCGCGTGGTTCAGCGTCAGGAAGGTTCCATGCTCGTAGTAGTTGACCAGCGGCGCGTTCAGCGTACCGCCGCCGAAGACCCCGGCGCCGACGAAGTTCCAGAACGCCGCCCCGATGACGAAGGTGTAGGCCACCCCGTATTTGAACTCCCGGTGGGCCTTGATCAGGCGATAGTGCTGGATCGCGTCGAGCACCAGCAGGACCAGCGGCAAGACCTCGATGAACGAGAACATGCTGCCAAGCGGCACCCAGAGGCTTGTCGCGCCGACCCAATAGAGGTGGTGGCCGGTGCCCAGCACCCCGCCAAGAAAGATCAGGATGAGTTCGAAATAGACCGTGCGCTCGGCCAGTTTGCGCGACACCAGCCCCACCGCCATCAGCAGGTAGGCGGTCATAGCCGCGGCGAAGAACTCGAAGGACTGTTCAACCCACAGGTGCACCACCCACCATCGCCAGTAGTCGGTTATGGCGAAGGATTTCTCGATCCCGGTCAGCGGGATCATCCCAAAGACGTAAAGGGCCGCGATATTGATCGTCGATGCCCAGATCAGGTTCTCCAGCCTGATCCTGCCCGACCAGAACTGGCGTGTCGCCTCCTGCAGCCTCTTGCGGCTGGGCCACAAGGCCCGGGCTACGATCACGCACCAGAACAGCAGTCCGATGGAGAACAGTATCTGCCAAAAGCGACCCAGTTCCAGGTACGAAAGGCCCTGATTGCCGAACCAGAACCAGGCGGGGCCGACGCGGCCCATGATCCCCAGGTAGTCGCCGATGAGCGCGCCGGCGACGATGACCACGGTTACCCAGAACAGCAGATCGACAAGGAGGCCCTGGCCCCTGGCTTCGCCTCCTCCCGCCATGGCCGGGGCCAGGAACAGGGCAGACCCTATCCAGGCAAGGCAGATCCAGATGATCGGGGCCTGGATGTGCACGTCGCGCAGGAAGCTGAAAGGCAGGACGGCGTTTATGTCCAGGCCATAGAAGCTGGTCCGATCATAGTAGGAGTGGGCCATGATTGTGCCCGCTCCGATCTGGACGAGCAGCAGCGCCGCCACCACCAGGAAGTACTTGCCTGTCTTGCGCTGGCTGGCGGTCAAGGGCAGGAAGTCGGCCAGCACCGGATCCATCGGCGCATCATCCGGATGGTTCAGGAACAGCTCATAGATGAACAGGATCAGGCCAAAGCAGAGGAAGGTGAAGCAGAAGCTGGCCCAGGTCCAGATGAAGGTCGATGCGGTCGGCGCGTTGCCGACCAGGGGCTCGTACGGCCAGTTCTGGGTCCACGATACGTCCGTCCCGGGACGCCGCGCCACGGTGGTGAAAGCGGAAAAGACGATGAAGTCCGCGGTCTGAAAGGCCAGGCGCCCGCGCAGGCTATTGGCCGCCGTCCATCCCGCCTGGCGGTCGGTCTTGTTCAGGGACGCGGCGATTCCGGCGCGAACTTCGATAACCGCGGCGGCAAGGGCGGGCGCCAGCACCACCGCTTTGCGGGTAAGGTCGATACCCTGCAGCTCGCGCCGCATCTCGCCCTGCGCCGCCGCCGCGTCGTCGGAACCCAGCGCAGTGAGCGGCTTTTGAAATCTGGCCAGGGCGACCGCGTTTTCCGTGGCCTTGGCCAGGCTGACCAGAGTGCTGGCGGTGTAGTCTTGCCCGTAGTAGGAGCCCATGCCGTAAAGACTGCCGTAGTCCATCAGATCGGCGCGCTGGAAGCCGCCCTTGCCGGCCACGACATCGTCGCCCGACATGATCAGGCTCCCGTCGGCGGAAACGAAGCGCTCAGGCTGCGGGGGCGTGGTGCGGTAGGTGACCGTCGTCGCCCAGGCCATCACCGCGAAGCTCGCCACGGCGATAGCCAACAGTATCCACTTCAGGACATTGCTGACCGGATCGTGCAGCGGCGGAACGCTCAGCATCGAGCCCGTCGACATGGTCACCCCCGAGCCTCTGACCCAGCGTCCTAACAACCAGGGCCCCTCGGGGCAACAAGGCGCGGGTCGTCAACAAATGGCGCCTGACGGTTCGCAGTACTGAAAATTACGCGCATTGTCGGGGACAACCTGAACCGAGGAGTGCTCATGCCCCGCGAGAGCCGCGAGATTCATCTGGTCCGACGCCCCGGCGGCCTGCCGCGTGAGGACGATTTCGCCCTGGTGGTTACGGAAGTGGCCGATCCGAAAGACGGCGAGGTCGTGGTCGAGAACCTCTACATGTCCGTCGATCCGGCCATGCGGCCGCGAATGACAGCCGGTCAGGCGTTGGGCGAAGCCATGGGCGGCGGCGCCATCGGCCGCGTGATCGCCTCGCGAAACGCGGCGTTCGATGAGGGCGACCTGGTCAACAACCGCTTCGGCTTTCGCGAATTCTTCCTCACCGACGGCAAGGGCCTGAGCAAGCTGGCCCCCGAGGCCGGCCTGCCGTTGACTGTCCACATGCACGCCCTCGGCGGCACGGGATTCACCGCCTACGGCGGGCTCCTGCACGTCGGCGCGCTGCAGGAGGGCGAGCAGGTGTTCGTTTCCACCGCCGGCGGCGCCGTGGGTTCGGTGGCCGCGCAGATCGCCAAGATCAAGGGCTGCCGCGTCGTCGGCTCGACCGGCGCCGACGAAAAGGCTCTCTGGCTGAAGAACGACTGCGGTCTGGATGTCGTCATCAACTACAAGAAGGAGCCGATCCGGCAGGCCCTCGAGACGGCCACGCCAAAGGGCCTCGACGTCTATTTCGACAATGTCGGCGGCGAGCATCTGGAGGCGGCGCTGCGGCGGATGAACACCCTTGGCCGCATCCCCGTCTGCGGGATGATCTCGGGCTACAACACCAGCGGCGCGCCGGTTCGCAACCTGTCCAACATCATCTACAGCCGGGTGATGCTGCGCGGCTTCGTGGCCACCGACTTCATGCACCTCTACGAGGCGTTCCGCGCCGACATGACCGGCTGGCTGCGCGACGGCCAGATCAAGTACCAGGAGACCATCTTCGAAGGCATCGACCAGGCGCCCGCCGCGCTCATCGGTCTGTTCAGCGGCGTCAACGCCGGCAAGATGCTGGTCAAACTGGCCGACTAGGCTCTCGACGTCGCCCTTGACCGGGCGCCGCTGGCGCGGTTGATGCCGCGCGATGGCCGAGGATCCGAAGGACTGGGAGGCGGCGACGCGGCTGGTGCGCGGCGGGCTGATGCGCTCGGCGCATGGGGAGACCGCGGAAGCGCTCTATCTGACCCAGAGCTTCGTCTACGAGAGCGCCGAGGCCGCCGACGCGCGGTTCGCCGGGACCGACCCCGGCTACATCTACACCCGCTATGGCAATCCGACCGTGCAGATGTTCGAGGATCGCCTGGCCTTGCTCGAGGGCGCAGGGGCCTGCCGCGCCACCGCGTCCGGCATGGCCGCCGTGCACCTGGCCCTGACCGGGCTCGTTAAGGCCGGCGACCATGTGGTGGCGGGCAAGGCGCTGTTTGGCTCCTGCCGCTGGATTCTCAACACCTGGGCGCCGCGTTTCGGCATCGAGGCCAGTTTCGTCGATGGGCCAAACATCGAGGCGTGGCGCGGCGCGGTGCGTCCCAATACCCGGGTGTTCTTCCTCGAGAGCCCGGCCAATCCGCTCCTGGAGATCTGCGACATCGCCGCCATCTGCGCCATCGCCAAGGAAATCGGCGCCAGGGTGATCGTCGACAACGTCTTCGCCACGCCGATCTTCCAGCAGCCGCTGGAATTGGGCGCCGACATCGTCGTCTATTCGGCTACCAAGCACATTGACGGCCAGGGCCGGGTGATGGGCGGGGCGGTGCTGGGGGCGTCGGAGCTGCTGACCGAGGCCTACCGCGACTTCATCCGGCATACCGGCCCGGCGCTGTCGCCGTTCAACGCCTGGGTGTTGCTCAAGGGACTGGAGACCCTCGACCTGCGCGTGCGTCGCCAGAGCGCCACCGCGGCATCGCTCGCCGACCGCGTCGCGGCCAACCCGCGGGTCAGGGATTGCCGCTATCCCAGCCGCGCCGACCACCCGCAACATGGGATCGCGGATCGGCAAATGAGCGGTGGAGGCAGCCTGATCGCCTTCGACCTCGGCTCGCGAGACGCGGCCTTTCGCTTCCTCAATGCCCTGGAGATCCTGGATATCTCCAACAACCTCGGCGACGCCAAATCCATGGCCACCCACCCCTCCACGACCACGCACCGGGCGATGACCGAGGAGCAGCGCCTGGAAATCGGCCTCACCCCCGGCTGGGTGCGCCTATCCATCGGCCTCGAAGGCGAGATAGACTTGGCCCGCGACATCGACAGGGCCCTGGACGCCGTGGGGAATTGAGGGAGGGCGCAGGCGAGTCAGTTTCTGCCCCCGTCATCCTGGGGGAAGCGGATCGGCGCGGTCAGCGCCGAAACGAATGGGACCTTGCCGCAAATGCCCCCGTTGCCCGCTTTCGCGGGCACTTCGCCCAGCGGGAAGGCTGGAAGCCCTCAGAGCACTGTTCATCCCGCTTTGATGATTCCATCAAAGCGGGACAGGCTCTAGGGGACCCATGTCCGAGGCTGTGACCTCGCGATCCTACGGTTTCGAGCGAAAACAGATGTTTACGAGAACTATCCGCGTTCTGGCCGGGAATTAATCGGCAGCTTTTGGCAACAATCCTGGCATCTTTTGGCAGCAGGCCGGGCGCCTTTTGGCAGCGCGTCCGGCATCTTTTGGCAGCAAATGGCAGCGGGTTGCGGGGAAATTGGCCGCCCGATGGCGACATTTGGCAGGTTTTGGCAAGGGTGCTTCAGGCCACCCGCCGGGGTCC
>DATCCB010000085.1:0-6959 GCA_036511515.1 Caulobacteraceae bacterium | reverse complement strand
GCAATGATTTGGCGCGATCGTGGGTGGTGGAGGGGGCGCAAGGCGGCCGCTATAAACACGGCAATGAGATCTCCGACCCGCACCCACGATCGCGCCAAATCATTGCGCCAGTCGATGTCACCGCCGGAGGTGTTCCTTTGGCAACGGTTGCGGGAGCGTCATCCGAGCAGACCGGTTATCCGGCGCCAGCACCCGATCGGCCCTTATGTCGCGGACTTCTACTGTTCCACCGCAAGGCTCGTCATCGAGATCGATGGCTCAGGCCATGCCGATCAAGCTCAGCGTGAGCACAATCGTCGCCGGGACGCCTACATGGAGCGGCTCGGCTACCGCGTAATCCGCTGTCTCGCTGCCGATGTCATGAAAGATGCCGATGCCGTCGCCCAGGACATTTTCGATTCCGCCCTAGCGCCCCCTCCGTCACGGCGCTGACTGCGCCGCGCCACCTCCCCTGCAAAGAGGGCGGGGGAGGAGTTTTAGTAAATCCGCCGGCGGAGCCGGTGGTGGAGGGGGCGCAAGGCGGCAATCATCCTGATCGAAATTCGCCCTATCCCTCCTCCAGGCTGGCCAGACGCGCGGCTTCGTCGTCGGCGATCAGCGGGTCGATGACCTCGTCGAGCGCCTCGCCCTCGATGATCTTGGCCAGGTTGTAGAGCGTCAGGTTGATCCGGTGGTCGGTGACCCGCGCCTGCGGGAAATTGTAGGTGCGGATGCGCTCGGACCGGTCGCCAGAACCGACCTGGCTCTTGCGTGACGCCGATCGTTCGGCGTCGAGGGCCTGCCGTTGGCGGTCATGGAGCTTGGCTTTCAGCACCTTCATCGCCCGCGCCCGGTTCTGATGCTGGGACTTTTCCGATGAAGTGACGACGATATTGGTCGGCAGGTGGGTGATACGCACCGCGGAGTCGGTCTTGTTGACGTGCTGGCCGCCGGCGCCCGACGAGCGATAGGTGTCGATGCGCAGATCGGCATCCTTGATCTCGATCTCGACGTCCTCGGTTTCGGGCAGCACCGCAACCGTGGCCGCCGAGGTATGGATCCGGCCCTGGGCCTCGGTGTCGGGCACCCGCTGGACGCGGTGCACGCCGCTTTCGAATTTCAGCCGCCCGAAGACGCCGTCGCCGTTGATCGAGGCGACGATTTCCTTGTAGCCGCCGGCGTCGCCCTCCGAGACGGTCTCGATCTCGACTTTCCAGCCCCGCGCGAGTGCGTAACGCTGGTACATGCGGAAGAGATCGCCGGCGAACAGCGCCGCCTCGTCGCCGCCCGTGCCGGCGCGCACCTCCAGGATGGCCGAGGCGTTTTCGTCGGCGTCGCGCGGGGCCAGCAGGAGGGCGACCTGGCGCTCGAGCCCCGGCAGGCGCGCGTCGAGGGCGGCCAGTTCGTCGCGCGCCAGAGCCGCCATCTCCGCGTCGTCGGCGCCGGCCATTTCCTCCAGCTGGGCGCGTTCGGCGCGCAGGCGGGCGATTTGAACGACCGCCTCGGCGACGGGGCGCAGCTCGGCATGCTCCTTGCCCAGGCGGACGATTTCGTCGCGGCCGCTGGCGGCGCCCATCCGCGCCTCCACTTCGCGGAAGCGCTCGAGCACCTGGTCTAGTCGCGCCTGGGGCAGATGCACTGGGCTGATGGCCTTCACGAGACGGAATCGCTGAGCGGAGTTGAAACACTTGTCAGGCCAATCTTCAAACCGTCGCCCAGCGCCCTGTTGGCACGGGGGTTGCTGCCTCACGGCCGCGCGGCGCATTCGGAAACAGCATGGACGGTCACGGAACCACGCCCAAGGTCAGCATCATCATCCCGACCCAGCGCCGTCCGCAGGGCCTGGCGACCGCGTCGGCATCGGTGTTCGCCCAGACCGGGGTCGATTTCGCCGAGCTCGAACTGGTCATTGTCGACAACGATGGCGCGCCGTCCGCCAGGGCCGCTACCTACGCCATGCGCGATATTGCGCCCTTGCCGGTGACCTATGTCCACGAGCCGGCGGCCGGGGTCGCCAATGCTCGCAATGCCGGACTGGCCGCGGCGCGGGGTGGGCTGATCGCCTTCCTCGATGACGACGAGGAGGCCAGCGCGGGCTGGCTCGCCGCCCTGCTCGAGGCCCAGGCGGCCTTCGACGCCGACGCGGTCTTCGGCCCGGTGCGCGCGCGCGCGCCGCGGGGCCTGGCCAGGCACCGCGCCTATCTCGAGCGGTTCTTTTCCAGGGTCGGCCCGGCCGGGGCCGGCTTGATCGACCACCACTACGGCTGCGGCGACAGCCTGGTGCGGCGCGCGGCGATGCCCGATCCCGACCGGCCGTTTCGGGCGGTGCGCAATCTGATCGGCGGCGAGGACGACCTGCTGTTTGGCGAAATGAAAGCGGCCGGCGCGCGTTTCGCCTGGGCCCCCGACGCCTGGGTGTGGGAAGACCCGGCCCCCGAGCGCCTGTCGCTGGCCTATACCGTCCGCCGCGCCTTCGCCTATGGCCAGGGACCGACCAGCGCCTGCGCGATTGCGCAGCCTCCCGACCGGCTGGGCGTGGCCCGCTGGATGGCCATCGGGGTCGTCCAGGTCGTGGTCTTCGGCCTGATGGCCGCCGTGCAATGGATCACGGGCGGCGACAGGCGCGCGGAAACGCTCGACAGGGCGGCCCGGGGCCTTGGCAAGGTGCTCTGGTGGACGCCGTTCAAGATCCGCTTCTACGGCCACGCGGCCTGAAGCGACAAGGCGCCGGCGCGGCGCGTCCTGGCATCCTCAAACGTGCAGCGGGCCTTGGCTCGGGTCGCGGTCCAACTCCGGCCTTTACACAATAGTGGTGCACCTTGACTCTACACCATAATGGTGTGATTAGGTGGCATGACGGAAAAGCGGAAGCCCACCTACGATCTCGAGGGGTTCAAGGCCGCGTTCGCGAGCGTTGATCGCCTGAATGTCACGGGTGTCGCCTTACGCAACGCCGCCGGACTCGGTTTCGGCCGGGATGAGATCGTTGCGACGATCCAAACGATGCAGCGCGGTCACTTCTACAAGTCGATGGCCGCCTATGCCGATCACCGAGTTTGGCAGGATGTGTACCACGTCCCCTCACCTGCCGGCGTGCTTTACGTGAAGTTCACGGCCGACCTGGTCACCGAGTTTTTGTTGCTGTCGTTCAAGGAGAAAGACAATGGCTGACACTCCGTTCTGTCCCGAAACCGGGGCGCCCATGCGCCGCGACGCGCGGCCGATGAGCCTCAACTACAAAGGCCAGTCGATCACCTTCGATATGCCGGGCTGGTATTGTGACGCCTCGGATCAGAGCACCCACAGCGGCGAGGATATGAAGGTCTCTGACCGGATGCTGAACCTGCTCAAGGCCCGCAGCGAAGGCTTGATCGAACCCGAAGGCGTCCGCCGTATCCGCAAAAAGCTAGGCCTGAGCCAGGCCGCTGCCGGCGAGCTGATCGGCGGCGGCCCGCGCGCCTTTCAGAAATACGAGGCCGGCGATCTGTTGCCGAGCCGGGCGATCAGCAGTGCGCTCGCGCTGCTCGACAACGATCCAAAGGCCCTGCGGGTGCTCGAGGCCCGGAAGCATCCCGCCGAAGGGCGCGGGGCGCTGCAGGCCGCACACTAAGCGACTAATACGCTAAACGATCCGACCAGGATCGAGGCAACTGGAGGTACTGAAAGGCTGGCCCGTCATCAAAAGGCCATTGGCTGACGGTAGGGCGCCTGGGCTAGAGGCCCTCTGGGCTCTATAGAAACCTGTCCATCTCTCGCGCCTTTCAAGGAACCTCGTCATGGCTGAAGCCTATATCGTCGCCGCCGCCCGCACCGCCGGGGGCCGCAAGGGCGGCAAGCTGGCCGGATGGCACCCCGCCGATCTCGCCGGCAGCGTGCTCGACAGCCTTCTGGACCGCACCGGCGCCGATCCGGCCCTGGTCGAGGACGTGATCATGGGCTGCGTCATGCAGGTCGGCGAACAGGCGACCAACATCGCGCGCAACGCCATCCTCGCCTCGCGCATGCCGGAGTCCGTGCCCGGCACCAGCATCGACCGCCAGTGCGGCTCATCCCAGCAGGCCCTGCATTTCGCGGCCCAGGCGGTGATGAGCGGCACCCAGGACATCGTCATCGCCGCGGGCGTCGAGAGCATGACCCGCGTGCCGATGGGGCTTTCCGTCGCCCTGCCGGCCCAGAACGGCTTTGGCACGCCCAAGAGCGCGCGCATGGAAGAGCGCTATCCAAACATCCAGTTCAGCCAGTTCATGGGCGCGGAAATGATGGCCGACAAATATAAGCTCAGCCGCGACCAGCTCGACGAATTCGCCTATCGCAGCCACCAGAAGGCGATCGCGGCCACGCAGGGCGGGGCCTTCAAGGACGAGATCGTCGGCGTCGAGATCAAGGATGCCGAAGGGGCTGCCGCGCGGCACACGGTCGACGAGGGCATCCGCTTCGATTCCACCCTGGGCGCCATCAAATCGGTAAAGCTGCTGCGCGAGGGCGGCAGGATCACCGCCGCGACCTCCAGCCAGATCTGCGATGGCGCGTCGGGGGTGATGGTGGTCAGCGAAGCGGGTCTCAAGACCCTGGGTGTCGAGCCGATCGCCCGCATTCACACCCTGACCCTGGTCGGCGGCGATCCGGTGATCATGCTCGAAGCGCCCCTGCCGGCCACCAAGCGGGCGCTGGCCAAGGCCGGCATGTCGATCGACGACATCGATCTCTACGAGGTCAACGAAGCCTTCGCGTCGGTGCCCGTTGCCTGGCTGCAGGAACTGGGCGCCGATCCGGACAAGATCAACGTCAACGGCGGGGCGATCGCCCTTGGCCATCCGCTCGGCGCCTCCGGAACCAAGCTGATGACCACCCTGCTGCACGCTTTGAAGGCGCGCGGTAAGAAGTGGGGCCTGCAGACCATGTGTGAAGGCGGCGGCCTGGCCAACGTGACCATCGTCGAGCGTCTTTGATCGGTTTGTGCCCTTGCGGGAGAAGCATCCCCGGGTGACGGTCAAGGACCATGGCCGTCTATACCGACGTCACCGACGCTGAACTGGAAGGCTTCCTGGCCGACTTCGACCTGGGTCGGCCGCTGGTGTTCAAGGGCATCGCCGAGGGGGTGGAGAACTCCAACTTCCTGGTCGAGACCGACCGAGGCCGCTATTTCCTGACCGTGTTCGAGCGCCGGGTGGCGGCCGATGACCTGCCGTTCTTCTTCGGCCTGATGCAGGCGATCGCCCAGGCCGGCTTTCCATGCCCCCGGCCGATCACCGACCGGGCGGGACGGATGCTGAAGACCCTGCGCGGCAAGCCGGCCGCCCTGGTCGAATTCCTCTCTGGACTCTCCGTTCGTCGTCCCAGCGTCGCTCAGTGCCGCGAGGCGGGGGACGGGCTGGCCTGGCTGCACGAGGCGGCGCGCGGTTTTGAGGCCAAGCGCGCCGACGCCCTGGGTCAATCGCACTGGGCGGCGATGTTCACGCCGGCCCTGGCGGCGGCGGCGGACAGGCTCAAGCCCGGCCTGGCGGCGACCATCGACGCCGATCTGGCGCTATTGGCGCGCGGCTGGCCCGCCGGTCTGCCGCGCGGGATCATTCACGGAGATTTCTTTCCGGATAACGTGTTCTTCCGCGATGGCCGGTTCGCCGGCGCCTTCGACTTCTATTTCGCCGCCACCGACACCCTGGCCTATGACATCGGCGTGGCGCTCAATGCCTGGTGCTTCGAGCCGGACGGGAGCTTCAATGTCACCGCGGCGCGCACCTTCATCGACGGCTATCGGCGGCGGCGGGCGCTAACGGATGAGGAAATAACGGCCCTGCCGCTGCTGGCTCACGGGGCGGCGATGCGCTTCTTTTTGACCAGACTCACCGACTGGGGCGCGACGCCGGCCGGAGCGCTGGTGCGGCCCAAGGATCCGATGGAATACGAGCGAAAGCTGGCCGTCCACCGCGAAGCGGCGCGCGCCGGGGCGGGTCTCGAACTCCTGGGCGGCGCGCGATGACGCCCAGGGTGGTGATCTACACGGACGGCGCGTGCCGGGGGAATCCGGGACCGGGCGGCTGGGGGGCCCTCTTGATGTCGGGCGCACGGGAACGAGAGATCTGGGGCGGCGAGGCGGCCACCACCAACAATCGCATGGAAATGACCGCCGCCATCGAGGCTCTGCGCGCGCTCAAAGGGCCGTGCCAAGTCGAGCTGCACACCGATAGCCGCTATCTGCAGACCGGCATCACCCAGTGGCTCGGCCTGTGGAAGGCGCGCGGCTGGCGCACGATGAGCAAGGGCGCGGTCAAGAACGACGATCTGTGGCGCGCCCTGGACGAGGCGCGCCTGCGACACGATGTCGACTGGCGCTGGATCAAGGGTCACGCCGGACATCCGCTCAACGAGCGCGCCGACGCTCTGGCCCGAAAGGGCCTGGAAGAGATCGACAAAGCCGGCTTGCCGATAGTTTAGTATCGAACTATTTATAATTCAGCGATGAACTACCCCTGGAGTCTTTCCAAGGGGAAGAGCCATGGCGGTGGTCAAAGGCAGGCCCGATGTCGAACTTTTGGCATTGGTTTCGATGATCGATCGCAACGCCCGCATGGCGCTGCAGCGCGTGTTGCCCGCCGGCGTCAGCGTTGCGGATTTTTCCGTGCTTTCGCGGCTGGACCACGACGGCGCCTCGCAGTCGCCCGGGGCTTTGGCGGCCGCGCTGGGGGTGTCGCGAAGCGCCATGACCGCAACCCTGCAGGGTCTTCACGCGCGCGGTCTCGCCACGGTGGTCAGCGACGACAGTGACGCGCGCCGCAAATGGGTCGCAGCGACCATCCTCGGTTGGGCGGCGAACCGGGCATGCCTGGAGGCGGCGCGCACGCCGAGCCAGGCGCTGAGGCGCGCGTTCGCGACGCAGGAATTTGAGCAGGCCTTGCCGTTTCTGCGCCGGCTGCGCGCCCATCTCGAGGCCGGATTCTAGGAGCACTTTCCGACCGGATTGATCGCCGCCATGCGCCCCT
>DATCCB010000084.1:0-6592 GCA_036511515.1 Caulobacteraceae bacterium | reverse complement strand
GCGCCGACCACGGCCAGCCCGGCTGAGACGTGGCTTTCCCTGGCGAAGCTCTGAATTCAAGCTTAGCCCAAGCCTGAGCGGCCAACACGAAACCGGTCAACAAGGTCTTTGCCCACGGTCGCATGGTCAAGTCCCTCATGCTATCGCGCCAACATGCGCATCTCACTGGCGGGGATCTTGGTTTGGGTGGTGGCTTTCGCCGCGGTCTTCGCTTTCTACGCCCACACCCTGTTCAACCAGCCGACCGAGGTCACCACCCCAATCGTAGCGGCGGCGATCGCGGCATGCCTGGTCGCCTTGGCAGTGTTGGACTTCACGTCAATCACCTTCGCACCACCGGTCAGCAACCCGCGGCGCGTAGCCACAATGATGCTGTGGGGTGCTCTGGCTCTGTTCGGCGCCTCGACCATGATCGGCCTCTTCGAGCGCGGCATGGATTTGCGCGACTGGGGTCTAGCGGCGGTCGAGATCGGCACTCCGGTGCTGCTGTTCTTTTCCAGTCGGCGCTTCCAAATCCTCGACGCGATCGCTCGCGTGTGCGTTGTCTTCGCGATCCTCGACATGCTGGCCAATTTCCTGGCCGTGCTCGGACTGATCAGCCTCGACGTCTATTCCGGCCGGATCGACCAGTTTGGCACGCGCATCCGCTACCCCGGCCTGACGGAAAACACGCTTGCCTCCGGTCTCGTCTGCTTCATCGCCATTTCCTATCTGGCGTGGCGGCTGGCAAATCACCGGCTGCAGTCGCGTTTCATCCGGCTGTGCGTCATAGCGCCGGCGATCGCCTTGCTGTTCCTGTCCCTCGATCTGATCGATGCCCGCCGATACATGTTGATGGCGCTAGCCGTCGTGGCGCTGCTGCTGGTCGACAAGCGTCAGCGGCTCCCGCCAATCCTGATCGCCGCGGCGATCGCGGCGATCTTCCTGGCGGCGACGGAAATGGCGGACTACGGCGATCTCGGCAACCGCCTGCGTGGAACCCTGATGGCCGAGGGCGCCGCCAGGGCCGTCACTCACCCGATATTCGGCGAAGGTGTCTTTCACCGGGGCGCCGAAACGGGCGGCTACGAGGTACTTTCGCAAGCGGGCGTTACAGAGTCAGGGGTGCTGGATATGGCAATTGCCTACGGCATGCCAGCCACGGTGTTGTTCGTCGCCTGTTGCCTCTTGACCTTAAACGCCAGACGCAGGGGCCAGACCTGGGCGTCGGCCGTTTTGGCGGTTATGACCGGTGGCCTAGCCGTCCAGGACGAAGTCAGCAGTTTCCTGGGCGCGTTGCTTTTTTACGGCGTGTTGCTTCATTGCCAGCGCGACGAATGGCAGGTCGCATACTCCAAGCCTGTTGATTTGGCGAACAATCCTTCAAGCGCGTGAGGCGATTGCCGACGATCCGCCTGCATCGTCGTCGTCCCAAGCCAACAGCGCCCCTCACAAGCTCACGCCAACCGCGCGCGCCCATCCTTCCGCATCCAGGAGACCGCGATGTCCCTTGTCGTTCGCGATGTGATCAAGCGTTCCGGCCGCCTGCATGGCTGCTGGGCGACCGGGGACGATCCGTCCAGCGATGAGCTGAACGACGCGATGATCTCGATCAACACCATGAAGCGGGCTCTGTTCGGCACGGTCATCGGCCCGCGCCTCAGCCCCCAGGACTGCACCGGCCTGACCACTAAGCAGGCGGAGAACGGCGGCGAGTATCAGATACCGGCGGCGGCCTTCACGCTCACGGCCCCGCTCAATCCGCGCTCCGGGGCGAGGTTCGGCGTGGTCGACGCCAATCTCAACTTCGCCACCAACAACTGCACCATCGCCAGGAACGGGCGCCTCCTGAATGGCGTGGCGGCCAATCTGGTGTTGTCCACCAACGGGGCCAA
Organism: Caulobacteraceae bacterium; assembly: GCA_036511515.1. GTDB lineage: Bacteria > Pseudomonadota > Alphaproteobacteria > Caulobacterales > Caulobacteraceae > Acaudatibacter. The sequence continues at coordinate 4,718 of DATCCB010000084.1, read as the reverse complement.
CACCCGCTTCTGGTTCCGTGGCGACACCGGCAATTGGGTGGAAGAAGCCGATTTCGCCGCCGCCGACAGCGCTATCGAGTTCCCCGATGCGCTGATCGCCTATCTGCCCAACATGCTGGCAGTCGTCATAGCCGCCGAGTTCGGAGCCGAATTGCGCCAGGACGTCATCGCCGGAGCCCTGGAGGGCCGACAAGCCTTCGCGCGCCAGTATGCGCGCCGCGGGAGAAACGGAGCCGACGCGCCCATCGGCGTGCCCTCGCCGGGGCAGGGCGCCGGACCGGCGGCGGGGTAGGGGCCTATCATGCCCCAGGGTATCGAGGGACAGGGAAGCGCGCCGCCTTCGCAGATCGCGCAGTTTCGCAGCGACGGCATCACTGCCGCCACCGGTCTGCGCCTGCCATTCTTTTCCGACAGTTTCGCGAGGGCCTATGGCTTTCCCGAAATGCGGCTGAAGAACATGATCAGTGAGGCGACGCCCGTGCGCGAAGAGCGGCCTTTCGTTCCTTTGGTCGGTCTGCGGGAGATTAGATACTCCCGTCCCGGCCTGGTTTCCGCCTACAGCATCGGGACCGGCCCGATCCGGGGCCTCTATTGCCAAGCGGGCGTCTTCGGCTCGGCGCTTTTCGTGGTTTCCGGCGCCGCGATCTACAACGCCGGCACGGGGGCCAATCTCGGAACCATACCAGGAACCGACCTGGTGCGTTTCGCCGCTTCGGGCAATCAGATGGTCGCGGTGGCGGGAGGGGTTGTCTACCTCTACGGCGGCTCCGGTTCGTTCGCGCCCATAAGTGGCGTGCTGCCGCCGGTCAGTGATGTCGCCTACATCGCCGGGCGATTCGTCTACGCCTGCGCCGGGACCAACATCTTCTACTATTCGCAGGTCAATGACGCGGCCAACGTTCCGGGACTCAACTTCGAGTCGGCCGAGACGGCGGCCGGACCGATTGTCGGCATGGGCGTGCTCAACGACGAGCTGATGGTGTTCTGCGCGACGGTGACGCAGGTGTTTTCGCCCTCCGGCGATCCGGACACGCCGTTTACGCCGGTCGAGGGGCGCGGTTATCAGCGCGGCTGCATCGCCCAGGGCACGATCAGCTTCATGGACAACGCCCTGGTCTGGGTAGCTGACAATCGGCAGGTCTATCGGTCCGACAACGCCAATGACCGGATTTCCTCGCACTCGATCGAGGGCAAGATCGCACAGTGCGCGAACCCTTCGGCAATGACCGGCTGGACGGCGATTTTCGAAGGCCACGAGATATATGTGCTGAACATTCCCGGCGTCGGCTCCTATGGCTATGACGCCTCGCGCGTCGGCGGACAGGCGGGCAGCTACGGGACCAGCGCGTCGCGCGGCGAGTGGAGCGAGTGGGCCAGCTATGGCCAGGCGACGTTTCGCGGCCAGGTGTGCGCCTCGCTGAACGGCGTGAGCTGGGTCGGCGACGACGGCGCCGGCACGGTGTGGACCCTTCAGGTCGGCGTCTACAGCGACGGGACCGACCCCATCGAGCGGGTAGCATCCAGCTTCATCAAGATTGAGAGCGGCACGCCGCGTTGTCTCAACATCGTCCTGCACTGCGTGCAGGGGGTCGGTAATCCGACGGGGCTGGGAAGCAATCCGATGGTCGAGATGCGCTACAGCGACGACGAGGGGCGTAGCTTCTGCCGCTGGCGGGCGGCGGCGCTTGGGGCGGTGGGCGCCTATAGGCGGCAGCGGGTTTTCTGGCAGAGGCTGGGCCTCCTTCGTGCTCCAGGCCGAGTGATCGAGATACGCTGCACGGACCCGGTCAACGCCGCTTTCTCGCACCTGGCGTTCAACGAACCTCGGGCCGCGTACTGATGCCCACAACCGTTCCCGGCCCGACATGGTCCGATCCGATTGTCGACCAAGCCGGTTTTCCGACGCGCTGGTTCCGGTTTTTCATACAGGCCGTGTTCAGCGCCCTGCGCACTGACCTGACCGCGACCATGGCCGCGGTCGATGCGGCGGCGCCGGCCAGCGCGTTGGTCGTGGCCACGGGGGGCTTGAAGCAGGGTGGCCCCATTGGTCCGAACGCGGCCGTGGCGCTCTACTCCGCCCTGACCACCGTTGCGATGTTGCCGACAAGCGGCATGGCCGAGGGCGACTGGGCTTACGCACTCAACGGCCGCAAGGCCGGTGAAGGCGCGGGTAGCGGCACCGGAACGCCAGTGTTTTACAGCCGAGGGAGCTGGGTGGCGGTCGACTCCGGGGCAACGGTGGCGGCGTGATCCGCGAGGAGCGCGATCCGGCCTTCTGGTATGAGATCGCCTCGCACCCGGCTTTGGAAGGCGCGCTGATGGGCCTTAGCGCAAACCAGGTCGCGGAAACCGCCATGCAGGCCTCGATCCTTCCGCTGGCGAGCGACAACGGTGGCTTCTTCTTCGGCCGGATGGACGCACTGGGCCTGACGGTCGAACTGCACACCGTCTACCGGCCCGCGGGTTGGGGGCGTGAGGTGTCGGTCGCGGCCAAGCAGGCTTTCACCTGGGTATTCGGTGTCGCCCAGGTGATCGTCACCTGTGAGGTCAGCCGGAATCACAGGTCGAGCCCACCGCGTAGTTTCGGCTTCGCGATAGCCGGCGACTGGCAGATCACGCCGATTGGCCGGCTGCGCCCCTGGGTGCTGACAAGGCGCGCGTGGGAAACCTCGCCCGCTCACAGGAGACTTATTTCATGCCGCTAGCGCTCGTCGCCGCAGTGGTCGCAGGCGCCGCCACGGTGGGCGGCGCGCTGATCTCATCGCACGCAGTCAATTCCGCCAGTAACGCAGCCACTTCAGCGGCCGCAGCCAACAACGCCCTGCAAACGCAGATTTACAACACCAACAAGGGCCTAGCCCAGCCCTACATCGCCGCGGGCGACAATGCCGAAACAACCATGGACGCATTCCTGGGCCTTGGTGGAGACGCCGCCGCAAGCAAGGCGGCCCTCGATCAGTATCTCGGCAGCACGGGCTATCAGTTCCAACTGCAAAACGGCGAGGACGCGATCACAGGCAACCGCGCCGCCAGCGGTCTGTTGGACAGCGGCGGGACACTCAAGGCGCTCGACACGTTCGGCCAGAACCTGGCCAGCACCTCCGCCGGGTCATGGCTGTCGGACCTGTCGGGCATATCCAACACCGGCGAGAGCGCGGTCAATGCGCTCAGCGGGACGGGCGCGACCTACGCGGGCGCGGTCGGGGCCAACAACACCAGCGCCGCCACGGCGCAGGGCAATGCGGCCATCGCCGGGGCCAACAGCGTCAATGCGCTGATCGGCCAGGGCCTCAGCGCCTATGGCCTGGCGCGGGGGCAGAGTTCCTATGGGGCGGGGGCAGGCCCCAGCGGCGGCGGCATCACCCTGACCACCGGCGGCCTGCCGACGGACGCCTGAAGAGCCTCAAGGTCAGGCGGCCGGGGCCATCTTGGTGGCGACGGTGGCGAACTTGGTGCTCAGGTTGTTGCCGACGGTGGTGACCGCGGTGACGATGACCAGGGTGACCAGGGCGACGATCAGACCATATTCGATCGCCGTCGCGCCCGAGCGGTCCTTGATGAGGCGGATGCTCGATCCCGCGTCGGCGGCCGCGATCGCCTGCTCAGCGGCCGATCCGCCGCCGCCGTCCAGCCAGCTGCGGGCCGCCGATACGCCGCCGCTGCCGGCGCCGGACGCCAAGCCGATGGCCCAGTCCAGGACCCTGTGGGCGGGGGCGACGACGGCGACCACCGGCCTCGTCGCGACCGTCAGTCAGGTGCAGCAGCTGGCCGCGCCCCAGGCGCACATCAACGCCGCGCTCGGCAAGCTGGTCGCCGCCTGCGCCGGGGTCATCGTCGTCCTCGGCATAGCGGTGATGGCCTTTCGCTGGCTGGACGAGCGGAGCCGCAGCCGATGAACCCGGCCCTTCTGATCGGCGCCCTGTCGCCCCGGATGTGGCTGGGCGTCGCCGCCGCGGCGGCGGCCTCACTGGTCCTGGCCTTCGGCGGCGTGCAGAGCCTGCGCCTGGCGCACGTCAAGCATCAGCTGGTCGCCGAGCGCGGGCTACTTGACGCCTGCAAGGCCGGCCAGGCGCGGCTGAAAACCGACATCGCCCGCCAGAACGCCGCCTTCCAGGCCCTCGGCGACGCGGCCCGCCGGTCCACCGAGGCGGCCGATCGCGCCCTGGCCGTCGCCAGGCGCTCGGGGGCCGGCGAAGAGGCGCGGGCGGCGAGCATCCTTGCCGCGCGGGAGGGGGGCGACGGCTGCACCGCGGCCGATGCGCTGATCCTGCGCAGCCTGGGCGTGGAGCGGCGGCGATGAGCGGTCGCGCGCTATCCGCCCTCGCGGCGGCGAGCGTGCTGGCGGCCTGCGCCGGCGTTCCTGGGCGCGGGGGCCCGCGCACGGTCAGCCTGCCGACGCCGGTCGCCTGCCGCCCCGCCGTCGGACCGCCGGCGCTTTATCCCGATACCGACGCGGCGCTGGTCGGGGCGCCTGACCTCTTCGCCCGCGTGCGCTTGCTGGCGGCCGGCCGGCTGCTGCGCATCGCCCGCGAGCGCGAGCTGACCGCCGCCCTGGCCGGCTGCGCGGCGCGGTGAGTTAGGAGCGGCCGGTCTCTCGGGCCCCTTGCGACCAGATTGGTGCGGCCTTGTGCCCCCTCCGTCACGGCGCAAGCAAAAGCGCCGCGCCACCTCCCCCGCTTCGCGGGGCAGGAGTTTAGCCAAATTCCTCCCCCGCAAGC
>DATCCB010000083.1:0-57203 GCA_036511515.1 Caulobacteraceae bacterium | reverse complement strand
CGCCCCCTCCACCTCCCGCTTACGCGGGCGGTCCCTCTCCCCCGCGGCGCTGCGCTTGCGGGGGAGGATTTAGCTAAACTCCTGCCCCGCGCAGCGGGGAAGGGGGACCGCCGCGCTGCAAGCGCGGGGGTGGAAGGGGCGCGGGACGGCCTATCTGCTCCAGCGCCCAGCGGGCCGCGTCGCGCACGGTTTCGCAGGGGTCGGCGAGCAGCGGAGCGGCGGCGGCGGCCAGGCGGGGATCGCCTGAGTTGCCAATCGCGTAGAGGACGTTGCGCACGAAGCGGTCGCGCCCGATGCGCTTGATCGGGCTGGCCGAAAACAGGGTCCGAAAGGCGGCGTCATTGAGGGCTGCCAGATCGGCCAGGGCCTGCGACCGCGCAGCGTCCCGGGCGTGCAGCTTGGCTTCGCCGGCCACTCTGGCGAACTTGTTCCAGGGGCAGACGGCCAGGCAGTCGTCACAGCCATAGATCCGGTTGCCCATGGCGGCGCGAAACTCGACCGGGATCGGCCCCGCGTGCTCGATGGTAAGGTAGGAGATGCACTTGCGGGCATCGAGATGATAGGGCGCGGGGAAGGCCCCTGTCGGGCAGATGTCGAGACAGGCGCGGCACGAGCCGCAGCGGTCCTCCCCGGGGGCGTCCGCCTCAAGGTCCAGGGTGGTGAGCACGCTGCCGAGGAACAGCCAGGACCCGAAATCGGGCGAAACCAGATTGGTATGCTTGCCCTGCCAGCCGACGCCGGCCATGGCCGCCAGCGGCTTTTCCATCAAGGGTGCGGTGTCGACGAACACCTTGGCCTCGCCGCCCAGGCGGCTGACCATGAAGCTGGCCAGGGTCTTCAGCCTGCCCTTGATCAGCTGATGATAGTCGCGGCCCTGGGCATAGACCGAGATCGCCCCCCGCGTGCGCAAGCCCAGGGTTTCGCGGGGGTCGTGGTCGGGCCCGTAGTTGAGCCCGAGGACCACGGCCGAACGGGCCTGCGGCCAAAGCTTGCGGGGGTGTGATCGCCGCGCCTGGGTGGTTTCCATCCAGGCCATCTGGCCGTGGCGACCGGCGGCGATGAACCGCGCCAGCCGATCCGACGCCGGCCACGGCGCCTCGACACCGGCGAAGCGGCAAACCTCGAAGCCTAGCGTCCGGGCCCGCTCGGTGATCGCCTGGCGGGGGCGCTCAGAAATCGAGGTCGTCATAGTGGCCGGCCGGCGCCAGTCCCGGCCAGCGATCAGCCAGGATCGGCCGGAACGCGGGCCTGGACTTGAGCTTCATGTACCAGGTCTTCACCGACGGGAAATCGCGCCAGGGGACGTCGCCGAAATAGTCGAGCACGGAGATGTGCGCGGCGGCGGCGAAATCGGCGAAGCTCATAGGGCCGCCCGTCAGCCAGTCGCGGGTCTGCAGCAGACGCTCGAGATAGGTCAAGTGAAGCTTCAGCGCGTCGCGGCCCTGGCGCATGTTGGAAAGATCGGGCGCGCCCATCTTCAGCAGGCGCTTTTCCAGCCTTTCGTGGAGCAGGTAGGCGTTGACCTCGTTGTCGAACTTGCGATCGAACCACTGCATCAGGCGCCGCGTCTCGGCCCGCTGGGCCGGCGTCGCGCCCATCAGCCCCGGCGCGGCGTCTTCGATATGCTCGAGAATGGCGCGGGCCTCGCAGACGACCACCTGACCGGCGGACGAGGTCTCGACCAGAACCGGGGTCACCCCCGCGGGGTTGAGCGCCGCGAAGTCCTGCGGCCGTTCCCAATAGCGAACCACGTTCTCGCTGAATACCAGCCGCTTTTCCCCCAGGGCGAGGCGGACCTGGCGCGAGGCCGGGTCGAGAGGAAAATGATGCAGGGTGCGTTCGAGGCTCATTCGACTGGGGAGCTATAGCGCAATCGCCGGGCGGGGGAATCGGCAAAGTTCGGGGTGAACCCGCTCTCCAGGCTCAGCCTGGCGAGACCGGCGCGAATTCGCCGCCATGCGGTTCGGCCCGGCCCCGCGGGTCGGCATGGATGATGATGTCGGCCCCCGGAAAGGCCGCAAGCACCCGTTTTTCGGCGGCGATCAGCACCTGGTGGGCTACGTCGAGCGTCAGGTCCGGGTCCATGTCGGCGTGCAGTTGGACATGCACCGTCGGCCCCGCGGCCCGGGTGCGCAGCTGATGGACGTCGGTGATGCGGCGGTCCTGCATCATCAGATCGACGATCCGCGCGCGCGCCTCGTCGGCCAGCTCATGGTCCATCAGCTGGTCGGCCGCCTTGCGAAACACCGAAACCGCGCCCCAGAGCAGGATCACTGTCACCCCCAGCCCGGCCAGAGCGTCCATCCTCGGCAGACCGAACACCGCCGCGGCCGCGATTCCGACCAGGGCGATAAGGTTGGAGGCGAGGTCGGCGGCGTAATGCGTCCGGTCCGACGACACCGCCACCGATTGGGCTCGCCGCAGGAGCCGCGTCTGGGCCGCGATCAGCCCGGCGGTGAACACCGTGGAGGTCAGCATGATGGCGATCGCCCAGCCCTCGCGCGCGACCGGCGCCGGGTGAATGACCCGGCGGATGGCTTCCTGGCCGACCAGGGCGGCGGAAGCGAACACCAGGCCGGCCTGGATCAGGCTGGCGAAGGCTTCGGCCTTGCCGTGGCCGAAGCGGTGCTCGGCGTCGGGCGGCGCGGCGGCGTAGCGCACGGCGATGAAAGTCGCGGTCGAGGCAATCAGATCGAGGCCCGAGTCGGCCATCGACGCCATCAGGGCCACCGAACCGCTGGCCAGCCAGACCACCAGCTTGAGCGCGGCCAGTCCGGCGGCCATGGCCATCGACAGCAGGGTCACGCGCCTGGTCAGCGCCGCGGTTCGCGCGCGATTGTTATCGATAGCCCCCATGGAGTGCAGTCTACCTGGGAACCTGCCGACGCTGTAGCGAGAACGACTCGCAGGCGAACCTAGCTGATCGCTTATCGGTGATCCACCGTGGTCCGTGAGCGCGATTCCACGGCTTCGCCGCAAATCTCTCCGATGGCCGTCGCGACCGATTTTTTCCGCTTGCCACTGAATGGAGTCCTTGAAACCGATCTAGGCGTAGGATTTAATCCTACTCTCGGCGAGGAAGCGACGATGCGCTCGACCCAACAGTTCAGTGTCACTTTGCCCAACGAGATGGCCACGGAGGTCCGTGCGAAAGTCGCTTCGGGCGAATACGCGAGCGAAAGCGAAGTTATCCGAGAGGGTCTACGCGCGCTCCAGGCTCGGGAAAGGGCCGTCGAGCATTGGCTGCGCAATGAAGTTGTCCCGACCTATCACGCAATGAAGGCGGACCCTTCCCGCGGGAGTTCTTTGGCGGATGTCCGAACCGCATTAACCGAGCGCCACGCGGCGCGGGCGGCTCAAGCTCCCCCACGGTGAGCCGCAAGATCGTCTTCTCGACCGAGGCGCGCGCGCAACTTGACGATCTCTATGACTACATCGCCGCGGCGGCTTCGCCGGCTACGGCGTTGCGATTCAACAATGCGATTCTCGATCAGCTGGAATCGCTTCGCGATTTCCCGAACGTCGGAACCCTGCGCGGCGACATTCTGCCCCGGCTGCGAACTATCGGTTTTCGCCGGCGCGCGACGATTGCATTCGTGATGGAGGCCACCGACGTGCTGGTTGTTGGGATATTTTACGGTGGTCAAGACTTTGAAATCGTCTTGAGAGACGACTGAGCTGCAATGAGCCGACCCGACGCCTCGGCCGGGCGTAGAAGCGCCTTGAGGTCCGCTGGTCAAATTCGGGCGCCAACGCACGCTTGGATTTGGAAACGCAAAGTGTCACGGTTTCGGTCCAAGGGGGAGACCAAGCCGCATGGTTCAGCAGACGCTCGCCAATCGGATGGAGCATGTCGTCAGGACCTACATTCAGGCTTGTAACGATGCAGACGCCGAAGCAATCACAGCGTGCTTCTGCGCGGACGCCGTCCACTATATGCCAGTGAATGATCGTGGCCTCGAAAGCTGGCGGGGCGCAGTCACAATCGGAACCCGTTCCAAAACCCTGGTCAAGGCGTCGGGCCGGAACTGGACGGTCGACCAACAGCTCACCGACGCCGGCCGGCATGCCACCATCCTGGAGTGGACGGCCTTCAATGGGGCGCGTGACCGACTTGTTCGGGGGGTCGACTGGTTCGACTTCGATCCCCAGACGTTGCTGATAAAGACAGTCCGATCCTTCGTGGCGACGATGTCAAATCCCGAAGACGTGCGGGTTGAACAACAAAATTTCGACTACGCCGGACGAGGGTATCCGACGCTTTGACCCATCATCCGCTCACCCCCCACGGAGCCGGGGGCGCCGCATTTTCTGATTGCACCTGGGCAACCGAAGGGAAATTGGGTCCCGCCCTCAGGCGGCCGCCCTAGGTTCGGGTCCGACGTAGACGGACTGCGGGCGGACCATCCGACCGGTGGCGACCTGTTCGCGGGCGTGGGCGATCCAGCCGGCCACGCGGCCCATGGCGAAGACGCACGTGAAGGCGGCCGGCGGAAAGCCAAGCGCTTCGAGCAGCAGGGCGGTGTAGAATTCGACATTGGTCTGCAGCGAGCGGTCGGGTTTTCGACTCTTGAGGATATCGAGGGCGGCGCGTTCGACCGCCTCGGCGAAGGCGAGGCGCCCGGGCAGTTCATGCGAGCCGTCCCCGAGCAGCCTGACCGTGCGCTTGAGGACGTCGGCGCGGGGATCGCGAACGCGGTAGATGCGGTGGCCGAAGCCGGGCAGGCGATCGCCGCGCTCCAGCGCCGCTTCGATCCAGCTTCGCGCATTGCCTGGCCTGCCGATGGCGTCGAGCATGTCGATCACCGGTCCAGGCGCGCCGCCGTGCAAGGGTCCCTTCAATGCGCCGATCCCCGCCAAAACGGCCGATGTCAGGCCAGGGCGCGTCGAGGCCACCACGCGGGCGGCGAAGGTCGATGCATTGAGCCCATGATCGCAGACGCTGACCAGATAGGCGTCGAGCGCCGCGGCCTGGGCCGGCGAAGGGCTCGATCCGCGGCTCATGCGCAGGATGTCGGCGGCGTGGCCGGCCGATGGGCTTGGCGCGACGGGCGCCAACCCGGCCCTGGCCCGGATCACCGCGGCGGTGAACACGGCCGGCGCCGCGACCAGCCGCAGGGCGGTGGGCAGGTCGTCGCCGTCCGCGAGCCGGGCGGTCAGCGCGCGCATGGCCTCCATCGGCGTGCGCGCGATCAGCGTGCTGTCCAGCGCGCGCACTTCATCGAACACCTCCGCCCGCGCGGCGCCGAGCGGCGGTTGAAGCGCGGCTGGCAGATTGTCGAAGAAGCCGGCCCACAGCAGGCCGAGCGTCTCTTCAAAGCCGACGTTTCCCACCAGCGCGTCCAGGGCAAAGCCTCGAATGATCAGGCGCCCGGCGGCGCCGTCGACGTCGGAAAGCACCGTCCGCGCCGCGATCACACCCTCTAACCCCTCATAGTCTTCGCTCATCATCGTCCCCTTGCGATCGACGATGCGGCATGCGAGGTTCTAATGATTAAATCAAGATTGATCAATATAATCAACCTATGATGAATGACTGGCTGACGGCGAGAGAAGCCTGCGAACGCCTGGGAATCAGGGCCCAGACCCTCTACGCCTATGTCAGTCGGGGACGGATTGGCGCTGGACCCTCCCCCGGGGAGCCGCACCGCAGTCTGTATCGCGCCGCGGACGTCCTGGCGCTTGAAAACCGCAAACGGCGGGGCCGCAAGGCCGCCCAGGTGGCCGCGGACGCCATCGCCTGGGGCGAACCGGTGCTGCAGTCTTCGATAACCACGATCGCCGGAGGACGGCTCTATTATCGTGGCCGCGACGCCGTGCGCCTGGCGAACACCGAAACCCTGGAAAGCGTCGCCCGTCTCTTGCGTGGTGGACACGGAGCGGCCCTGAAGCGATCGCTTAGGGGCCCGCCGCCCACCGGCCAGACCATGCGGGCCCGCGCCTTCACGGCCCTCGCCGCCAAGGCTGGGATCGATCCCCCGGCCAGGGGCCGCGCGCCGCTGGCGTTGGCGGTGGAGGCCGCGACGCTGCTCGACGTGCTGACCGACGCCGTCTGCGGGGTTACGGCCGGCGGCGCGGTGCACGAACGCCTCGGCCACGCCTGGGGGTGCGGTCCCGCCGGCTGTGACCTGATCCGGCGAGCACTTGTCCTGCTTGCCGACCATGAGCTCAACGCCTCGACCTTCGCCGCGCGCGTGGCGGCCTCGACCGGGGCCTCGCTTTCAGCCTGCGCGCTTGCGGGCCTGGCGACGCTGTCTGGACCTCTGCACGGCGGCGCCGGGGCGCGGGTGAAGGCGCTCTCCGAAGAGGCGTCGCGATCGGGCGCGGCGGCGGCGATCGAGGCGCGCCTGGCCCAGGGCGCCGCCCTGCCGGGCTTTGGCCACCCGCTCTATCCGGAGGGCGACCCCAGAGCCGCCGCGTTGCTCACGGTCTTGCGCCCGAGCGCGGATCTCGAAGCCCTGCGGCTCGCCGGCAGCGGCGCGACGGGAACGCCGGCCAATGTCGATTTCGCCCTGGCGGCGATGGCGGACGGCCTGGCGTTGCCCGCCGACGCCCCCTTCGCCCTGTTCGCGGTGGCACGGTGCGCGGGATGGATCGCGCATGCCCTCGAGCAGCTTCAGACCGGCGAGCTGATCAGGCCAAGAGCCCGCTACGTCGGCGCCGATCCGGAAGACTAGGGAGGGTTTAACCCGCGGCGGCGGCGGCGGCGGCTTCGACCGGCTCGGCGTACTGGCCGCCTTTTCGGTAGCGATAGAGATAGGCGCCGATAACAGGCTCGACCGCGGTGGCGGCGACGCCCAGGTCGGCGAGCCCCAGCGCCCCTGGGGTGACGACGGCATCACGCCGCAGCAGGTTGACCTGGTCCGAGGTGATTGGCGGGGGCAGAGGCGTCAGGGCCAGGATTTCGCCGGCCAGGCCGATAATCCTGGCCAGGGCGAACGGTATCGGAACCAGCAGCCGCTCGCGGCGGATCTCGGCCAGCATCAATTCCATCAGCCGCCGGAAACTGTACGCCATCGGACCGCCAAGCTCGTAAGTCAGGCCGGTCGCGGAGGGTGCGAGCGCGGCGGCGACCGCCGCGGCGACATCACTGACGAACACCGGCTGAAACAGTGTCACGCCGCCCCCGATCAGCGGCAGGGCCGGCGACACAACGGCCATGGCCGCGAACCGATTGAAAAAATTGTCATCCGCGCCAAAGACGACCGACGGCCGCACGATCGCCGCGAAGGGCGCGACGGCGCGCACCGCCGCCTCGCCGGCCGCCTTGGATCGCGCGTAGGCCGACGGACTGTTCGCGTCGGCCCCGATGGCCGAGATATGGACCAAGCGGCCAACGCCGTGCGCCGCCGCCGCAAGCGCGACTTGCCGCGCGCCCTCGACGTGCAGGGCCTGGAAGGACTGGCGGCCGTGCTCATAGAGAACCGCAACCGCGTTGATGCAGGCTTCGGCGCCCTCGAGCGCCCGATCAACCGACGCGGCGTTGCGGATGTTGGCCTGGACGATCTCGATCTGGCCGACGTCGCCCAGCATCCGCAACCGATAGCCTCGGCCGGGTTGCCGCACCGCGACACGAACCCGCCAGCCACCCTTTGCCAGCGCGCGGACGATCTGGGCCCCGACAAAACCCGAGCCGCCGAAGACCGTCGCCAGGCCCTTCACAAGGTGTCTCCTACAGCGAAGGCGCCGCGCCCAAGCCACCCTGCGATAGACGAGGCGCCCGGCCCGCGCAACGCCGCCGCTTCCTTGACGGTAGGGGGGTCGGCGCCCTATGCGTCCCGGCCTCGCGCGCTTGGCCCTTCTCTGATGCAAGCGAGCCCAGGTGGCGGAATTGGTAGACGCGCTGGCTTCAGGTGCCAGTGGCTTAACGGCCGTGAAGGTTCGAGTCCTTTCCTGGGCACCATCGTAAACGGCCAAACGGCGTTGGCCTCGCGACCGCTTCGCCAAGAACGAACCTCGCCAACATCGCGGACAGATGGGTTATGGTCGCTGGGTTCAGTTCTGAATTTACCTAAGGAGCGATTGGTCGGTTGGCCCACCATCTGCATGACGGCGACCTGCCAGATGGCCTGTTCGCGGGCGCGGCGAGCGTGGCGGTCGATTCGGAGACCATGGGTCTTCGCCTGGGGCGCGATCCGCTGTGCGTCGTCCAGCTATCGGCCGGTGACGGCGAGGCCCATCTGGTTCAGCTGCGCCGCCCTGCCTATGACGCGCCCAATCTCAAGCGCCTGCTTGCCGATCGCGCAGTGCTCAAGCTTTTTCATTTCGGCCGCTTCGATATCGCCATGTTCCAGCGCTACCTGCGGGTGCTGACCGGACCGGTGTACTGCACCAAGATCGCTTCGCGGCTGGCGCGCACCTACACCGATCGTCATGGCCTGAAGGAGCTGGTCAAGGAGCTGATCGGCGTCGATCTTTCCAAGGCCCAGCAGAGCTCCGATTGGGGCGCCGCCCTACTTTCGCCCGAACAACTGGCCTATGGCGCTTCCGACGTGCTGCATCTGCACACCCTGAAGACGCGGCTCGACACGATGCTGGCCCGAGAAGGACGCGTGGACCTGGCCCAGGCCTGTTTCGACTTCCTGCCCCACCGCGCCGCTCTCGATGTCGCCGGCTGGGACGATGTCGACATCTTCGCTCATGGCTGACGCAGCCGCCCCCCTCAACGCGGTCGCCGCCCGACGGGCGCAGGCCCGACCCCAGGGACGGGCCCGCGCCCACAGCCGCATGGTGCGGTTTCTGCGCGTGGCGTTGCCGGCCGTCATGATTGGCGTGATCGTCGCCCTGGCCGCCCTCGTCGGGGCCCACGCCATCCGGCGGGAGGCTTCGGGACGCCAGGACGCCTCGACCCCAATCCAGATGGTCAATCCCCACTTTTTCGGCCGCGACAACAGCGGCAGGGCCTACACCCTGGGCGCCAGCCAGGCGGCCCGCGACGACCAGGAATTCCAGAAGGTGCTGTTGCGGTTTCCATCGCTCACCCTGGATGTCGGCGGCCCGCACCCATCGACTCTGACCGCCGATGAAGGGGTCTATCGCGAAGACACCCGCATACTTCTGCTCAAGGGCCATGTGCGCGGCAATGACGCCAAGACCGCGAGCCTCGCCACCGACCAGGCGATCGTCAACACGCGCACGGGCGTGGTCACCGGCAGGAGCCCGCTCGCCAGCCAGACCCGGGTGGGGCAGCTGAACTCCAAGAGCTTCGATGTCTATGACAAGGGCGACCGAATGGTCTTCAAGGGCGGCGTTCACGCGCGGCTCAATTCGAAGTAGGAATGCGCCGGTGCGATTTTGCGCGCGCGCGGAGAAACGCGGCATGATCTCTTCGGCGAGGATCCAGCGGCCCGTCGCCGTGGCGGCGCTGCTGTGCGCGTTCCTCGCAGGCCCGGCGGCCGCCCAGCTCGGGACCGGCTCGGCCGCGCCGATCGACATCACCGCCAACGAGGCCGAGGTGATCAACTCCAAATGCGTGGCCATCTGGCGGGGCGACGCGGAAGCGCTTCAGGCCGGCTCGCGCCTGCGCGCGGACACCATCAGCGTCTATGCCCACCCCAAGGGCTCAGGCCCCAATGGCCAGCCCGCCTGCGGCGGCACCGACCGGATCGTGGCGGACGGCCATGTCTATTACGTCACCGCCCAGCAGAACGCCCGCGGCGACCACGCGATCTATTCGCAAGCCAGCGACGAGATCGTGCTGACCGGCGACGTCATCGTCGTACAGGGCCAGGACGTCGTCAGGGGCGACCGGCTGACCATCAACGTGTCGACCAAGGAGGCCACGCTGGAATCCCACGTTACGGGCGCCGGCAAGACAGGCCGCGTGCGCGGGGTCTTCTATCCCGCCAAGCCCGACCAGGGCGCCGGCGCCAAGTCCGGCGGCCCATCCGATGAATGATGCGCCCACCCCGACCGGGACGATCCTGCAACAGCCCGGCCCCCTGCTTTCGGGGACTCGCATGCCCCCAATGGCCCCGTCGACGGTATCGACGGCGCGCGCCGATCACAGTACCGGCCTGGTCGTCGATCGGATCGGCAAGGCTTTTCGAGGACGCCAGGTAGTCAAGGGCGTCAGCCTGCATCTGGCGCGTGGCGAGGTGGCGGGACTTTTGGGACCCAACGGGGCCGGCAAGACGACCTGCTTTTACATGATCACAGGGCTGATCGCCGCCGACTACGGGATTATCTGGCTGGACGGCGAGGACATCACTCACCAGCCCATGTATCAGCGCGCGCGCGGCGGCCTTGGCTATCTGCCACAGGAAACCTCGATCTTTCGGGGCATGACCGTCGAACAGAACGTCATGGCCGTGGTCGAGATGCGGGAATACGACCGCGCCAAGGTGCGCGAGATCACCAATGAGCTCCTCGAGGAGCTGCACATCTCGCATCTGCGCGCCTCACCGGCGGTGTCGCTGTCGGGCGGCGAGCGCCGGCGGGTGGAGATCGCCAGGGCGCTGGCCAGCGACCCGGCGTTCATGCTGCTCGATGAGCCGTTCGCCGGCATCGACCCCCTGGCCATCGCCGACATCCGCGACGTGATCGGCTACCTCAAATCGCGCGGCATCGGCATCCTGATCACCGACCACAACGTCCGCGAAACCCTCGACATCATCGACCGCGCCTCGATCATCCATGCCGGCGAGGTGCTGTTCGAGGGCTCTCCAGGCGAAATCCTCGCCAATCCGGAGGTGCGCCGGGTCTACCTGGGCGACCGTTTCGGCTGAGGCGGCCAGAAGGGGATCAGCCTGCGCCCCTTCCACCACCGGCTGCGCCGGCGGTCCCCCTCCCCCGCAAAGAGAGCGAGGGAGGAATTTTCTAAACTCCTGCCCCGCGACGCGGGGAAGGTGGCGCGGCGCTTTTGATTGCGCCGTGACGGAAGGGGCGCAAGGCGGCGTCCATTCGCGAAAATCCAACCCATTAACCGTTCGGATGGGGGTTGGCGGCTATCACCTTGACCAAGGATCAATGCGGTCAGGAGGGCGCCTTGGCGCTCAATCAACGGCTGGAACTGCGACAGGGCCAGGGCCTTGTCATCACGCCGCAACTGCAGCAGGCGATCAAGCTGCTGCAACTTTCCAACCTGGAGCTCGAGGCCTACGTCGAGGGCGAACTCGAGCGCAATCCGCTGCTGGCGCGTGACGACGCCGATGGCGAGCGCGAGTCCTCCGCGGAGGCCGTCGATGCCGAAATCCCTGCGCCGGCCGCGCCGATCCTGTTTGATGCCGATCATGGCGGCGACGCGGCCGCCCCGGCCGATCACGACCCGCGCCATGACGATCTTTATGAGGGCGCATCGCCGGGAGATCGGGCCACCGGCGACGCGGTAGCCGGCGAAGGCGCCGACGCCGGCGGCTCGGTCGACTGGACCTCGGCCACGCGCGGCGGCTCTTTCGAGGGCTCGGACGGCGAAGGCGCGCAGATCGAGGCCAGGGCGCTCACCCTGAGCGATCACCTTCACGCCCAACTCGCCGTCAGCGGCCTTGGCGCGGCCGAGCGCGCCGTGGCCGCGGTGCTCATCGACGGCGTCGACGACGGCGGCTACCTGCGCGCGGACATGGCCGAAACGGCGGAGCGCCTGGGGTGCGATCTGGTCCTGGTCGAAGACGTGCTCATCCTGTTGCAGGGCTTTGCGCCCACCGGGGTGTTCGCCCGCGACGTGGCCGAATGCCTGCGCCTGCAGCTGATCGAAAAGGGACGCTTCGATCCGGCCATGGACGCGCTCTTGGGCAACCTCGACCGCCTGGCTCGCCGTGACATGGTCGGCCTGCGCAAAGCCTGCGGCGTCGATGCCGACGACCTAGCCGAGATGGTCCGTGAACTGCGCGCCCTGACGCCAAGGCCGGGCGCCGCTTTCGGAGGCGAGCCGGCCCAGGCGATAATCCCCGACGTGTTCGTGCGCGAGGGACCGGGGGGCCTGTGGAGCGTCGAGTTGAACACCGACACCCTGCCAAGACTCCTGGTCGACCAGCGCTATCACGCCCGGGTGTCGGGCGGCGCCCGGACGGCGCAGGACAAGACCTTCGTGTCCGAATGCCTGGCGTCGGCCACCTGGCTGGTCAAGAGCCTCGACCAGCGGGCCAAGACCATCCTCAAGGTGGCCAGCGAGATCGTCCGCCAGCAGGACGCCTTTCTGGCCTTCGGCGTCGAACATCTGCGGCCGCTCAATCTGAAGACCGTCGCCGACGCCATCGGCATGCATGAATCGACGGTCAGCCGCGTGACCTCCAACAAATACCTGGCGACGCCCCGCGGCGCCTTCGAGATGAAGTTCTTCTTCACCGCCTCGATCGCTTCGACCGGCGGCGGCGAGGCGCATTCGGCCGAAGCCGTCCGCCACAAGATCCGCGCCCTGATCGAAGCCGAAGCCGGTCAAGCGGCGGTGCATTCGGACGACGCCATCGTCGAGATCCTCAAGGAAGCCGGCGTCGACATCGCCCGCCGCACGGTGGCCAAATACCGCGAAGCCATGCGCATTCCCTCGTCGGTTCAACGCAAGCGGATGCTGGAGTGCAGGGCCTGATCACGGCGCCCGATTGACACTTTCCTTGTCGCCGCGCGTTGATTGGCCATGCAGGTTCAGGTCTTCGGAAAACATGTCGATGTCGGCGAAGCACTGCGCGGCAGGGTCACCGACGACCTGCAAGGCGCGATCGGCAAGTACTTTGAGCGCGGCGGCGACGCCGAGGTTGTGGTCTGCCGCGATGGCTCTGGTTTCCGGGTCGATTGCATGGTCGCCCTGGCGTCGGGCCAGCAACTGCAGAGTCACGGCGTGGCCGCCGATGCGCACGGCGCTTTCAGCCAGGCCCTGAACAAGATTGAGACCCGCATCCGGCGCTACAAGCGACGACTGAAAAGCCACACGCCCGGCGCCAACGCCAAGGCCGCCGAAACCGCCGCCCTCTATATCCTAAAGGCCCCGGGAGACGAGGCGGATGGGGAATGGGATGGCGGCGACGACGCCGGTCCGCCCGCGGCGATGATCATTGCCGAAAGCCAGGCGGCTCTTAAGACCATGACCGTTTCCATGGCGGTGATGGACATGGACCTGACCGAGTCTCAAACAATCGTGTTCCGCAACGCGGCGCACGGCGGCCTGTCCGTGGTATACCGCCGTCCCGATGGCAACATCGGCTGGATCGACCCAGAGCGCACCATGGCTTCCAAAGGCGAGGCGACTCAGGTTTCCACCAACTAGGGCGGGCGACATGGCGTATGAACCGGCGCTGGGCTCCAATATTGGCGCGCTGCTGGCGGCTGGGGCCATTGCGCCTCGAGTGTCGGCGTCGAACAAGCGCCAGGCGCTGTCGGTGATCGCCGAAATCGCCGCCCGCGCCTTCTCTCTGAGGGCCCCGCAGGTCTTCGACGCGCTGATGGAGCGAGAAGCCGCCGGACCGACCGGCGTCGGCCACGGTGTCGCGGCGCCTCACGCCCATGTGGCCGCGCTCGCCCAGATGCAGGGTGTGTTCGTCAGGCTCGAGACGCCGATCGACTTCGGCTCGGTCGATGAACAGCCCGTGGACCTGCTGTTCGCCCTGCTGGCGCCGTCGGACAGCGGATCGGATCATCTGCGCGCCCTGGCCCGGGTGTCGCGGGTGTTTCGCGAAGCCCAGCTCCGCGAGCAACTGCGCGGCGCCCACTCGGTCGACGCGATCCGCGCCATCCTGGGCCGCGAAGCTCGCTCTTCGGCCGCGTGATCGGCAACAGAATTACCGCCGTGGCGGCGGCGAGCGCCTAGTGAACCGACACGGGAGCCAGTTCGTGGGCCAGAGCGGCGGCGACCGCCGAATCCTTGTCGCCCATCACCGCCAGCCGCTCGCCGTCGGCGCGATGAACCGCATACAAAGTCTGCTCCGGATCGAGGTCGAAGCTGCGAAGCTGCTCCACCGGCGTACTGGCCAATATGTCCGCCGCCTTGATCGGCCGCACATAGACCAGATCGGGTGCGCCGAGCGCGGCGAAGTCTTCGACGGAAAGATTCGATGTCATCATCGCCATCTCCTTCACCAGACCAACGCCCCGGTGAGCCGGCAGTTCAGAAATTCCAAAACGGGATTATGTTCGCAAGCTGGGCGATTCATCGCCCGAACAACTCAAATGGCGATCAGCCGAGCCTCATTCAAGCGCACGGCCAGGGCTGCTGACCTGTGACCATCAACGGGACGATTGAGCCGCGGCGATGGCCGCATCCAGGTCGCTCAAGGGGTGGTAGCCGGGCTCCAGGGCCTTGCCGTTGATGACGAAGGTCGGCGTTGCGTTGACCTTGTCGGTGTTGGCGTAGGCGTCTACGCGCGCATTGAGCGCATTGAGCGCCGCGCGGTCGGTGACGCAGGCGTCGAACCTGGCGTCGTCGAAGCCCATCGACCGGGCCAGGTTGAGCAGGAATCCGTGGGGATCGGCGTAGGCCGCGGTCTGGCCCTTGTAGATCGCGTCGGTGACGGTGAAATACCTGTCCCTGCCGGCGCAGCGCGCGAGCAGAAATCCGGCCGCCGCGAGAGCCACTTCGCTGGAATTACCGACCAGCATCTCGCGGCTGACGAAGCGCACGCGGCCGGTGTCGATGTACTTGGCCTTGAAGCTCGGGAACACTTCGCGATACCAGGCGCCGCAGATCGGACATCCGACAGAGGCATACTCGATGACTGTGACCGGGGCCTTGGCATTGCCCATGCTCATGTCGTCAGGCAAGGGGGCGGCGACCGGGGCCTTGCCACACGCGGCAAGGCCAAACGCCAGCAGGCCGCCAACCATGGCGCGTTTATCGACGATGATCATGGGAGACACTCCGCTAAGACGCCAAAGGGCACTAAACCGAACCGGCGGCGCGGAACACACCGGACACTGGAATTTTCTACCAAGCCGCTATGCCGCCGGCCGCATCCCCGAGAGACACCGATGAGCCAAGACCCCATCCTGATCCGCGCGCTCGAGCCGCACGACATGGCCGAGGTTACCGAGGTCTTCAACCAGCCCCGCGCCGTCTGGGGCGCCTTGCAATTTGGCCGCCCTTCTCGATCAGGCCGATCGCTGGCTCGACTACCGACGCCTCAAGCTGACGGTATTTTCCGACAACGACCGCGCCATCGCCCTCTACGAGAGGTTCGGCTTCGAACGCGAAGGGCTGTTGCGCGCCTACGCCTTTCGCGACGGCGCCTATGTCGACGCCGTGACCATGGCGCGACTGCGGTTCTAAAGGTGGAACCGGCGGGCCATGGCCGCCGTTTCGCCAGGGGCGAGGAGGCCCGTTTTTCAGAATGACCAGCGATTACGATGAGCCTGAACGGCTGCCCAACGACATCCTGCAATGGCAGCCCAACCACAGAGGCGTCTCCAGTCGCGCCGGCATGGCTTCGGGCGGCCTCGTCGCCGCGGCCGCGCTCCTGGGCGCCGTCGCGCTCGGCGCCGTCGCCATCGGCGCGGTGGCTATCGGCGCGGTGGCCATAGGCCGCCTCGTCATCGGCCGTGTCCGCCTCAAGGACGTCGAGATCGACAACCTGATCGTCCACCGCTCGCGGGACCGGCGGTAACGGTCTGGCCGCCGCCGGAGCGCGGGCTTTCAACCCGCCCTTATTCCGCACCCCCTCGCCCTGTCGCCGCAATCAGCGGCGGCCTGGAAGCCCGCCCCTGCAGGCGCCTCATCGGTCAGCATACTCAGTGGCGCGAAGCCCGAACCCTGTTACCGCGCCTGTGGACTCGCTCCGCCTGGGGCTGCGGTCGTTGAATAGGTCGAGGCGAATACGGTGTCTGAAAGCCATTTACGAAAGTCATCATTGTCGCTGAATTGCTTGAAGAGGGTCGAATCGTCCTTCATCAGGCCAACGATCACGTTGGCCAGCGCGCGGTCATGCTCGAGACGGGCCGCGGCCTTGTCGGAGTTGGCGCGAGCGTTCTGATAGGCTTGATCGGCCGCAACCCGCGCGGGAATCTCTTCGGTGATCATCCGCTGGACACGGTCGGTGTCTTGCCAGTCGCATGAGCCTGGTCATGTCGCCCCCCGGTTGCGCGAGATCAGATCGGCGCGCCGGCCGTCTTTCCCACGTACGGCGCGACGTCGATTTCGCTCTGCCTGCGGCGGGTGCGGGCGATCTCCCAGCTGTTCTGCATCCGCATGAGGGTATCCATGGAAACGCCGAAGGCCTTTTCGATCCGCAAGGCCATCTCCGACGACAGCGCCGCCCGCTCGTTGAGCAGGGCCGACAGGGCCGGGCGCGTGACGCCCAGCGCGCGGGCCGCGGCGGTGACCGAAAGCCCGAGCGGCTCGATGACCTCGCTTTGCACGAACCCGCCGGGATGGGCGGGACTGTTCATTCGGATGCCGGGACCGGCGTTCATGGCGCTCTCCTAGTGGTAGTCTTCATAGTCCAGATCGACGATCTCAATCTCGGCCTGATCGATCCGAAAGGTGATGCGCCAGTTCTTGGTGACCAACAGGCTCCAGGTTCCCCTGCGATCGCCCGTCAGCCGATGCGCCTTCCAGCCCGGCACGGCGCGCAACTCATCTTCCCCCTGCATGTCCTGGAGGAAGGACACCATGCGGCGAACCTTGACGACGGCCGCCGCCGGCAGGCCGGCGTGATCGTCATCCTCAATGAACTTTCGCAATCCCTTGTGAACGACGTTCCTGATCTTCACACGGAACCTTACCGTGCGTTGTGTTCTGTGTAAAGAGACGCTTTACGGCCGTTGGGCGATCGTCCAACGCCATGCCTCAGGCCGCTTCGTCCTCGTCGGTGAGTTCGTCCCCGCCCGACGATCCCGGTCCGCCGATCAAGAAAGGGGTGGCCGCCGACCAGACGATCGCCTTCGACTTCACCGTCACCCGCGCCGTAAAAGGCGGCGTCGCCCTGAAGTTCGTGCTTTTCGCCATCGGCGCTGACGCCTCCCACCAGCGCCAGGCCGGCAACACCGTGTTGGTGGTGTTCAACGCCACGCCGGGGAGCGTCGGCTTCCATTAGTGGAAGGCCGTTCGTCTTCCGCCGGCCGCAAGTCGGCCAATCAGAGCCGCTGGATCAGGCTCGCGAACTCGGCCCGCACCGCGTCCCGCTCTTCCGGCGGCAGCCAGCCCGCCATCTGGGGAAAGATGAGCTTCCATCGGGCCGTTTCCCTTTCGGACCATGGAAGTTCCGAGGCGGACCGCAATGGCGCCAACACCGCCTCCAGCCTCGCCCGCACCGACTCCACCTTCGGGGTGGTCGACACCGTGACAATGGGCTGCGCGAATAGTTCAAGTTGAGTCACGGTAAGGATAATTCGCTGATTCGCGGCCAATTCCAGCCCCGATCATGGTTGCGCACAGACTGTCCCCAAGCGATGAACGAGCCTGGGGGAATTCAGTGAGCGCAAACCTGTCCTTGATTGAAGCCGTATCCCGCTTCGGGGCCGCGGCCAAAGCCAAGCTCGACAATCCGGTCGCGACGGGACAGCCGGAAGATCAGTTGCGGGCCCCTCTGGAGGCCCTGGTCGCCGAAATCGGGACCCTCATCGGCCTTGCGGCGCGGGAATCGGTGCTGGTAGGCGAGTCCTCCCTGGCCGATCTGATGACGCGGCCCGACTACGCCGTCACCCGCAAGAACGCCCTGATCGGCTTCATCGAGGTCAAGGCGCCGGGGAAAGGCGCCGATCCGAACAGGTTTCCAGCCAAGTCGCACGACCGCGCCCAATGGGAGCGCCTCAGATCGCTGCCCAACCTGATCTACACCGACGGCAACGCCTTCAGCCTGTGGCGCGATGGCAAGCTCGCCGCGCCGATCGTTCATCTGGCTGGAGATGTCCGCACCGCGGGCGCCGCCTTGGCCGCTCCGGCCACGCTCGCGGCCCTGTTCGAGCTGTTCTACCAATGGGACCCCGTTCCGCCCCGCAGCCCGCGTCAGCTGGCCGAAACCTCGGCCCGCCTATGCCGCCTCCTGCGCGACGAGGTGGCTGAGCAGCTGGATCGCGGCGCCAAGGGGCTCACCAGTCTCAGGGACGACTGGCGAAAGCTCCTCTTTCCCCACGCTACCGACGCCGAGTTCGCCGACGGCTACGCCCAGGCCGTCACCTTCGGCCTGCTGATGGCCAAGGCGCGGGGCATTGCTCTCGACCAGGGCATCGAACCGGCGGCCAAAGCGCTTCGGAAATTGAATTCGCTTATCGGTTCCGCCCTTCACCTGCTGACCGAGGAGGCGGATGAGCAGCACACGCTGGATACGTCCCTAAAGACCCTCACGCGCGTGCTTGACGTCGTGGACTGGGCGCAAATCAGCAAGGGTGACCCCGAGGCGTGGCTCTATTTCTACGAGCTGTTTCTTCACCAGTACGACAACGCGCTGCGCAAGCAGACCGGCTCCTATTACACCCCGCCGCAGATCGTCACCGCCATGGTGCGGATGGTGCACGATGCGCTTCGCGCGCCTGCGCGCTTCGGCCTGCCCAGGGGCCTCGCCTCGCCGGAGGTCACGCTGGCCGACCCGGCCGTCGGTACCGGGACCTTCCTGCTGGGCGTCCTTCGCTCCATCGCCGAGGCGGTCGAAGCGGCCGAGGGCGCGGGCGCCGTGCCGGCCGCCATCGCCGCTTCGCTCCACCGGCTGATCGGCTTCGAGCTGCAGTTTGGGCCGTTCGCGGTGGCCCAGCTTCGCCTCCTGGCCGAGATCGTCGACCTCGAAGACATCAAGGCGGAAAGGGCCGAAGCCTCTCAACTTCGCGTCTATATCGCCGACACCCTGGCCGATCCCGACGAGGAGACGGCCTGGATACCGAGTTCCATGACGGGGCTCGCCGAATCCCGCAAGGCGGCCAACGCGGTGAAGCGCAAGGAGGCGATCACCGTCGTCATCGGTAATCCGCCCTACAAGGAAAAGGCCAAGGGTCTCGGCGGCTGGGTCGAGGCGCGGGGGGACAGGCTCGTCTCGCCGCTGGACGATTGGCAGCCGCCGGCGAGTTGGGGGGTCGGCGCCCACGCCAAGCACCTGAGGAATCTCTACGTGTATTTCTGGCGATGGGCGGCGTGGAAGGTGTTCGGCGGCGACGCCTTTCGCGGCGGCACGGATAAGAGCGAGGCGGTCTGGACCCATCGCCGGGGCGTCGTATGCTTTATCACCGTTGCCGGCTTCCTCAACGGACCGGGCTTCCAGAAGATGCGCAGCGACCTGCGGCGCGACGCGCAGGAAATCTGGGTCATCGACTGCACGCCGGAGGGGCACCAGCCGCCAGTGTCCAGCCGCGTCTTCCAGGGGGTGCAGCAGCCGGTGTGCATCGTCATGGCGGTTCGACTGGCGACGACCGATCCGACGAAACCCGCGCATGTCCGTTTCCGCAGCCTCCCCGAGGGATCGCGTGAGGACAAGTTCGCCGCCCTAGCCGCCATCGCCCTGGACGACGCGGGTTGGGCTGACGCGCCCGACGACTGGCGCGCGCCCTTCCTTCCGGCGGCTGCAGCCGACTGGGCCGGCTTTCCAGCGCTTGAGGACCTCTTCGTCTACAACGGCTCGGGGGTCATGGCCGGCCGCACGTGGGTCATCGCGCCGGACGCGGAGTCTCTGCGAAAACGCTGGACCCGGCTGACCGCCGAGAAGGACCCCGCGAGAAAGGCGATGTTGTTCCATCCGCATCTTCGCAAAGGGGAGGCGGGTGACAAGCATGTCGATAAGCTCGTGAAGGAGGGACTGGCGGGACATCCGCATCGGGAGCTGGCCGTCGCCAAAGATTCCGATCAAACGATCGAACCGGAGCGCTACGCATTCCGATCATTTGATCGGCAGTGGATCATCCCCGATGCCCGTTTGTTGAACCAGCCGAACCCCAACCTTTGGAACGCCCACTCGACGCAACAAGTCTACCTGTCCGCACTCATGGCTCACTCGCCAACCGAGGGGCCGTCTCTGACCGTGAGCGGATTGATGCCCGATCTCCACCATTACAAGGGCTCGTTCGGCGGGCGAGTGTTCCCGCTGTGGGCCGACCCCGATGCGTCGCGGTTCAACCTGCCGCCCGGCCTCCTGATCGAACTGTCCGCCGTCTACTGCAGGGAGGTCACGGCCGAAGACCTGTTCGCCTACATCGTCGCCATCGCGGCGAGCCCGGCCTATATCGCGGCCTTCCGCAGCCACCTCAAGCAGCCTGGCCTGCGAATCCCGATCACCGGCGATGGTGAGTTGTTTGCGCAGGCCGTGGCGATGGGCCGCGAGGTGATCTGGCTGCACACGTTCGGCGAGCGGTTCGCCGACGGCCGCCCGGCGGGTCCCCCGCGCGTCGACAAGGACGAGCCGACGATCCCGGCCGGCGGCGCGCTGCCGACCACGCTCGAGGCCATGCCTCACGAACTGGATTATCACGCCCCCCAACGACGCCTGAAGATCGGCACGGGTTATGTCGCCAACGTCTCGCCGGCTGTGTGGGCCTATGAGGTCTCCGGGAAGAACGTCCTGCGCCAATGGTGGAGTTATCGCCGCCAGGATCGCTCCAAGCCGCCGATGGGCGACCGCCGGCCGCCGTCGCCGCTCGGCGACATCCAGCCCGAAACCTGGCCACCGGAATACACCAGCGAACTATTGAACGTGCTGCGCATACTGACCCGCCTTGTCGCTCTGGAACCTGCCCAGGCGGCCCTACTTGCCCGGATCATTGGCGCCCCGACCCTCGACGCAGACGATCTACGGGCCGCGGGCGCACTGTCGGAGAGCTCGGTCGATGTGGGCATGGTGGAAGGCGCGCAGGCCGGCGCGGATCGATGAGCGAGCAGACCGATCTCTTCGGCCACCCCGCAGGCCCGATACAAGGCAGCCTGTTTGGCGAGGGCGACAACCAGTTCGGGGCACCGGTTCAGACCTTCCTGCCCGACCCCGCCGACATCCGCCGCCGCCTCAATACGCTCTTGGAAAAGGCGCGGAACGCCGCGGCCATGCCCTGGTCGGATCGGGATGCGCGCATGTGGCAGACCGTCTTCCCGCAGATGGCGGGCTGGTTGCCGGATGATGAGGCAAACCAACTGCGCCTCTCATTTGCCCGAGAAATCGAACGCCTGAATTCCGCAAACTGATATCGGTCCGCAAAGGGCGAGGATCGCCGCTTTTCTTAGGAGGGGGCGCGTGGTGGAGCTAAGCGGAGTCGAACCGCTGACCTCTTGAATGCCATTCAAGCGCTCTACCAGCTGAGCTATAGCCCCGAAGTCTCACGCGTCCGGGTCGCGCCGCGAAGCCGCGGAACCTAGTGCGGGCGCCTTGGCCGATCAAGCCTATCGGTCCTCGCCCTCTCCCTTGGCGGGCAGGCCGTCGATCTCGTCCTCGGGAAAAGCGTCGTCCTCATCCTCGACGAACGGCACCTCGTCGTCGTCGGCTTCCTCGATGTCGTCTTCCTCCTCGGCGAAATCGACACCGAGCGCTTCTTCCGGCGCGGCGGGCGCGGCGTCGGTTTCCTCGGCATCGTCGTCGCCGGGAATCAGCGGCGGATCGTCGACGACGGCGTCGAGCTCGGGCGCCTCGTCGGCTTCGGCTTCGAAGCCATCGTCCTCGGCCTCGGCGGCGGGGGCGGCCTTGACCTCTTCGACCTCCTCGTCGGGAACCACGGCGCGGGCGCGGACGCGGCGGCTGCGCAACGCCTCTTCAGGGTCGAATTGCGCCCCGCATTTGGGGCACGACGCCGGCCGGCGGCCGAGGTCGTAAAACTTGGTCGAACAGGTTGGGCAGATCTGTTTGGCGCCCAGTTCGGGAAGTGCCAATGCGGCGACCTTTAAGGCTGGCGGGGTGGGGCGTGCGGGAAGCGGCGGGTCCCTTGCCACGGCCCGGGCCCGCTGTCAAAAGCCGCCCGCGCGATCGATGACGGTGGGTCAGTCATCCAGCCGCCGACGCGGGTGCTGGAAGGGCAAGGCTCAACGCAAAGGCGCGAAGGACGCAAAGAGCGCCAAGACCAAGATCCAAGCGCTTCGCGCGTAGCGCAATTTTCTCCTCAGCGTCTTCGTGTCTTTGCGGTCTTCGTGTTAAAAAACGCCCCCCGCTTCCCTCGCGCCTTGCGCCGGAAATGACAGCCTTGACCGACGCCAGCATGACATCCCGGCCAGGCGGGCCGCTGCGCGGACGCATCGGGGCGCCGGGCGACAAGTCGATATCGCATCGGGCCCTGATCCTGGGGGCCATGGCCCACGGAACCACCGAAATCGAGGGCCTTCTCGAAGGCGACGACGTGCTGGCCACGGCCAGGGCGATGCGCGCCTTTGGCGTCGGCGTTGAGAGGCTGGGCGAGGGGCGATGGCGGGTAACCGGCAGCGGCGCCCTGGAGGAACCGGCCGAGATCATCGACTGCGGCAATTCCGGCACCGGCGCGCGGCTGATCATCGGCGCGGCGGCCGGGTTCGCGCTGGCGGCCAGCTTCACCGGCGACGCCTCGCTGCGGGAGCGGCCGATGCTTCGGGTGCTGGAGCCGCTCGGCCTGATGGG
Organism: Caulobacteraceae bacterium; assembly: GCA_036511515.1. Classification (GTDB taxonomy): domain Bacteria; phylum Pseudomonadota; class Alphaproteobacteria; order Caulobacterales; family Caulobacteraceae; genus Acaudatibacter. Next base: position 34,797 of record DATCCB010000083.1, on the reverse strand, counting down.
CGCGCGCTGGATCTGTCGCAACAACGGTCGCCTGCCCCTTACGCTCAGCGGGGGCGGTCTGCACGGTGTGGCTTACCAGCTCCCGCAGCCGTCGGCCCAGGTCAAGTCGGCCGTGCTGCTGGCGGGCCTGAACGCGGCCGGCGAGACCTCGGTCATCGAGCCCAGCCCGAGCCGCGATCACACCGAGCGCATGCTGCGCGCCTTCGGGGCGGAGGTTGGCATCGAAGACGGCGCGGCCGGCCGGGTCATCACCTTGGCCGGCGGCCAGAGGCTCGCGGCCGCGCCGGTCCGCGTGCCCGGTGATCCTTCGTCGGCGGCGTTTCCGATCGTCGCCGCCCTGATCACCCCGGGCTCCGAGATCACTGTCGAGGGCGTGCTGCTCAATCGCCTGCGCTGCGGTCTTTTCGAAACCCTGCGCGAGATGGGCGCCGATCTGGGCATCGATAACGAGCGCGAGCAAGGCGGCGAGCGGGTCGGAGACATCACCGCGCGCTACTCGTCCCTGATCGGCGTCGTCGTGCCGCCAGAGCGCGCGCCATCGATGATCGATGAATATCCGGTCCTCGCCGTGGCCGCGGCCTTCGCCGAGGGGCCGACGGTGATGAGCGGCATCGGCGAGCTGCGGGTCAAGGAAAGCGACCGCATCGCCCTGATCGCCGCCGCCCTGGCCGCCTGCGGCGTCGCAGCCCACGAACAGCCCGAGGGCCTGACCGTGGTCGGGACCTCCCGCGCCAATCATCCCGTTCGCGGCGGTGGGGCGATCGCGACCCACGGCGACCACCGCATCGCCATGAGCTGCCTTGTTCTGGGCCTGGCCGCACGCGAAGCGGTCAGCGTCGATTACGCCGAGATGATCGCAACCAGCTTCCCGGGCTTTGCAGTCCAGATGGCCAGCCTCGGAGCGGATATTGACGTTGGATAAAGGCCCCGTGCGCTTCGTGATCGCCGTCGATGGGCCGGCCGCGTCCGGCAAGGGGGTGATCGCCGCGCGTCTGGGCGACGCCTTTGGGCTCCCGGTGCTCGACTCGGGGCTGCTCTATCGCGCGGTGGCCGTCGCCGTGGCTGGCGCGGGCGGCGACCTCGACGATCAGGACCTGTGCGCCAAGGTCGCGCGCGACCTCGATTTCACCCGCCTCGAAAGCCCGCGACTGCGGACCCGCGCGGCGGGCGAGGCCGCCAGCCGGGTGGCTGTGCATCCGGCCGTCCGCGCCGCCCTGATCGACTTCCAGCGCGCATTCGCCGAGCGCGAGAGCGGGGCGGTCATCGACGGGCGCGATATCGGCACCGTGATCGCGCCGCAGGCTCCGGCCAAGCTCTATGTCACGGCGTCAGCCGCGGCGCGCACCGACCGCCGATGGCGTCAATTGCAGGCCGAGGGCGAGTCGCTGACCTATGACCAGGTACGGGCCGACATAGAGGCTCGCGACCGTCGCGATGCGGCGCGGGCGGCCTCGCCGATGAGGCCCGCGGCCGATGCCGTCTTGCTCGACACCACCGATCTCGATATAGACCGCGCCTTCGATGCGGCCCGCCGTATCGTCGAGACGGCGCGCGCCCGCTGGAGCCAAGCCAACGGGTAATCCAAACGCACCCTTACTCGCACGGCCGCGGGAGCGCCTGACAAAGATCCATCCCATTTCAGCGAACGCCCGCATTGCGCTTACCGCGGCGGGCAAAGATCAACACTTAGCAAGCAAGAGACGAAAACACCCGCATGGCTGACGACGTGAGCATGAACCCCTCCAGGGACGATTTCGAAGCCCTCCTCGACGAGAGCATGGGCGGACGCGACTTCGCCGAGGGCACGGTGGTCAAGGGCCTCGTGGCGGCGATCGAAAAGGACTTCGCGATCATCGATGTCGGCCTGAAGACCGAGGGCCGCATCGCGGTCAAGGAGTTTGGCGTCGACGAGGCGGGCAAGGCCACCGTCAAGGTCGGCGACACCGTCGAGGTGTTCCTCGAGCGGATCGAAAACGCGCTCGGCGAAGCGGTGATCAGTCGCGACAAGGCCCGACGCGAGGAGGCCTGGACGCGCCTCGAAGGCGTTTTCGCCAAGAACGAGCCGGTCAACGGGGCCATCGTCGGACGCGTCAAGGGCGGCTTCACCGTCGATCTGGGCGGCGCCTCGGCCTTCTTGCCGGGCTCGCAGGTCGACATCCGCCCCGTGCGCGACGTCGGCCCGCTGATGGGCAAGGAGCAGCCGTTCGCGATCCTCAAGATGGACCGCCCGCGCGGCAATATCGTCGTCTCGCGCCGCGCCATTCTCGAAGAAGCCCGCGCCGAACAGCGCACCGAGCTGGTCAGCCAGCTTCTCGAAGGCGAAGTGCGCGAGGGCGTGGTCAAGAACATCACCGACTACGGCGCCTTCGTCGACCTGGGCGGCATCGACGGCCTGCTGCACGTCACCGACATGAGCTGGAAGCGCGTCTCCCACCCCAGTCAGGTTCTCGCCGTCGGCGACACGGTCAAGGTCCAGATCGTCAAGATCAACCCCGACACTCAGCGCATCTCGCTGGGCATGAAGCAGCTGCAGTCCGATCCCTGGGACGGCGTCGAGGCCAAGTATCCGCCGGGGGCCAAGTTCACCGGCCGGATCACCAACATCACCGATTACGGCGCCTTCGTCGAACTGGAGGCCGGGGTCGAAGGCCTGGTCCACGTTTCCGAAATGAGCTGGACGAAAAAGAACGTCCATCCGGGCAAGATCGTCTCAACGTCGCAGGAGGTCGAGGTGGTCGTTCTGGATGTCGACGCGTCCAAGCGGCGGGTCAGCCTCGGCCTCAAGCAGGCCATGGCCAATCCCTGGGAGCATTTCGTCGAGGGACATCCCGTCGGTTCGACCGTCGAGGGCGAGGTCAAGAACGCGACCGAATTTGGCCTGTTCATCGGGCTGGACGACGATATCGACGGCATGGTGCATCTCTCGGACATCGACTGGAACTCCTCGGGCGAGGAGGCAATGGCCCACTACAAGAAGGGCGATATGGTCAAGGCGCAGGTGCTCGACGTCGATGTCGAAAAGGAGCGCATCAGCCTCGGCATCAAGCAGCTGTCGGGCGATCCGATGGTCGCCGACGCCTTCCGCAAGGGCCAGACGGTGACCGCCACGGTGACCGAGATCACCAGCGGCGGCATAGAGGTCAAGTTCGGCGACGAGGCCGCGCCGATGGGCGCCTTCATCCGCAAGTCCGACCTGTCCCGCGATCGATCGGAGCAGCGCCCGGACCGGTATGCCGTCGGCGACCGGCTGGACGCGCAGATCACCAACATCGACAAGGCCGCGCGGCGGGTTTCGCTGTCGGTGAAAGCCTTGGAGATGGCCGAAGACAAACAGGCCATCGAAAAGTTCGGCTCGTCGGACAGCGGCGCATCACTGGGCGACATCCTTGGCGCGGCTTTGCGTGAAAAGGCGGCCACCAAAGAGTAAGCCCTTGAAGTTCAACCCCGGTTTCGGCAAAGGTCGCTGGGCTCGGGGGAAAGAACGATGATCAAATCCGAACTGGTCACGGCGCTGGCGGCTGAAAATCCGCATCTGACGCAGCGCGACGTCGAGCGCGTCGTCGGCATCATTCTCGAGCGGATGATCGCGGCCCTGGAAGCGGGCGGCCGCGTCGAGCTGCGCGGTTTTGGCGCTTTTTCGGTGCGCACCCGCCCGGCGCGCGAGGGTCGCAATCCGCGCACCGGAGAGGCTGTCGCCGTGCGGGCCAAACACGTGCCATTCTTCAAGAGCGGCAAGGAGCTGCGGGCCCGTCTCAATGGCGGGTAAATGGCCAACCAGGCTGCCGCGGCTGACCATCCTCGAGGAATTCCGCGAGTTCATCGCCCGCGGCAACGTCATCGATCTGGCCGTCGGCGTGATCATCGGCGCCGCCTTTGGCAAGATCGTCACCAGCCTGGTCGAACAGGTGATCATGCCGCCCATCGGCCTGGCGCTGGGCGGTATGGATTTCGACCAGTTGCGCATCGTGCTGCAACGCGCGGAGCCGGCGAGGAAGGCTGCGGAAGTAGCCATCCGCTACGGCGCCTTCATCAACACCGTGATCCAGTTCCTCATCGTCGCCGTCGTTGTGTTCCTGATTGTCAAGCTGATCAACGCCCTGCGCCGCCGCGAAGCCGCCGCCCCCGCCGCGCCGCCAGCCCCAACCACCACCGAAGCCCTGCTCGTTGAAATCCGCGACCTGCTGAAGGGACGTCCCTGAGACGCCGAGCGCCCCCTTCACCACCGGCTCCGCCGGCGCGCGGCGCTCTTGTCTTGCGCCGTGACGCAAGGGGCGCAAGGCGGCCTCCGTGACGGTCGAAACAAAAATCTGCGGGCTGTCGACGGCCGATACGGTCAGGGCCGCGCTTGCCGGCGGGGCCGACTACCTGGGGTTCATGTTTTTTCCGGCAAGTCCGCGCAACGTCGATCCCACGGACGCCGCCCGGCTGGCGATGCCCGCGCGCGGCATAGCGCGGATCGTCGCCGTCACCGTCGATGCGGACAATGACCTGATCGATCGGCTTTCGGAAACGCTCGAACCCGACCTGATCCAGCTCCACGGCCGCGAAACCCCCGCCCGCGTGCACGAGATCGCCGCCCGCTCGGGCGCCTTGACGATCAAGGTCATCGCCATCACCGAAGCGGGCGATCTGGCTGCGGCGGCCGACTATGAGGGGGCCGCCGATCACCTGATGTTCGACGCCAGGCTTCCGACGGACGCGAACCGCCCGGGCGGCATGGGCCACGCGTTCGACTGGTCCCTGCTCGGCGGCCAGCGTTTCGCGCGGCCGTGGTTCCTGGCCGGAGGCCTGGATCCGTGGAACGTCGCCGCCGCCGTTGCGGCCAGCGGCGCGCCGATGGTCGACGTTTCCTCTGGCGTGGAGCGCGGCCCCGGACTAAAGGACCCGGCTCTCATCGAAGCCTTCCTTGAGGCGGTTCGCCGCGCCTGATCAGCCCCCTACGCCGCGCCCAAAGTGAACCAGCCTACTCCCCGCAGCCTTCCCAACGACTACAACGCCTGGCCGAATGTCGATGGACGGTTTGGCGCGTTCGGCGGTCGGTTCGTGCCAGAGACGCTGATGCCTCTGGTCCTGGCGCTCGAGGACGCCTACCTGGCCGCCAAGGCCGATCCGGCCTTCCAGGCGCAACTGCGGGGCTATCTGGCCGATTACGTCGGTCGGCCAAGCCCGCTGACCCTGGCGTCCCGCCTGACTGAGCATTTCGGCGGCGCGAGAATCTGGTTCAAGCGCGAGGAGCTCAACCACACCGGTTCGCACAAGATCAACAACTGCATGGGCCAGATCCTGCTGGCCATCCGGATGGGCAAGAGCCGGATCATCGCCGAGACAGGGGCCGGCCAGCATGGCGTGGCCACGGCGACCGTGTGCGCGCTGCTGGGGCTGCCCTGCGTCGTCTACATGGGCGCGCTCGATGTCGAGCGGCAGGCGCCCAACGTCCTGCGCATGAACCTGCTGGGGGCCGAGGTTCGCCCGGTGACCAGCGGCGCGGCGACCCTGAAGGACGCCATGAACGAGGCCATGCGCGACTGGGTGTCGAACGTGGAAGATAGTTACTATCTGATCGGCTCGGTCGCCGGCCCGCACCCCTATCCGATGATGGTCCGCGACTTTCAGCGGGTGATCGGCGAAGAGACCCGGGCCCAGTTCCTCAAGGTAGAGGGCCGCCTGCCGGACGCCCTGGTCGCCTGCGTCGGCGGCGGCTCAAACGCCATTGGGCTCTTTTATCCGTTCCTCGCCGAAGAAACCGTGCGGCTGTTCGGGGTCGAAGCCGCCGGCGACGGCATGACCACCGCGCGCCACGCCGCGGCGATCAACGGCGGCAGGCCAGGCGTCCTGCACGGCATGAACAGCTATCTGCTCCAGGACGGGGAGGGCCAGATCCTCGAAGCCCATTCGATTTCGGCCGGCCTGGACTATCCCGGCATCGGCCCCGAGCACGCCTGGCTGCACGAGGCAGGCCGGGTCAGCTATCTGACCGCGACCGACGCCGAGGCGATAGCCGCCTTTCGACTCTGTGCGCGCCTCGAAGGCATCGTGCCGGCGCTCGAATCCGCTCACGCCCTGGCCCGAGTGGGCGAGATCGCCAGGGACATCGGCCGGGACGGGGCCCTGGTGGTCAACCTCTCGGGCCGTGGCGACAAGGATCTCGCCACCGTGGCCGCCCATCTGGTGCGGGCGATTTGACCGTTGGCAGGCTCGACGCGTGCTTCGCCGCCCTCGCCGGCGAAAACCGGGCCGCTTTCGTCGCCTACCTCGTCGCCGGCGATCCCGACGCAAAAACCTCCCTGGCCATGGTCAAGAGCCTGCCGGGCGCCGGCGTCGACATCGTCGAGCTGGGGTTCGCCTTCAGCGATCCGATCGCCGAGGGGCCGACGATCCAGCGCGCCAGCCAGAGGGCGCTGGCCGCGGGCATGACGCTGGCCGGGGTCCTTGAGCTGGCCCGCCGGTTTCGGCAATCCGACCAGACGACGCCGGTCGTACTGATGGGCTATCTCAACCCCCTGCTCACGCACGGGCTGGAAGCCTTCGCCGCCGACGCCGCCGCGGCGGGGGTCGACGGGCTTATTGTCGTCGACTGTCCGCCCGAGGAGGCCGGGCCCCTGGCCGACGCCCTGCAGAGCCGCGACCTGGCGCTGATCTGCCTGGCGACGCCTACCACCGACGATCCGCGTCTGGCCTTGGTCACCCGCCGGGCGTCCGGCTTCGTCTATTATGTCTCGGTCGCCGGAACGACCGGTGCGAAAGAGGCGGACGCGGCGATGGTCAGGCCGGCGGTGGCCAGGGTTCGCGCGGCGTCGCGCCTGCCGGTTTGCGTCGGCTTTGGCATTCGTACGCCGGAGCGCGCCGCTCAGATTGCGGCGATCGCGGACGGCGTTGTCGTCGGCTCCGCCCTCGTCGAAGCCATCGAGACGGCCATCGCACAGAACCGTGATCCAGTTTCGAAAGTTGTGGAAACCGCCGACGCCCTGGCTAAGGCTGTCCACGCCGCAAGGCTTGGCGGGGCAGGAAGCTAGTTCATGGCCCTCACCGACGACAAGAGAAGCAAGCCGATCCGCAACCCGGCCCCGGCGAATCGGGAGCGGGGCGGGTGGCTGGCCAAGATCGCGCCGGGGGTGCGCAAGCTGGTCGCCAAGCGCGAGACCACCGCCGACAACCTGTGGGTCAAGTGCCCAGACACCGGCGAGATGATCTATCGCCCCGATCTAGAGGCCGCCCTTTGGGTGACACCCTCCGGCCGCCACATGCGCATCCGCCCGCACCTGCGCTTCGCCTACACCTTCGACGGACGCTGCAAGAACCTCGCCCTGCCCCGGTCGCCGGACGATCCGCTGTCGTTCACCTACAGCAAGCCCTATCGCGAAAACCTCAGCCTGGCGCGCAAGGCCACAGGCGAGGTGGACACCATGGCCGCGGCCATCGGCGAAATCGGCGGCACGACCGCGGTGGTCCTTGTCCAGGATTTTGTCTTCATGGGCGGCTCGCTGGGGGTGGCGGCGGGAGAGGCCTTCGTCACGGCCGCTGGCGAAGCGGTCAAGCGCGCCGCGCCGCTGGTCGTGTTCACCGCTTCGGGCGGCGCGCGCATGCAGGAGGGCACGCTGTCGCTGATGCAGATGGCCCGCACGACGCTGGCCATCCAGGCCCTGCGCGCCGCGCGCCTGCCCTACATCGTGGTTCTCACCGATCCGACAACCGGCGGGGTCACCGCTTCCTACGCCATGCTGGGCGATGTCCAGCTGGCCGAGCCCGGGGCGCTGATCGGCTTTTCCGGTCGCCGGGTGATCGAGCAGACAATCCGCGAAACCCTGCCGCCGGGGTTTCAGACGGCCGAATTTCTGGTCGAGAGGGGCATGGTTGACAAGGTGACGCCGCGCAAGGAGCTGCCCGCCGTCCTGGGCTCGATCCTGCGCACGCTGATGATGGGGCGCGCCCGTCTCGCCGCCTGAGTCCACCCCCCCGATCGACTACGATCCCCTGCGCGCCTCCGACATCGTGATCGCGCGGCTGCGCGCCCTGCACCCGTCCCTGATCGATCTTTCCACCGACCGCATCGACCGCCTGCTGAACGCGCTTGGCAGGCCCCACGATCGCCTGGGGCCGGTCATTCACGTGGCCGGCACCAACGGCAAGGGTTCGACAACCGCCTATCTGCGCGCGATCGCCGAAGCGGCCGGCCTTACCGTCCACGTCCTGGTTTCCCCCCATCTGGTCCGGTTCGCCGAACGCATCCGCCTGGCGGGTGGGCTGATATCCGACGACCAGCTGTCGGACTGCATCGACGAAGTCGAAGCGGCCAATGCCGGCGCGCCGATCAGCTTTTTCGAGATCACCACCGCGCTGGCCTTCCACGCTTTCGCCAAGGCGCCCGCCGATCTGACTGTGGTCGAGGTCGGCCTTGGCGGCCGCTTCGATGCGACCAATGTCTTTCGTCGCCCGGCGGTCAGCGTCATCACCCCGATCGACTACGACCACCTGGAGATGCTGGGTCCCGAGCTGGCCAAGATCGCCTGGGAAAAGGCCGGGATCATCAAGGCGCGCCGCCCGGTCGTCGCCGCCCGCCAGCCCGGGGAGGCCGAACAGGTGATCGTGGCGCAGGCGGAGGCTCTGGACGCGCCCCTGATGCTGATGGACCGCGACTTCGATGGCCACGAAGAGCGCGGCCGGCTGAGCGTGCAATTTGAAGACCGCCTGCTCGATCTGCCAGCGCCCAACCTCTTTGGCGCCCACCAGTTCGACAACGCGGCCCTCGCGGCGGCCGCCATCCTCGCCTGGGGCGATGCGCGGATCGACGAAACCGCCATCGCTCACGGCATTTCCCACGCCCAGTGGCCCGGCCGCTTTCAGCGTCTGGCGCGGGGACCGCTCGCCGACCTCGCCCGCGCGCGCGGCGCCGACCTGTGGCTCGATGGCGGCCACAATCCGCATGCGGGCCGCGCGCTGGCCACCGCCTGCCAGCGCCTCACGCTTGCCGATGGCCGACCGGTATCGCTTATCGTCGGCATGCTGGGTCGCAAGGACGCTCAAGGTTTCTTCGAGCCGTTCACGGCTCTGGCCCCGCGCGTCTTTACGACGCCGTTTCAATCGGCCAACGCCACGCCCGCGGAGGCCTTGGCGCAAGCGGCCCGGGCTGCGGGCCTCGACGCCGATTGCGCCGGATCGGTCGAGGACGCCCTGCGCCAAGCCGTGGCCGCGCCGGGCGCTGCGCCGCACATCCTGATCTGCGGCTCGCTCCACTTCGTCGGCGATGTGCTGGCCCTCAGTCCCGAGACCTGGCCGACCTGAGCGGTGGCCGCGGGCGGGTTGGCTATGCCGCGACCTTGACGCCGGTCTCGGCCAGCCATTCGAGGATCTTCTGCTTGGGCATGGCCCCGACCTTCATCGAAGTCATCGCCCCGTCCTTGAACAGCATCATCGTCGGGATGCCGCGAACGCCGTAGCGGGAAGGGGTGCTGGGGCTCTCTTCGATGTTGAGCTTGGCGATGGTCACCTGGCCTTCCAGCTCCTGCGCGATCTGTTCGAGGGCCGGGCCGATCTGCTTGCACGGGCCGCACCATTCGGCCCAGAAATCCACCAGAACGGGGCCGACCGACTTCAGCACATCGGCCTCGAAACTGTCATCGGTAACCGTAACCGTGCTCATCGGCGAACTCCTCATTGCCGCGCGGCGCGCGACTCACCTTGGGCCATGTAAGCCAATTGCGGGACAGTTCAACCGATCTGAGCCAAGGCATCGAGCGATGCGACCATGAGTTTTTCTGGGACTTCCATCAGCTTCGGTCCGTCTGTCCACACCAGCGCCGCCTCGATGCGGCGGCCGGGGAAGATCTCGCCCAGCACCGCCCAATAGAACGCCATCTGGCGGATGTAGGCTTGGTCGGCGTCCTCGATCCGCTCTGGCGACGGACGGTTGGTCTTGAAGTCGATCACGAGCACGCGGGCCGGCTCGACCAGAAGCCGGTCGACGCGCCCCGAAATCGCCAGGCCGGGCGGAAGACCCACCGCGCTCCCGGCGATCGCCACTTCGGCCTTGGAGCCGGGGCCGAAGACGGCTGCGAAGCGGGGGTCTTCAAGCACCGCCATCGCCGCGCGCGCCATCTCCGCGCGCTGATCGTTAGTGAGATCGCGTTCGCGATCGAGAAGGCTCGACGCTGCGTTGGCGCGCCGATCCGGGTCGACGTCGGGAAGAACCTGCAGCAGTCCGTGGATGATCTCCCCGCGCCGATAACGGCCAAGACCGCCAACCGCGGCAAGCGGCGACGGCGACGGCCCCTTGTCGACTTCGCCCATGGTGGACGGCGAAGCCACCCGCGCGAGAAGCGTTTCGGCTGGGGCCAGGCCCAGCACCCAGGCTGGCGGCGCGATGATTGTATCTGGCGCGCCCTCGGCCGCCCGCGCCGGTTCCGGATCGACTCCGTAACGCCGCCCCTCGCCACCATCGTCAAGTGCAAAGGCGTGGGTTTCCACAGAGGCGAACGCCCGCTGGAAGACGTCGTACCAGCTGCGCTCGAACAGCGGACCGCCAGCGATGGCGCCGTCCTTGTCGAGCCGGCCCACCCCGCAAAGGATCAGCCGGTCACGCGCGCGGGTCATCGCCACATAGAGCAGCCGCGCCGACTCGTGGTCGACGGCAAGTTCGCGTTCACGCCGCGCTTCAGCCGAAGCCGCGCAATCGTCGGCTTTGCGCGGCGCCCAAAGAAAAGCCCCGTCGCCGGCGTTCAGAAGAGGGCCGCCCCGGTCGGTCGCCCGGCTGCTGGTGTCCGGCAGAATGACCACAGGCGCTTCCAGGCCCTTGGCGCCGTGCACGGTCATCACCCGCACCTCGCCGGACCCTTCGGCGGCATCGTCCTGTTCGCGCTTCACCTCGATCTCGGTCGCGGCCATCTCGCCGAGGAAACTCTCGAGGTCTCGCGCGCCCCCGCCTTCCGCGCCGAGGGCCTGAGCGAGGAAGGCGTCGAGGGCGTCCTCGGCCTCGGCCCCTAGCCGGGTCAACATCCGCTGGCGCATCGAACGTGCCGATGGATCGAGGCGATTGAGCGCCCGGCTGAAGAAGTCGAATGGCGGGCGCGCGGCGCTCTCTGTCCGCGCCCAGCCCAGGAACGCGGCGGCCGCCTCCCACGCCGGCCGCTCAGCGCGGCGCCGGCGAAGCACGGTCCAAAGCGCGCCATCGCGCCGCCAGGCGAGATCGAACAGGTCTTTCTCGGTTAGGTCGCAAAACGGACTGCGCAGAAGCGCCGCCAGGCTCAGATCGTCGCTTGGAAAACGGGCGAATTGGCCCAGCGCCATCAGATCGGCGAAGACGACGTGATCGGAGAGCTTCAATCGGTCCGCTCCGCCGACGGGCGCGCCTTCACGCTTCAAGGCGCGAATGATCTCGTGAAACAGCGCGTTTCGTCGCCGCACCAGGATCAGGACATCGCCGAACGCGCACGGGCGCATCTCATCGGTTCCCCGCACGCCTACCGCTTCGCCACGATCGACCATGGCCTTCACGGACCGGGCGATCCGGCTGGCCAGCTTGCGCGTTGCGCTTTGAGTGCTCGGCTGGTCGACCGGGGCCTCCCACGCGTCCGGCTCCAGCGCAGGTTCGCTGACCTCGAGCGGCCAGAGGTCGACGCAGCCGCCAGCCGCGCGCTGGGCTCTGTGTTCTATCGGCGTGCGCTTCACGTTCGGGCCGGGAGCTGGCCGCAGGCCGGTCAGGACAGCATCATCCCGGGCCACCTGGTCGACGAATGTCAGCACCTCGGGTCTCGAACGCCAGCTTTCCAGAAGGGGAATTTCTTCGAATCGCGCCTCAGCCCCGACGGCCATTTCGCGAAAGCCATGCCGCTCCACCGCGAAACGCTCCGGGGCCGCGCCCTGAAACGAGAAGATCGACTGCTTTTCATCGGCCACCGCGAACATCGTTCGGGTCCCCGGCTTCGCCCCGGCGCCGGCGAAGAATTCGCTCGCCAGGGTGCGCAGCACCGTCCACTGGCCCGGGGCTGTGTCCTGGGCCTCATCCAGGAGAATGTGGTCTATTCCCCCGTCCAGCTTGTAGAGCACCCAGGCGGCGTCCGCCTGCACGGTCAGCAGCCGGTGCGCCCCAGCGATCAGATCGCCAAAGTCGAGTTCCCCCCTCGCCGACTTGGCGCCTTCATAGATCGCCGCATAGGCGCGAGCCAGGGTGATGGCGTGGACGGTGTCGCGCGCCACGATCGCCGCCCGACGCCTCTCGCAGGCGTCCGCAAGACGGGCCTGCTCGTTGGCCAGCCATTCGCGGCTCGCCGGATCGACCGAACCGCCGCCCAGCCTGGCTCTGGGCGTTCCAGCCTTGGTGCAGAAAATCCCCCATACGTCGGCGAACGGCGCCCCTTGCATTACGGCCAGCATCTGCGCGCCTAGCGCCTGGTCGGTCGCCCCGTCGCTCTGCGCCAACGCCTGCGCCGCGCGCCGCCACTGTCCCCAGCGGACCTTTCCGACAGCCTCGGCTTCGATGGCCTGCGGCGTCGTGGGCACGACGAAGCCGCATCGCCGCCAGATATCGCGAACGTAGCCGTCGCGGCTGTCGCGGTCGTCGACGTACCGCTCAATAGCCGCGCGCCGGGCCTCGAAGTTGGCGAACATGGCGTTGAAGCTTCGCCAGTCCAGCTCGACCGAGAAATGCGCATAGGCCGCGCCGATCGGGCCATCGCCGTCCTCCAGGGCGACACGGGCGACATCTTCGCGGGCTTTGGCCGAAACCCTGGCCGCCGCGGCGTCCTCCAGGACCGAGAATCCCGGCCGCACCCCGGCCTCCAGCGGAAATCGACGCAGCAGCGCATCGCAGAACGCGTGAATGGTCTGGATCTTCAACCCACCGGAAGTCTCCAGAGCGCGCGCGAAAAGGGCTCTGGCATCCCGAAGCGCGCGATCCGCCTCATCGATTTGCGCCAATGCGACGGTCAGCAACCCATCTTTCATCACCGCCCATCGGCCGAGCTGATCGAAGAGGCGCCGCTGCATCTCCGCCGCCGCCGCTTTGGTGTAGGTGACGCACAGGATGGTTTCGGGCCGCGCGCCGGCCAGCAACAGGCGGGCCACGCGCCGCACCAGCGTCGAGGTCTTGCCGGCCCCGGCGTTGGCGGCCACGAACACCGAAGCGCGCGGATCGGAGGCGGCGATCTGGGGTTCGAGACGCGCGGTCAATCGGCGGCTCCCGGTTCGGCCCGGCCAATGACATGCCACTCCCAGAGCCTGGCCAGATGGTCGTAGTCCCCGTCGTACTGGTCAATGAACTGCGGGGCCGCCCATGATCGATAGGGCGTCGCCGGATTGTCGAAGGCGGCGACGCGCCGGCGCAGTCCCTCGAAGGCGGCGGCCGCCAGCGCCGCCGATTCGGCCGCCTCGCCGCGCGGAAGTTCCTCCCCGGCCAGGCGTCCGCCATTGATGCGCACATAAAGCAGTTCCCCGGGCTCAGTCTCGCCAAGGTCGAGAAACCCGCCGCGCGCCAGGATCGCGGCGGTCAGCGTCAGCTGAGGCGCGAAGTGGGCTTTGACGACCTTGGCGCTGGGCGCCTGGCCGCTCTTGAAGTCGAGAATGTCGGCGCTCCGCTCTCGCTGTTCGATCCGATCGGCTCTGGCGGTGAGGCGGAACGGTCCGCCTGGCGCATCGAAGACGATTTCGCCCGCCTGCTCGATGTGCAGCTTTTTCACGCCCAACCGCCGCCGCGCTTCGAAGGCGACCACCCATGGGGCGAGATTGGCCGCCAGGTGGCGTTCGCGACTCATTCGACCTTCGCCAACCCCGGCCGCGACCAGCGCATCGATCAGCATGGTGGCGAACACCAAGTGCGCATCGTCGGGCAGGGCCTCCGGATACGCCTTGACGAACTGCTCGAGCGCGGCGTGGATCGCCGATCCGCGCGCCGCGGCTTCGACGGGCTCGTCCGGCCGATCAAGGGGAAACAGTCCCAGGATATCGCGCGCATAGACCGCATAGGGGTCGCGCACCCAGCGCTCTACCCCGGTGACCGCCATACGTCTCGGCCTGGCCTCCAGAGGCGGCGTCGGCGCCGGACGCTGCGCCGTCTGCAAAACGTCGGGCGCCGGGCTGAGCGGCGCATCGAGCGTGCGCGCCCACGCGAGGATGTCGGGGCGTCCCGGCAGCCCGACATCGGCGCCCCTCGCCAGAGTGCGCAGCCGCCACAGCCATCTTGAAGCCACGGCTGGGCCGCCCTCCCGGCGTTCGGCGTGCAAAAGCACGACGTGCGGCGCCGCCGCGGCCTGGGCGAAGTCGTGGGCCGAGAGCCCGATGCGCCGGTCCTGCGACGGCAGACCGAGCTTCAATCGCATCGGCCGCGAAAGAAAGGGGTCGATGGCGGGGGCCTGGGGCCAGACGCCTTCCTCGAGGCCGGCCAGGATGGTGACGTCAGCCTGCAGGAGCCGGGCCTCGAGCACGCCCATGATCCGAAGCCGCGGATGGCTGCTGTATCCCGAACGCACCGTGGCGCCGGCCATCAGATGGTCGACCAACTCGAAAAAACCCGCCCGCGTGACCTCGGGCAGGCCCTCGCTCTCTCCGATCAGGGCGGCCAGGGTCTCGACCGCGCACTCACCGGCGAGCCCGGCCCACAGATCGCCAATCCCGCCGTCAGGCCCGGCGGCCACCATCTCCAGGACCTGCGCCAGGGCCCGCGCCGCTTCCGCCGGCGTCGCGGTTTCGCCGGTGTAGGGGCCGTCAAGCCCATCGAGCGCCCGGTGGGCCCGGCGGGCCAGGTCGATCGCCGCGCTCAGGTCGGCGGGGCCGCCCCGCTCGGCCCTCGCCGCCAGCCTCGCGTGCAGATCGGACCAGTCCTTTGGTCTTGGCCCGCGCAGCGCGTATCGCTCAAGCAACCGGTGCGCGGCGGCCAGGTCATCGGGCGCCATCCCCAGTCGGGTGAGGGGGTGCTTGACGATCGCCAGCAGGGTCACGGGATCGACAGCGTCCTTGGCGGCGCGCGCGACCAGGGTGGCGAGGACTCCGATCGGGGCCGCCGCCAGCGGCTCTCCGGCCGAGGAATCGGCGCTCACGTTCCAGCGCGTCAGACGTGCGCTGACACGCCGGGCCAGCGCGGCGTCCGGGGTGATCAGGGCCGCTGTCCTGCCTGGGACTTCCAGGGCTTCGCGCAGCAGCAGAGCGGCGACGGTCGCCTGTTCTTCCTGGGTGCGCGCGGTCAGAAGGGTGAGGCCCTCAAGGCCCTGGGCAATGGGGTCGACTCCGCCTTCCGCGCCCTCCGCCTTTAGTTGGGCGATCTCTTCGAGCCAGTCGGCTGTGCGGTCAGCCGGCCGCAAAGCCTCGCTCAGGATCCGCCGACGCCAGCGGCCCCGAGACGACGCCTCCGCCGCCGGATTCCAATCGGCCACCGCGGCGCGCGACACGCCGGCGCGATCCAGCAGCCGCCTGAGCGCTCCTTGCGGATGCTGGTCGCCGACCTCGTCCCAGGCCGCGTCGGCCAACGATCTGTCCAGCCCTGGGAGCACGACGCACCCATTCGGGGTCCTGGCTATGGCGGCCAGCAGGTCGGCGGTGGCCGGCGCGGAGCCCGTCGATCCCGCGGCGATCAACACTTCGTCGGGCGGGCGTTGTTCCCATGTCGCCGCCAGCTTGCGCAACAGGGCCACCCGCCTGGCGGCGACGTCGATCAGGCCCAGCTGCGCCAGCCGCTCCGGCCATGCGCGGAGGGCCAGATTGAGGAACCTTGCCGAAACCTGCCAATGGCGGGCGAAGTCACCCTCGACCAGGGCTTCAACAGCCGCCGGATCGCCGACCTCCTCGATCTGGCAACCATCGAGGAAGGCGCCAAGGGCGTCGGCGAGCTCCAGGGCGGCGCCGGCATCGAGGCGCCGTTGGATCAGGTGTTCGTTTTCAGCCACCAGGCGCGCCAGCTCAAAGCGCCTGCGCCAGGCGCCGATCGCCGGCGGCAGCTCCAGGACCAGGTTCCCTGGCTCGAACGGCGCTTCGCCCTCGTCGAGGTCGCCGATGGCGCGGATCTGCGGCAAGAGCACGGCGCCCGCGGACGCCGCGCCCAGGAAGGCCTCGGCCAGGGCCCTGGCCGCTCGCCGGGTTGGAACCATGATCACGGCATCGGCCAGGGCCGTTGGTCCCAGCGGCTGCAGAGCCTGGGTCACGCCGACCGCCAGATCGTCAAGGAACGGCCGATGGGCGGGGATCGTTAGCCACCGCGGCGCGGGAAGGTCGAGAAAGCTGCTCATGCGGGAGCGGCCGCCAGGCGCGCCTCAGCCGCCGCCAGCGCGGCCGGGTCGCCGACCTGCATCCACAGACCGTCAGGCGCCACGCCGTAGAGTCCGCCCCGCGCTGCGGCCTCGAGCCAGACCTTCAGCAGCGAAAACGCCGCTTGCGGCTGGGCATAGACGCGGGCCGGGTCGAGGATCTGGATGCCGAAACAGTGCAGCGGCGCGTCGGCGCGGGCCCCTCGGTGGGTCAGGCGACCATCACTGGCCATTGAGAAGTCGCCGGGCGTCGCAAAGCCGAGCGTGCGCGCCTTGGGAACCACGATTACGCAGGCGTCCATCCGCGAGGCGTCCCAGGCGGCGGCGATGCTGTCCAGGGCCGGCGGCCCCTCCTCGATCCACACATAGTCGCTGTTGGCGACCCAGATCGGATCTTCACCAAGCCAGCGCCGAGCCTGCTTGACGCCGCCGCCCGTCTCCAGAAGCGCGCGCCGTTCATCGGAAATGATGATCTCGATGTCGCGCCGGTGTTTCAGGTGGGCCTCCAGCCGATCGGCGAAGGCGTGCACATTGACCACCGCGCGCGTCACCCCCGCCGCCGCCAGCCGATCCAGCGTGTGGTCGATCAGCGTCCGGCCGGCGACCTCGACAAGGGCCTTGGGCCGATCGCCGGTCAGCGGCCGCATCCGCACCCCGAGACCGGCGGCCAGCACCATGGCCACGCGCGGCCCGCTCACCCGCGCGCCTCGGCCGGCACATGGCGCGCGAGCCATTCGTCGAGGCCGGCGAGTGCGGGGTCAGCCAGGCAGCGGTCCAGATACCGCCAAAGCCTTGGCATGAACGCCGCATAGCGCGGCTTGCCGTCACGGACGATCAGGCGCGCGAAAATGCCGAGGATGCGGGCCATGTTGAGCGCCCCCAGGGCGTGGAAATCGGCCCGGAACGCTTCGGCGTCCAGCCAGGGCCGGGCGGCCAGGTAGCGGCCAAGCGCGGCGGCTTCGAGCGCCGGCGAAACATCCCGGCGCGCATCGTGCAACAGCATCGACAGATCCCACGCCGGATGCGCGCGCACCGCGTCCTGGAAGTCGAGCATGCCAACCCTGCCCGCGCCGGGACGGTCGGCCAGCCAGATCAGGTTCTCGGCGTGGTAGTCGCGATGGCAAAAGACGCTCGCGCCGGCGGCGGCCCGGGCCCGCACCGGCGCCCAGATCGCCTCCCACTCAGCCCGCGCGCCCTGGCCGATCTCCAGCTGCGGCCGCAGTCTCGGAAACCACTCCAGGAATAGATCGCCCGCCGTCCTCAACGCCAGGTCGTCATAGGTCAGCAAAGGCCATGCGCAGCCATCGGCCCCGAGCAAGTCCGGCGGCGACTCTGCATGCAGAAGGGTCAGGGCGTCGATGGCGGTATCGTACCACAGCGCCTCTTCCGCGCCGCCCGCCTCCAAGCCCGCATAGAGGTGATCGCCGAGATCCTCCAGCAGGGCGAACCCCGCCGGCGGTTCCGACGCGATGACCCGCGGGGCGGAAAGCCCGCGTCCGCGCAGATAGCCGGCGCAGGCGACAAAGGCGTCGACGCGCCCGGCCGCCAGCCGGTACATGGCGTTGAAGCCCAGCGCCCGGCGTTCATCGTCGGTGGCCAGCGGCGGACAGGGCTGGGTCTCCACGGACGGCGGCTGGTCCATGAAGATCAGGCTGGTCCCCCCGGCCAGGTGCAGGCGTTCGTAGCGCCGGGTCGATGCGTCGCCGGCCAGCGCCTCGCGCGCGGCGTCGGCCACGCCAGCGCGGCTGAGAAAACCTCGCGCCACCGCTTCGCGTTCAGACGTCAATCGGCCGCCCTTCCCAGGCGCCGTGGCATGACAGCCGCGCTCTTCTTGCCTCGCCGTCCGGCGCGATGTCGACATCGATGCGGTTGGCCGGCAGGTGGCGCCCCAGGCGCTCCGCCCACTCGATCACCGCCGCGCCGTGTCTCAGGGCCTCGTCCAGGCCAAGCTCGAACACCTCATCGGCCCGGAGCAGGCGATAAAGGTCGAAGTGGGCGATGGGAAAGGCGCCGCCGTCGTAGGTCTGCACAAGGGTGAAGGTCGGGCTGGGGACATCGCCCTCGCCCGGGCAAAGTTTGCGGATCAGGCCCCGGGCCAACACCGACTTGCCCGCGCCAAGGGGACCGCTGAGGCACACCGCTTCGCCCCTGGCCAGTTCAGCCCCGATCGCCGCGCCCAGATGGGCTGTATCGGCCTCGGCCCCGAGGCGAAAATCCCCATCGGCCGGCACGATCATGCAAAGCGCCGGTCGGGGTCGGCGGGCAGCACCCGCTCGACATAACCGCGCATCGCCTGCGCCGCCTCTACCGCATCCAGCGGTAAGGCGCCGGGCGCCACGGGATGGCCGATGGTCAGGAAAAACGTCTTGCCGCGCTTGTTCAGCAACTCATGAAAGAGGGTCATGTCGCGAAGCTCGGTGGAAAAGTCATGGAAGAAATGGAACAGGGCCGGCCACGGACCCGCCAGATGCATCGGCAGGATGTCGGCCTCGTATTTTCGCGCGACGGAAAAGGCGCTGCTCGCCCAAGGCGGGTCGCTGGCGCCGCCGCCGGGGGTTTTCCTGGCCAAACGCCCGGCCGGAAAGACCACGAGGGCGCGCTCGGCCTCCATCGTCTCGCGGGTCATCGACAGGGTCAGGCGGGTGCGCTCCCGGGTGCGTTTTTCCTCAACCCACTCGACCGGGATCAGCACTTCGCTGAGCCGTGGGGCGACGCGGTGCGCATCCGAATTGGCATAGAACATCAATTCGGGCCGGGCGGCCTTGAGGGCCTCGTAGACCGCCACCCCGTCGGCGATGCCGGTGGGGTGGTTGCATACGGCGATCAGCCGGCCTCGCGCGGGTACGCGGTCGAGGCCACGGGCATGGACCTTGACGCTTAGCAGGGCGGCGACGAAATCCAGCGCCGCGCGGCCGCCGAGCGGCGCGATGGCGTCGGCCATCCGCCGCGCCTTGGCGTAGTCGAGCAGGCCATAGAGCATCGGCCGCAGCAGGGGCCATGCCGCCGTCGCCGCCAGCTTCGGCGCGCGCTCGGCGATCAGCGCATCGACGATGTGCGCGCGCGGGCGGTGCGCGCACAGGAAGGGCGGGGCCGAGGATTCGAAGGCCATGACCGAGCATGAACGCGCCAGGGGGCGCTTTCAACCGTGGTTGACTTGGCGTGCGATGGCGGGTGAAGCATCTTGCCGCGGGTTTGGAGAGCGCCGGCGATGAAATCTTTCCGCCTATGGCTGGTCAGCGTCCTGGTGGTGGTCGTGGTCATCGGGGGCCTCTGGGCTCTATGGAGCCTCGACCTGCGCTGGCGGCCCCACACCATCAAGACCCATCAGGCGCAGATCGCGCGCATTCTCGACGGCGCCGGGTGGGTTTCGCCGCACCTGCCAGGCGCGAGACTCTACATGGTCTCCTATCGCAGCTGTCCAGACTGCATCCGCTTCGAGAAGGTCGAATTTCCAAAGCTGCACGCGGTTGGCGTCGACACCCGGGTGATCGTCATCGCCAGGGCCGATCTGAACGGCGTGGCCAAATCCAACCCCGCCGAGCGCGCGACGGTGGCCGAGCTGTGGGTCAACCGCAGTTGGACTCTGTTCGAGCAGTGGCTGGCGGTGACCCCGCCCGATGCCTGGACGGCGCCGGGCCTGCCGGCCGCCGATGGCGACGCGGCGCGCAGCGCGGTCATCGAGGCTGGGCGCAGGAGCGTCGAAGACCTGCGTCCGCTGTTCAAGGCCAACGGCATCCATTTCGCCTATCCGACCCTAATCTGGTGGACGCCCAAGGGCGTCATGCGCGGCTGCGCCTGCGAAAAGGCCCAGTCTTACCGCTTCGTCGAGAAGGAACTGGGCGCCTAAGGAAAGAGCGGCGGTGTTCGCCCCGGCTTATCGCCGCCGCATCGCGACTGGCGGCTGGTGTGACGATCCCGCCCAGGGCGGCGCCGTAGAGGCTCTCTCGCGTCTGGAGGCCGCGCTGCGCGATGCGGCGCGCCCGCGGCTGCTTGGCGCGGCGTCCGACGTCAAAGGCGTCTACCTCTGGGGACCGGTAGGCGTTGGCAAATCGGCGTTGATGGACCTGTTTTTCGAGGCCGCTCCCGAAACGCGAAAGCGACGCGTCCATTTTCATGTGTTCATGGGGGAAATTCACCGGCTGGTGAACGCTTGGCGCGAGGGCGACGCGGGCGAGCGGCGCCGGGTTTTCGGCCGGACCAGCGGCGACGATCCCATCGCTCCGGTCGCCCGGCTGATCGCCCGTGAGGCGCGTCTGCTGTGCTTCGATGAACTGGAGGTCACCGACATCGCCGACGCGATGATTCTCGGGCGCCTGTTCGAAGCCCTGTTCGCGGCGGGCATGACCCTGGTGGCGAACTCCAACCGGCCGCCGGACGATCTGTATCTCGATGGAATCAATCGCGCGCTGTTCATCCCGTTCATCGACATGCTCAAGGCGCGGACGCAGGTCGTGCCGGTGGCGGGCGCGCGCGACTATCGCCTCGAGCGGCTGCGCGCCGCGGGAACCTGGTTTTCGCCGATCGACGGCGTCGGCGAGGCGGCTTTCGACTCGCTCTGGCGCGCCATGGGACCCGAGGACCCCGGCGGCGTGACCCTGGAGGTGCTGGGCCGCCGCCTGCACTGGCCCCGCGCCGCCGGCGGGCGCCTGCGCGCGCACTTCGCCAGCCTGTGCGTGCACGCCCTTGGGGCCCCCGACTACGTCGCCATCGCCCAGCGCTTCGGCACAGTGTTCGTAGAGGCGATTCCGCGCCTTGGCCCCGGACAGCGCGACGCCGCCCGCCGACTGGCGATCCTGATCGACACTCTCTACGAGGCCCGCGCCCGCCTCGTGGTACTCGCCGACGGCGAGCCGGCCGATCTTTATCCACAGGGCGACAAGGCGTTCGAGTTCCAGCGCACCGTGTCGCGGCTCAATGAGATGCGCTCCGCCGGCTGGCTGAAACCGTCGCCCGTTTGATTGACACGCCCCGGTGGCCGCTTAAAAGTCGCGGCGCTTTTTTGAGAGGCCGAGAAAGGACCGGCGCCACTCCATGGCTGAAGCCTTGCCGCCGACCCCGGCGCGCCCTCTGTCGCCCCGTCTTTCGGTCTGGCGCTGGCACGTCACCATGACCGCCTCGATTCTGCACAGGGTGACCGGGGTCGGCCTCTATGGCGCGGCGCTGGTCCTGACGGCATGGGCCTTGTCGCTAGCCTCCGGGCAGCGGGCCTACGACGCCTTCATGGGACTGCTGGGCTCACTGCCGGGCAAGGCCATCCTCTTCGCCGTGACGGTTACGCTGTTTTTCCATCTGCTCAACGGCGTGCGGCACCTGGCCTGGGACATGGGCAAGGGCTTCACCCCGCGCACGGCCGATACGACGGCCTGGGGCGCCATGCTGCTGGCGATACTCGCGGCCGTCGGGGCATGGATAGCCGCGGCGATGGGCGCCGCGTCGTGAGCGTGGACGGCTATCGCACGCCGCTGGCCCGCGCGCGCGGGCTTGGATCGGCCAAGCATGGCGTCGGCCATTTCATCGGCCAGAGGGTGTCGGCCGTGGCGCTCATCTTCCTGGCGCTCTGGGGCGTGTGGTCGGCCGTGAAGCTGTCTTCAGGCGACTTCGCCCTTGCCAACGCGTGGCTGAGATCACCGCTCAACGCCACGCTTCTCGGCCTGGTCGCCGTCGCGGCGTTTTATCATATGCAGATCGGCATGCGGGTGATCGTCGAGGACTACATCCATCGCGGCTGGACCAAGGCGGTGCTGCTGATCGCCAATCTGTTCGTCTGCTGGGCCGGGGGCGCCCTGGCTGTCGTCTGTATACTGAAGGTTGCCCTGGGCGTCGGAGCACTCTGAAAACACCATGGCGGCCTATGAGTTCATCGACCACAAGTTCGACGTCGTCGTCGTCGGCGCCGGCGGCTCTGGCCTTCGCGCCGCGCTCGGCTGCGCGGCCGCGGGTCTGAAGACCGCCTGCGTCACCAAGGTCTTCCCGACGCGGTCCCACACGGTGGCGGCTCAGGGCGGCATCTCCGCCAGTCTCGGCAACATGGGTCCGGACGACTGGCGCTGGCATATGTACGACACCGTCAAGGGCGCCGACTGGCTGGGCGACCAGGACGCGATCGAATATCTGGTCCGCAACGCGCCCCAGGCGGTCTATGAGCTCGAACACTGGGGCGTGCCGTTTTCCCGCACCGCCGACGGCAAGATCTATCAGCGCGCCTTTGGCGGCATGACCCGCAACTTCGGCGAAGCTCCGATTCAGCGCACCTGCGCGGCCGCCGACCGCACCGGCCACGCCATGCTCCACGCCATGTACGGCCAGGCGCTGTCGAAGAGCGTCGAATTCTTCATCGAGTACTTCGCCATCGACCTGATCATGGACGAAGGCGCTTGCCGGGGCGTCACCGCCTGGAAACTCGACGACGGAACCCTGCATCGCTTCCAGGCCCAGGCGGTGGTGCTGGCCACCGGCGGTTATGGGCGGGCCTATTTCTGGTGCACCTCGGCTCACACCTGCACCGGCGACGGCGGCGGCATGGTTCTGCGCGCCGGCCTGCCGCTGCAGGACATGGAGTTCGTGCAGTTCCATCCGACCGGCATTTTCGGGGCCGGCTGTCTGGTCACCGAGGGCGCGCGCGGCGAGGGCGGCTATCTGACCAACGGGCCGGGCGAGCGGTTCATGGAGCGCTATGCGCCGCACGCCAAGGACCTGGCGTCCCGCGACGTCGTTTCGCGGGCGATGACCATCGAGATGCGCGAGGGCCGGGGCTGCGGGCCGAACAAGGACTACATCAACCTGCACCTCGACCACCTCGATCCCAAGGTGCTGCACGAACGCCTGCCCGGCATTTCCGAAAGCGCGCGAATCTTCGCCGGCGTCGATGTGACCAAGCAGCCGATCCCGATCGTGCCGACCGCGCACTACAACATGGGCGGCATCGCCACCAACGCCCACGCCGAGGCGGTGGTTCTGAAGGGCGGCGATCCGGACGTGGTCGTGCCGGGGCTGATGGCGGTGGGCGAGGGCGCCTGCGTCAGCGTTCACGGGGCCAACCGCCTGGGGTCCAACTCCCTGTGCGACCTGGTGGTCTTCGGCCGCGCGGCCGGCCTGCGCCTCGGCGAGCGCCTGAAGGCCGGCGACAACCAGCCCGAGCTGAAAGCTTCCGCGACCGAGAGCCACCTCGCCCGTTTCGACCGTCTGCGCCACGCCAGCGGCGGCTCGCCGACCGCGCAGCTGCGGCTCTCGATGCAAAGGGCGATGCAGGATGATGCGGCGGTGTTCCGCACCGCCCGGTCGCTGGAGAACGGGGTGAAACGCCTGGCCGAGACCTGTGAGGCCCGTGCCGACATCGCCGTTTCCGACCGCGGCCTGATCTGGAACACCGACCTGATGGAGACGCTGGAGTTCGACAATCTGATCGGCCAGGCGGTGGTCACCGTCGCCGGCGCGCTCAACCGCACCGAAAGCCGGGGGGCGCACGCCCGCGAGGACTTCCCCGACCGCGACGACGAGACCTGGATGAAGCACACCCTGGCCTGGTTCGACGACGCCACCGGCGGGGTGAAGATCGACTACCGCCCGGTCCACGCCTACACGATGACCAACGACGTGGCCTACATCCCCCCCCACGCGCGGGTTTACTAGATGGTTGAGCTGCTGCTTCCCCGGAACTCCAAGGTCGGCAAGGGCCGCGACTATCCGGCCCCCGCCGGCGCCAAGACGCTCAAGGCGTTCAAGGTCTATCGCTACGATCCCGAGGGGTCCGAGAACCCCCGCTGGGATACCTATGAGGTCGACGTCGACGCCTGCGGGCCGATGGTCCTGGATGTACTGATCCACATCAAGAACACCATGGACGCCACGCTGGCCTTCCGCCGCTCATGCCGCGAAGGGGTGTGCGGTTCGTGCGCGATGAACATCGGCGGGCGCAACACCCTGGCCTGCACCCACGGCTGGCGCGACACGCCCGGCAAGGCCATCCAGGTTTCCCCGTTGCCCAGCCAGCCGGTGGTCAAGGACCTGATCGTCGACCTGACCCTCTTCTACGCCCAGTACGCCTCGATCGAGCCCTGGCTGCACACCACCACCCCCGAGCCGCAGGGCGAATGGCGCCAGTCGGAGGCCGACCGCGCCAAGCTCGACGGCCTCTATGAATGCATTCTCTGCGCCTGCTGCACCACCTCGTGTCCAAGCTACTGGTGGAATCCCGAGAAGTATCTGGGGCCGGCGACCCTGCTGCAGGCCCAGCGATGGCTCGCCGACAGCCGCGACGAGGCCTCCGGGGAGCGCCTCGACGAGCTCGAAGACCCTTTCAAGCTCTACCGCTGCCACACGATCATGAATTGCGCCCAAGTCTGCCCCAAGGGACTCAACCCCGCCAAGGCCATCGCCGCCATAAAGGGGGCCCTGGTCGAGCGGGTGACGTGACCTCCGCAACCGCCCCGGCCCCCATCCTGGGGGCGATCAGTTCGGTCAGGGTGTGGGTCGCCGATCTGGCACGGTCGCGCACCTTCTTCGCGCAGGTCCTGGGATTGGAGGAAACCTCCTTTGGACCGATCGCCACATTCAAGGCGGGGCCGGTAACCCTGGTCGTCGAGCAACCGGAGCCCGGCCAGGGCGACGATCACCAGGCGCTGATCGGACGATCGATCGGGGTCTGCTTCTCGGCGGCGGATGCGCAGGGGGCGTATGACGCCTTGCGCGCCCGCGGCGTTGTCTTCCTCGAGCCGCCGGAGAAACAGCCATGGGGCGGCATATTGGCTCATCTTTCGGACCCCGACGGCAACATCTTCACCGTCGTTCAGATGCCAGCCTGACGGGCGTTACCGAGAGTTACACTATCGAACTCGGGCCGCACCGGTTCGGCGGCGCTTGCCGGGCTGGCATGAGGCTAAGGCTATCCCCGATGGGCGAAGGCGCAGAGTCGGCTCGGGATGGGTCCCTGGAGCCTTGGTCGAGCGGGTGGCGCCAAGCCGCCTAGTTTGCCAGCTTCAACCCGGCGATCTTTGCGAAGGCCCTGAAGTCTTTGTCGTAGGTCAGCAGCGCAACGTCCGCGTCAATGCAGGCCTGGGCGGCCAAGGCGTCGCCCAACGCGGCCTTTCGCCCGTCTCGCCGCACGGCGGCTCGCAGGAGGCCGGCGCGATGCCAATAGCCATCGCCCAGCGGAAGAACCTTCATTCCGTCGATCAAGGCGGCGATTTGCGGGCCGCCCTTCGGATCCGAGAGGAGTTCGGCGATAGTCGATGGGGCCAGGATAGCTTGATCGCTAGCGAGGATGGTCGCCAGGAAGTCGCTCTCTTCAATCGGCTCACCCGCCAGGAAGGAAATCATGACGCAAGCATCGACGGCGATCATTCCTCGTCTTTTCCCCTCAACGATCGCCAGTCCATCTCGAACCTCACCTTGCCCCGCATCGCGAGCAATTTTTGACTCGCGGCGCGGTGACTGTAATCGCGAAGCGCATTGCGAAGCGTTTCCGTTAGCCCAAGGCCAGCGACCGCCATCGCCGAATCAATCAAGTCGGCGGGTAGAAAGGCCGTAATTTTTCGCATCTCACCCATACGGCATTCAATGCCATATTTTCGTTGCGCAAGCAACGTTCGTTCCGACCGAATTGCCTTCCCTTGTCTATTGACCGTTTCAATTTGTCTCGCCATCCAAACGCATGAACCAAGCCGGACCAGGCGTCGTCATCGTGGGCGCGGGCCATGCCGGGGGAACGGCGGCGGCCTTGCTACGGCAGTACGGCTATGCCGGCAAGGTGACGCTGATCGGCGACGAGCCGATCGCGCCCTACCAGCGGCCGCCGCTTTCGAAAGCCTGGCTCAAGGGCGAGGCCGACGCCGACAGCCTGATGCTGAAGCCGGAAAGTTTCTACGCCGGCGCGGGCATCGATCTGATCCTCGACGCTGAGGTGACCGCCATCCGGCGTTCGGAGCGGACGGTCAGCCTCAAGGACGGCCGCACGCTCGCCTACGACATGCTGATCCTGGCGACAGGGGCGCGGGCGCGGGCGCTGGCCATCGCCGGATCGGACCTCGCCGGGGTGCTGTCGCTGCGCTCGGCCGCAGACGCCGAAAACCTGAAGGCGGCGCTCGCCGGCGGGAAACGCCTGGCGGTGATCGGCGGCGGCTACATCGGTCTCGAAGCCGCCGCCTCGGCGCGGGCGCTCGGCTGCGAGGTGGTGGTCATCGAACGCGAGCCGCACATCCTGGCGCGGGTGGCCAAGGAACCGCTGGCCTCCTTCCTCGCCGGCTACCACCGCGCCAGGGGCGTCGCCTTCGAGGTCGGCGCCATCGTCGAGGCCTTCGAAGGCGCGGCGGGTCACGTCACCGGCGTGCGGCTGGCGGGCGGCAGGGTGATCGGATGCGATGTGGTGCTGGTCGGCATCGGACTGGTGCGCAACGACAGCCTGGCCCAGGACTGCGGCCTCGAGTGCGTCAATGGCATCGTCGTCGACGAACACGCCCGCACCGCCGACCCTCACGTGCTGGCCATCGGCGATGTCACCCACCGGCCAATGCCGCTTTATGATCGGATGTTCTGGCTGGAAAGCGTCGCCAACGCCCTTGAGCAGGCCAAGCAGGCCGCCTCGCTGATCGCCGGCCGCCCCGCGCCGGCCCACGAGGTGACCTGGAACTGGTCCGACCAGTACGACCTCAAACTACAGTTCGCCGGCCTGCCGTTCGACGCCGACGAGGTTCTGGTGAGGGGCGATCCCGCCCAGGCCCGGTTCGCCGTCTTTCACCTGAGGGGCGACCGGATCCAGGCCGTCGAGGCGGTCAATGCCGCGGCGGAGTTCATGGCGGGACGCCAGTTGATCGGTCAAAGACGTCCGATCGTGCGCGCGAGGCTTGCGGATAGCGCCGTTTCCATGAAAGAGGTCGCCGCCTGAAAAGCGGATGCCCGCGGGGAGTTCATGGCCAAGATCACCTACGTCGAACACACCGGCGAGCGGCACGTCATCGACGTCAAGTCGGGCCTCTCGGTGATGGAGGGGGCGGTGAAGAACAATGTCCCCGGAATCGACGCCGATTGCGGCGGCGCCTGCGCCTGCGCCACCTGTCACGTCTATGTCGATGAAGCCTGGCGCGACAAGACCGGGACACCATCGGCGATGGAGGAATCGATGCTCGATTTCGCTGAGAACGTCGAACCCAACTCCCGCCTGTCGTGTCAGATCAAGGTCACCGACGCGCTCGAAGGCCTGGTCGTGACCATGCCCGAAAGCCAGCACTGAGCGATCGGAGGCGGGACTTTCCAAGATGCCCAATGAGTGAACGTCATGGCCGGGATTCCAAGAGCCCGGCCATGACGGGATTGGATTGAATCGTCCGGGAGTGCGGCGGGCCGCTTGCCCTCAGAACAGTTCCGGCCGGCCGGCCGAGACCTGGGCGGCTTCGGGCAGGTGACAGGTGAAGGCCGCGCCGGCGCCGGGCTCGCTTTCGAGATCGACCCAGCCGCCATGCAGCTCGACCAGCGCCTTGACCAGGGCCAGTCCAAGACCGGGACCGCCGCGATCCTGGCCGACGAAGCGGTCGAAGATGTGAGCCTGGACGTGAAACGGAATGCCCCGGCCGGTGTCCGAAACTTGGAGCCGGATTTCGCCGACAGCGCGTTTGGCCGACAGAGTGACGACACTGTCTCGCGGCGCATGGCGGATGGCGTTGTGGGTCAGATGATCGAGAACCTGCGCGAGGCGCCGCGCATCGCCGCGAATGAGCCCAGGTTCGGCGTCGGCGGCGATGGCGATCTGGACGGCGCCTTCCTGCGCCTCCCGTGACCAGCGCTCGGCGGCGCTGGCAAGCAGTCCGGCGACATCGACATCCTCGATATCGAGGGCCATTTCACCGGCGTCGACTTCGGCCATGTGCAGCACGTTGTCGATCGAGCGGGCTAGATGGGTGGCGGCGGTCCTGACCGCGGCGACGTGGCCGCGGCCGCGTTCCGAAAGACTGTCGGCCCCGCGCTCCAACAGTTCCGAATAGCCGATGATGGTGGTCAGCGGCGTGCGCAGTTCATAGGAGACGCTGCCGACGAATTCACGTTTGAGCCGCTCGGCTTCGGCCAGGGCGGCTTCGCGGTCGCGCAGGGCGCCCTCGAGATGGCGCGTGGCGGTGATGTCGGCGAAACTGATCAGCGTCGCGCCGTCGGGCAGCGGCCGCGACTGATAGGCGACGATGCGCTTGTCGCCGGTGACCACTTCGCCCAGAACCGCGGCGCGAGCCGCGGGATCCGGGTCGGTGATCCGCGCCTTAAGCTCACGCCAGAACTGCAGATCGTGCAGCCGCCGCACGCACAGTTCGACCACGCCATCGAAGTCCGAGGCGGTGGCGAGCGCGGCGGCGCTCACCGACCAGAAGCTCTCAAAGGCCTCGTTGTGCAGCGTCATCCGTCCGTCGGATCCGAACACCGCGACGGCGTCGGTCAGCTTGTCGAGGGTGGCCTGCTGGACCTGGATCAGATGGTTGAACTGGGTCTTTAGGCGAAGCTCGGGGGTGATGTCCGAGAACAGCATGCGCAGACCGCCTAAGGGATCGGGCTGGCTGAGCACGCGAAGGGTGCGTTCGCCGGGAAGTCTCCAGATCGCTTCGGCGGAGGCTGTCAGGGACTCGTAGCGCGCCAATTCGGCAGCCTTGAAGCGGGCATAGTCGACGGTCTCGGGCAGCCGCCGGCGCTGGCGGAGGCGGTCGAGAATCTCGGCGTGGCTCGGCTTGTCGACCAGCCATGCCGGCTCCAGTCCCCATAGCTCGGCAAAGGCGCCGTTGTGGAAGCTGAGGCGCTTATCGCGACCGAAAACAGCTACGGCGTCGGCGATCTGGTTGAGGGTCAGATCCTGGGCGGCGACGTAGCGGCTGAGGACGCGAGCGGCCTCCTTGAGCTCGGTGACGTCCTGGGTCCACACCCCGACTCCGCCCCCCTCAAGGGGCTGGGCGGCGGCGCGCAAGGCCCGCCGCCCGCGCGGGAGACTGGCCCAGATCAGATTCTCCCGTCGCTCACCGGTCTTGGCCGCCTCGCGGGCCAGGGCGTCGGCCCCGCGGTCGAGGGTCAGATTGGCCGCCGCCGCCGCTTCCAGGCTCTCGGCGCCGACCGCCGCGAGCCAGGCGCGGTTGACCCACACGGGCGCGCCGTCGGCGCCAGCGATCCAGGCCGGATCGGGACCCCCGTCGATGAATGCGGCCAGGCGGGAAGCAGTCGGCTGGCTGACGCGCGAGGCAATCGCCGACAGCCGGAGCCAGGCCATGGCGCCCGCCGATCGGCCCTCGACCAGAACGCCGCCGCCGGTCCCGCGAACCTCGAAATCGCAAGCCGTTCCCCGGGTGATCAGCGCTTCCAGGCGCCTGGCATGATCGGAACCGGCGGCGGCGAGCGCGTCGACGATTGTCTGCGCTCCGCAATCGGCGACGGCCAGCACCCGGGCGCACGCCGCAAGGCTGTCCTCGCCGGCTATCAGGCGCGCCCTTCCATCCAGGATCGAAACCAGGGCCGTATCGAAGGCCTCCGCCGAAGCCTGTGTCGCGGCGGCCAGCGCCTGCGCCTCGCCGGCCCGCGCCTTCATGGCCGCCATTTTGGCCTCGCCGGCGCGCCGGCTGACCAGGGCCCACAGCGTCGCACAGATCGCCAGGCACACCGCCCCCGCGGCTGCCGCGAGGATCAGGTCTTGCGGACTCATTCACCCTCGGCCCGAATCAGAACCTTAGCCACCATAGGCGCGGCGTCCGCCGCTTGGCGACCACGCGCGAACGGCCGCTTGCTGGCGTGCGTGCAAACTGGGGACTGGGCGGTTTCACCCTGCGGCAAATCATGCCACGTTCGCGCTTGTTCGGGATCGGCCATGGCTGGAATCCCGCCTGGGGGAAGGAAATCTGCAATCATGGAAAATCATAGTCTCGTGGCCATCATCACGCTGTTGGCCCTGATCCTCTACGTGATGATGGGCTTTCGGGTCGGCCAGGCGCGGACCACGCACAAGATCGTCGCGCCGGCGATCAGCGGCCATCCCGATTTCGATCGCGCCTTTCGGGTCCAGGCCAACACCCTTGAGTGGCTGCCGACCTTCATTGTCTCGCTGTGGCTGTTCGCCATCTACTGGAACGACCGCGCCGCGGCGGTGCTGGGCGTGATCTGGATCGTCGGGCGGATTCTCTACATGACCAGCTATTCGAAGGATGCCGCCAGCCGAGGGCCGGGTTTCGGCATCCAGGCTCTGGCCACCGGCGTGTTGCTGTTCGGCGCCCTTGGCAAGATCATCTGGGTGGCCATGCACACCGGGGTCTGAAGGGCCGCCCGGCCCGGCGCTCTGTCAGCACTCGCCGCAGCGCGCTGCTAAGTCTCTGGATTCGCATGTAATTTCACTTGCGCTTGACTTGATTCGCCGTCTAGCTTCCCGCCAAGGCCCAGCTTGCCACGAGGGGGACCTATGGCGGACAGCGATTTTTGCCGACGGCTGGCCGGCGAGAGACTGACGACGGCAGAGGTGCTCTACTATCTGCCCGACCATCCGACGCTGCTGCAGAGCTTCCTGTGGCAGACGCTCGACGTGGCGCCCGAATTTCCGCGCGTGCACCGGTTCCTCGGCTTCTGGCGCCGTGAGATCGATGCGGTCATCCATTCGGTCACCGTTTCGGCCTGTGGGCTGGTGGTTCCGGCGCAGCTGAACATCGCCAGCGACGTCGGGGCGCTGGCCTGAACCCATTGGCCGGTTCGGACCGGCCTGCGGCCCTTGCCTGTTTGCGAAACCCCGCCCGGCGTGAGACGTTCTCGCCTGGCGAGGGACGCGCGGCGCCAAATACAGGCGCATTTTCGTGGGAAGCGGATGATGATGAACATCAAGATGGCCACGCTGGCCGGCGCACTGGCTCTGGCCGCCAGCCTTTCGGCGTGTGAGACGGCGACTCCCTACCAGCCGCTTGCCCCCGGGGCCGCGGCCAACGGCGGCTTCAGCGACCAGCGCCTGGAGGCCGACCGGTTCCGCGTCACCTTCCAGGGCAACACCCTGACCTCGCGCGAGACGGTGGAAACCTACCTGCTCTACCGGGCCGCCGAGCTGACGCTCGCGCAAGGCGCCGACTGGTTCGAGATGGCCGACCGGCACACCGATCGCGATCAGCGCGCCTATGTCGATCCAGACCCTTTCTATGGCCGGGCCGGATACGCCTGGGGCTACTGGCGGCCCTACTGGCGCTACTACGGCGGCGGCGGTCGCCACGGCGCCGGCTTTGGCTGGCGCACCTGGGATCCGTTCTGGGGCGACCCGTTCTGGGGCGACAGCCTGGATGTGGAAACCGTCCAGAAGTTCGAGGCCAGCGCCGAGATCGTCATCCATCGTGGCCCCAAGCCCGACGGCGACGCGCGCGCCTTCGACGCCCGAGCCGTGATCGCCAACCTCGGCCCCAAGATCGTCCGGCCGAAGTAGGGGCGTGTCGCCGCGCCCCTTCCGTCACGGCGCTACTCGCGCCGCGCCACCTTCCCCGCTTCGCGGGGCAGGAGTTTAGAAATTCCTCCCCCGCAAGCGAAGCGCCGCGGGGGAGGGGGACCGCCGGCGCAGCCAGTGGTGGAGGGGGCGCAAGGCGGGCGGCGACAGCCCCCTACCGCGGGGCCATCCGGATGGCGCCGTCGAGGCGCACGTCCTCGCCGTTGAAGTAGCCGTTGGTGACCATGGTCAGGGCCAGTTGGGCATATTCCTCGGCCTTGCCTAGGCGTTTGGGGAACGGCACCGAGGCGGCAAGGGCGTCTTTCACCTGCGGCGGGGCGGCGTTCATCAGCGGGGTGTCGAAGATGCCGGGCAGGATGGTGTTGACGCGGATTCCCTCGCTCATCAGGTCGCGGGCGATGGGCAGGGTCATGCCGACGATGCCGCCCTTGGAGGCCGAATAGGCCGCCTGGCCCATCTGGCCGTCCTCCGCCGCCACCGAGGCGGTGTTGACGATCGCCCCGCGTTCGCCGTCTTCCAGCGGCTCCAAACTCAGCATCCCGGCCGCGCTCTTGGCGATGCAGCGGAAGGTGCCGACCAGATTGATCTGGATGATCATGTTGAAGGCGGCCAAGGGAAAGTGGCGGACCTCACCGGTCTTGCGGTCGCGTCCGGCGGTTTTGGCGGCGTTGCCGGTGCCGGCGCAATTGATCAGCACCCGCTCCTGGCCGTGCGCGGCCCGCGCCTTGGCGAAGGCCGCGTCGACCTCTTCGTCTGAGGTGACGTTGCATTTGCAGAACACCCCGCCGACGGCTTTGGCGACCTCCTCCCCCTTGGCCTCGTTCATGTCGAAGATGGCCACCTTGACGCCTTGCGCCGCCAGCGCCCGCGTCGTCGCCTCGCCCAGCCCGGACGCGCCCCCGGTGACCACAGCGGCGATAGAGGAATCGAGTTTCATGGGTCTGTGCTTCCTTTGACGGGCTCAGGACGGTTTAGCGCGAGACACTCAGACCCGAAAGCATCACCTCACGGCAAGGGCATTTGTCGGCCCCTGAGGACGCCGCCCGCAAACCTGCTAATTCGGCGTCGGTGCTTCGGAAGTATCGGGCGCGGCGACAGTGGGAACCGGCGGCGCTTCGACCGCCGCAGGCGACGGCGGCGGCGCGGGCGGCGCGGGGGGTCCGTAGGGGATGGCGGTGACCGGAAAGCGCTTCAGGGCGCGCACCATGTAGGCCCGCCAAAGCTCGGCCGGTGCGCTGCCGCCGGTGATGGCGCGCATGGGTTTGTCGTCGTCGCGGCCAATCCACACCACCGTGGTCAGGCCGCCGGTGAAGCCGCAGAACCAGGCGTCCTTGAAGTCGGACGCCGTGCCGGTCTTGCCGGCCAGGTCGTAGCCGGGAATGGCCGCCCGCACGCCGGTGCCCGAAGCGATCACGCCACGCAGCATCTGGTCCATTTCGCTCAAGGGGGGATTGGCGATCGCCGGCTGGGGCGCGGTGGCCGCGCGCCGCCAGAGAACCTGCCCGGCGGCGGTGCGGATCCGCTCGATGCCGTAGGCGGCGACGCGGGCGCCCCCATTGGAAAAGGCGGTATAGGCCCGAGCCATCTCCAGGGGGGTGACGAGGCTGGTCCCCAGCGCCATGGCGGGGTCGGTGTTGATCGTGGTGACGATGCCAAGGCGGCGGGCGACGCCCGCGACGTTGTCGCGGCCGATCTCGTCGGCCAGCCGCGCCGCCACGGTATTCACCGACTGGGCCAGCGCCCGCGACAGGGGGATGGGGCCCAGGAACGTCGGCTCGAAGTCGCGCGGCGACCAGCCGTCGATGGTCACCGGCTCGTCGACCATGATCGTGTCGGGCGTCCGGCCCGCCTCCATGGCCGCCAGATAGACGAACGGCTTCCATGCCGATCCGGCTTGGCGATGGGCGTCGACGGCGCGGTCGAAGGGGCTGGCGCCATAGTCGACGCCGCCGACCAGAGCGCGAATCCGGCCGGCGCCATCGACCGAGACCAAGGCGGCTTGGCTGGCGCCCTGGCGGCTGAAGCGCGTCACCTCCGACTGCGCGGCCTGGGCGGCGATGGTCTCGGCCGGCATGTCTAGGGTGGTCTCGACGACCAGGTCCTGTTTCGGCGCGCCAACCTGGGCCCGCGTCTGACCGTCCAGCCAGTCGACGAAATACTGCGCCGGCGCGGTCACGGCGAGTTTCCACACCCTGGGCGTCTGGGCCAGCGCCTTGGCCCGCTGCGCGGCGGTGATCGCGCCAGTCTCGACCATTGCGTCCAGCACCAGCGCGGTGCGCGCGGCTGAGCGCTGCGGCTGTTCGACGGGGTTGTAGTCGGTCGGCGACTTCATCAGCGCCGCCAGCATCGCCGCCTCGCGAATGGTCAGCCGCGCCGCCGGCTTGTCGAAATAGCGCTGGGCCGCGGCCTCGATGCCGTAGGCGCCGGCGCCGAAATAGACCCGGCTGAGATAGAGCCCGAGGATCTGTCGCTTGCTGTAGGTCTGCTCGAGTTCGACGGCCAGCATCAGCTCGCGCGCCTTGCGCTCGAGAGTGGGATCGGAGTTGAGAAACAGGTTGCGCGCCAGCTGCTGGGTGATCGTCGAGGCGCCCTGGGCCGCCCGGCCTTCGCCCAGATCGGCGATCACCGCGCGGGCCATGCCAAAGGCGTCGAAGCCGGCATGCGAATAGAACCGGCGATCCTCGATGGCCACAAAAGCGGCAGGCACGTAGGGCGGCAGCCTGGCGATATCCACCGGCGGCGAATAGCGCCCGCCGCGCACGCCGATGAGCGCGCCGGAACGGTCGACATAGCTGATCTGCGGATCGCGCCTGATCGGCGGCAAGCTGGGAAGCCGCAGCGATGGCGCGAGCAGGGCGAGCGTGGCGATCAGGGCTAGCAGAGGGAAGACTCCGTAAGCAAAACAGGCGAACCTATCTGTTCCAGCGCCGCCTTACCGCCAAGATAATTCGCGGTAATTTGCCCCCTTCGTCACGGCGCAAGACAAAGCGCCGCGACACTTCCCCCAGGTAGAGGCTAGGGGATGCACACATCTTTTTTCTTGGGTTGATGACTGGAATGTGAGTGTCGCCGGGTGACCGACGCGTGATTCTCCCTGTGTCGCGCAGGGGAGAACGCGGCGATGTCTGTTTCGATGTCCTTGGGGACGTTCGGTGA
>DATCCB010000082.1:0-26888 GCA_036511515.1 Caulobacteraceae bacterium | reverse complement strand
TCCCGCAGCATGGCCAGGCGCTCTTCGGCGCGGGCGACGCGCGGATCGGAGGCCATGGCGGCGGCGATCTCGGGCGGATCGTCGCGGCGTGGCGGGGTGAGGAGGGCGTCTTCCGACATCAGCAATACTATTGCATATTGCAATCTTCACGTCAAGAGGCGAGGGGAAGGCTCAGAAGTCGTGCGGCCCTACATTGGCTCGCGCGGAGATGAGCGCCTGCAACTCGGCCTCGAGATCGGCGACTACGCTGGCGCTGGCGGCGGCGCCGCCGATGCTCGATGGGGACTGGATGATCTCCAGTTCCCGACGCACCTTATCGATCGCATCGTCCAATTGCTCGCGCAGCGGTCTGTGGTCATCCGGCATCTCGTAGCCTTCTTTAACAGGCGGGGGTTGGCGAAGAAGACCTTGAGTAAAGCACTAGCCGCAGGAGCGCGTAGTAGCGATCCTCCCGTGAAGGAGAGGGCGCCCTATCCCCGCTTCCAGAACACGCCGGAACGCGCGATGTGGCGCAGGGGCAGGTCCTTGCGGCCCGCCTCGAGGTAACCGAGGCCCGCCATCAGTTCGGCGACAAGCCCCTGCGCCGTGGGGACGGCGGCGGGATTGAGCCGATAGTCCTCGCCCAGCCTGTCGTGCAGCAGAGTATCGACGCCGGCCATGGCCGGTAGGCCATCCAGCGTGGCCTCGATGGCTGCGGCGCGCGCCTCCGGCGAAGCCATGACCTCGCCCATGCGCGCCATCAGCGGATCGTCCGGCGCCAGCGGCTCCGGTTCGGCGTAGGGCAGGCCGAGCAATTCGATGGCGCGGGCCAGATGGTTGCCTTCGGCCGAGTGCAGGGCGCGGGCGCGTTTCCACACCGCGTAGCGCTCGTTCTGGCTCCGCTCGCGCAGGCGCGCGCGCGTCCAGCCGCCGATGAACACTTCTTCCTTCATGACGCCTTCGATACGGCGCCTGGCGGACTTTGCTCAAGGCCCGGCTATAGCAAAGCCATGCAATGGCGGGGCGACGACGAAATCCTGGCCGAACTGACCCGCGATGCGGGGAGTGGCGAACAGCTGGACCTCGCCGATTGGAAAAGCACGCCACTGATCGGCGGCTACGCGGGCGCCGCGGTGTGGCGCATCGGTCTTCGGCTGCGCTCCAGGGACGGCCACGCGCGCACCGCAGCCTATGTGCTCAAGATCTGCCGGGCGCGAGAGGTGGCGACGATGCGCACGATCTCGGCGCTCGGCGCGGCGACGTTTCCGACGGTCATCGCCAATCGCATCGACAGCGAACAGCCAGACGATCCGCGCGCCAGCCTCTTTGCGTCGCCGTTTTATCCCGGTCGCGACCTGACCTTCGGCGACGCGGCCCCCGCGCCGATGCTTGCGGATCTGGCCCGATTGCACGCCCGTTTCGAACACCAGCCGCGTCCGTCCTGGGCCTGGCGGATTGACGCCGATCAGGTCGCCCGGTTTCATGCCGACGCCTGCCAGGCGCTGGAGCGATCTGAGCGTTTCAAGACAGCCACGCCCGATCACGACGATTGGCTCGGCCGGCTCAGGACGATCGCGTCCTCATCGCCGCTGATCGCCGAGGCCGACGATTTTCCGGCCAGCCTGACCCACGGCGATGTCCACCCGGGCAACATCATCGCCTCACCGAGTGGTGGTCACACCCTGATCGATTGGGGGAACGCCCGATGGGCCCCGGCGATGATCGATACGGCCAACATGGTTCCTTTGGGCTCGTCGGTCTGGGCCGCCTACCTCAGCGCATACCGTGCGGCGGGCGGATCGACGGCCGATGCGGTGCTCTTGCGCTCGTGGCGATGGGCGGCTGGGATCACCGCCCTGATGTACCTGCCCTGGGTCGCCGAGCACCGCGATGACGCGGCCCGGATGATCGCCCAGGCGCTCGAGGCGCACGGCGCCCTTGCGGCGTCCGGCGCGGGGCGCCTACCCTGATACCCATGGCGAGCTTCCAATCGGACGGCCTGAGATTGGCCTATGACGATATTCGCGCGGGGGGCGGCGAGACCCCGACCATCGTGCTCGTCCACGGCTTCGCCACCAACCGGGCCGAGAACTGGCGAAGACTGGGCTGGTACGGGGCCTTCGAGCGCAAGGGCTATCGATGCGCGGCCTTCGACCTGCGGGGACATGGCGAGAGCCAAAAGCCGCACGATCCCGCCGCCTACGCGCGCGCGGCGATGGCGGCGGACATCCTAAGGCTGCTCGATCATCTGGACATCAGGCGGCCCGATCTGATGGGCTATTCGCTGGGCGCGCACCTGTGCCTGGCGGCGGCGCTCGCCCACCCCGGGCGCTTCGGCAACCTCATCCTTGGCGGAGTCGGGGCGCGAATGCTCCCGGGAACCGCGCCGCGCGCCGCCGGCGCGATGACCATGGCCCAGGCAATGCAGGCCGACGACCCCGTCTCCATCGCCGATCCGACCTTGAAAGGCTTTCGCCAGTTTGCCGACAACCAGGGCGAGGACCGCCTGGCCCTGGCCGCGTGCAGCGAAGGCGGCGGGGCGCCGCTATCGAACGATGATCTGGCCAGGCTGACCCTGCCAACGGTGGTGATTGCCGGCGCGCGCGACGAGATCGCTGGCGACCCCGTGGCGCTGGCCAATGCGATACCTGGAGCAAAGAGCGTCGCCCTGCCGGCCTGCGATCACTTCTCGGCCATTCCCCACGCGCTGTTCAAGGCCGCGGTGTTCGACTTTCTGGAGGGCTGGCTGGACGAGCCCTAGCTCAAGCGGCGGTTTTTTCGACTCCGACGAAGATCACCGGCACGCCCTTCTTCACCGAGCGGCCGAGCGTCGCCGCATCCCAGTTGGTCAGCCGCACGCAGCCATGCGACGCGGTCTTGCCGACGCGGGTGGGATCGGGCGAGCCATGAATGCCGTAGGTCTCCTTGGTCAGGGCGATCCAGGTTGTGCCGACCGGGTTGTTTGGACCCGGCTGGATGGTCAGCTTGCCCTTCTCCGCCGGGCCGAAGGTCAGGCGCGAGGGGTCGTAGACGTAGTTCGGATTGGTCGTCACGGACTTCACAGCCCATTGGCCGCTGGGGGCGGGCCGCTCGGTGCTGCCGACCGTGGCGGGGAACACCGCAAGGATCTTGCCGCCGACGTCCAGCGCGCGAAGCTGGTTGGCCGTCTTGTCGACCTCGATGCGCGCGACCGGAGCGGCCAGGCCGCCCGATGCCGGCCGGACCACCACGATCCGGGTTCCGGTCACCGTGAAGTCGGCGCCGGGGTTGAGTGACTTGATGAGCGCCGGATCCATGTGAAACCTCTCGGCCATTTCCTGCAGGGGACTGAGATAGCCCAGGTGATCAAGCTTGGCCTGCGCGACAAATCCGCTCGGAAGAGCGCCGATGAACGGGCCTTTTTCGTCATCGGGAGTGATCACATAGTCCTGGGTGATCGGCGCCTTGTCGTCAGCGGTCAGGGCATCGACATCGGCCTGGTTCAAATTCCCGTCGGCGGCCAGGCCATGGGCCTGTTCAAAGGCGGCCAGAGCCCGTTTGAGATTGGCCCCGCCCCTGCCATCGATCACGCCGGGAGAAAAATGCGCCCGGTCGAGAAGAACCTCGACCTTGATCAGCAAAGGCGTTTGCGCCGGCCCACTCCGCGCGGCGGAAAACGCGCTCGATTCGATCGGCGCGGCGCGCGGATCGCTCGATGCGGCAGGGCCTGCCGCCAGCGGCGCCCGCGCATCGGCCGGCGTGGGCGTGGGTGCGGCCCCTGGCGCGGGGGCCGCGATTTCGGCCTGGGTAGCTGGCTGAGGCGCGGGGGCGACGGAGGCGACCGGCGCCCCCTGCGCGGCGTTGGACTTTGGCTTGAAGTCGTCGCAGGCGGCAAGCATCCCGCCAAGGGCGAGCGCTGCGCAGAAGCTGGTGACTTGACGTGCGGGCATGGGACTTCCTCTGATGTCGAGATGAGCAAGGCGCCATTGGCCCGGCGGTTCCATTTTGCAGGTGTGATGAGCTGTCTCGCCCTGGCCTTGGCTTGGTCCGCGTGCGCGAGAGCCCAGCCGGCGCGATGTGACATCGGACCGGCGAACGCCGCGGCGCGCAATGCCGTTTCGCTGGAGACGCTGGCGTGGTCGCCCTTCGGCCGAAGCGAGACCGGCTGGGCGATCTACGAACCGCTGATCGCGCGGGAGATCGGCGCGGCCTGTCCGCCGGCCTCGCCAGCTTTCGCCGGCGCTCTCGCCCGCTGGCAGACCCGCGTCGGCCTTCCGGGCTCGGGGATCATCGACGTCGCCAGCTTTTCGCGGCTGAAACGCATCTGGCAGGACCGGCGTCCGTTTGTCGCCGCCAGCCACCTGGCCTGTCCCGCGCCGCCGGCGGAGACGTCGCTGGCGCGGGCTCGCGTCACCGAGAGCTATGGCGGCAAGGCGATCTGGCTGCGGCCCCGCGCGCTCGGCGCCTACCGGGCCATGATCGCATCGGCCAGGGCCCAGTCGCCGGCCGTGGCCGCCGACCCCAGGCTGCTGACGATTTTCTCCGCCTATCGCAGTCCGGCCTATGACGACGCCCGCTGCGCCCGCGAGGCCAACTGCCAGGGCGTGGTGAGAGCCTCGTGTTCGGCCCATCGGACCGGACTGGCCGTTGATCTGTTCCTGGGCGCGGCGCCGGGCTTTGGTCCAGATGCTTCCGCCGACTCCAATCGCCTGGCGATCTCCCAAGGCCCCGCCTACGCCTGGCTGGTCCGCAACGCCGACCGCTTCGGCTTCGTCAATTACCCCTTCGAGCCCTGGCACTGGGAGTGGGTGGGGGAAAAACCCTAGTGTGCTGGATTTGAAGTTCGCCGCCCTCACGCTCCAACCGCTGAGCGAACTTCAAATCCAAAAAGCACACTAGAAAACATAGACTCGCTAGTGTCCTTATCGATTCCGAAGTTCGCCACAGGCGGCCGCAAACGCTTGCGAACTTCGGAATCGGGACACTAGGCGCAGGTCAGGCCAGGTTGTAGGCGCCGCCCTTTTCAAGCGCCTTCTTGAACGCCGGACGCGCGTGGAGACGCTCCACCCAGGCGGCGATATTGGGAAACTTGGCGAGGCGGCCGAAGGCGCGCCCCACCTCTCCGACGAAGCTCATCTGCACATCGGCGCCGCTGAAGCTATCGTCCAGCAGATAATCGTGGCCGGCCAGGGCCTGATCCACATAGCCCAGATGATTGTCGATCTCGCCGTCTATCCGATCCTTCAAAGGCGCGCCCGCCTCACCGAGCCGCATGGTGTAGAGCTGCAGCATCAGAGGCAGCATGGCCGAACCCTCGGCATAGTGCAGCCATTCGAGATAGGCCTCACGCTCCGGGGAATCGGCGCCCGGCGCCAACCGCCCCGCGCCATAGGTGCGGATCAGATAATCGACGATAGCCCCCGACTCGGCGATCGTGTGTCGTCCATCGGTGATTACCGGCGACTTGCCCAGCGGGTGGACCGCCTTCAGTTCGGGCGGGGCCAGGTTCGTCGTGGCGTCACGCTGATAGAACTTGATCTCATACGGAACGCCCAGCTCCTCGAGCAGCCACAGTATGCGCTGCGAGCGCGAATTGTTGAGGTGATGGGCGACGACCATTGAGCTTCTCCTTGACGTTCACGGCTATGCGCGCCTGACGCAACGAGAGGCAATGGCTAAGGGTGGCGAGGCGGCAACGTTTGCGGGCCGCGCCACCCGGCCAAAACAACGGCTATCTGCGCTTGCATCGAACCTTGGAGCGACTCGATGGGCCAGGCGTCGAACACAGCGTGGCGATAGCTGGCCAAATGCACGTCACAGAGAACCTGGGCGATGAGGGAGGTGTCGGCGATCGGCGATAGCTGACCCCTTTTCACCGCTGTCGCCAGAACCTCGGCGATCAGCGGGCTCGCCAGGCTGCCTAGCTTTTTTGGATCCGAGTCCCTGGATCGGTGGCGGGAGGGGCCGCGGGCGGCTAAGCTGACGGCGCATGCGCGACGCCTTCGATATCCTGCTGCCCGCCGCCCTTGCTGCGGTCGCCATCACACTCGGCTTTGGCATCTACGCCCTGTTCAGGGGCGGCGACTTTGGCCGATCGTGGTCCAACAAACTGATGCGCCTGCGGGTGGTTTTGCAGTTTTGCGCGATCCTCATCCTGGTCGCCGCGGCGGTGTGGCGAGGGCGAATGCATTGACCGGGCGAGCGTCATGGTGCTGCTGAATCGGATCTACACCCGCGCCGGAGACGACGGGAAAACCCGCCTGGCCAGCGGCGAGGCGGTGAGCAAGGCCAGCGCCCGCGTCGAAGCCTATGGCGCAGTCGACGAGCTGAATGCCTTTATCGGCGCCGCTCGCCAGGCGACGATGGACGATTCAACGATCGATCCGATCCTCGCCCGCATCCAGAACGACTTGTTCGACCTTGGCGCCGACCTGGCGACGCCCAGTCGCCGGGACCATGCGCCGCAGGCCCTGCGGATCGTCGGCGCCCAGGTGACGCGCCTGGAGACGGAGATCGACGCCCTCAATGCGGCGCTGGAGCCGCTGACGTCGTTCGTCCTGCCCGGCGGTTCGTCCGCCGCCGCCGCGCTGCATGTGGCGCGCACCGTGTGCAGGCGGGCGGAGAGGGTCGCCGTCGCCTTCGCGCTGGAAGACGGTCCTGGCACCCCGCATCGGGAGGCGCTGCGCTACCTCAACCGGCTATCGGACCTGCTGTTCGTCGCCGCGCGCGCAGCCAACGCCCAGGGCGGCGGCGATGTCCTGTGGCAGCCCGGCGCGACCCGCTAAAGGGACTAATCTACCAGATGTGCACGCGCTGATCGGGGGCGACGTACATCGCATCGCCAGGCTTGATGTCGAACGCCTGATACCAGGTATCGACGTTGCGGAAGACGCCGTCGACACGCTCGTGGTTGGGCGAGTGCGGATCGGAGACCAGCTGGCGGCGAAGGGCGTCATCGCGGGTCGACCCGCGCCAGACCTGCGCCCAGCCCAGGAACACGCGCTGGTCGCCGGTGGTGCCGTCCAGGATCGGCGCCGGCTTCCCATGCAGCGACAGGTGGTAGGCATCCAGCGCCAAGAGCACGCCGCCCAGATCGGCGATATTCTCGCCCATGGTCAGCTTGCCGTTGACATGCGCGCCCTTGATCGGCTCGAAGGCCGAGTATTGGGCGCCAAGCCGATCGGTCTGGGCGGTGAACTTGGCGGCGTCTTCCGCGGTCCACCAATCCGATAGCGCGCCCGTGCCGTCGAACTGACGGCCCTGATCGTCGAACCCATGGGTCATTTCGTGGCCGATGACCCCGCCAATGGCTCCGAAATTGACCGCCGGATCGGCCTGCGGATCGAAAAACGGCGGCTGCAGGATCGCGGCCGGAAAGACGATCTCGTTTTCGGTCGGCGAATAGTAGGCGTTCACCGTCTGGGGAGTCATGCCCCATTCGGTCCGATCGACCGGATCGTTGAGCCGGTTGACCTGCCGGGCCCATTCGAAGTTGGCCGACTTGCCGACATCGCCGTAAAGATCGTCTGGCGAGATGGTCAGGGCGCTGTAATCGCGCCATTTTACCGGATAGCCGACCTTGACGTTGAGCATGGAGAGCTTCAGCTCGGCCTTGGCCTTCGTCGCCGGGCTCATCCAGCTGACGCGTTCGATCCTGGCGGCCAGGGCGACGCGCAGGTCGCCGATCAAAGCCTCCATCTTGGCCTTGGACTCCGGCGGGAAATAGCGGGCGACATAGAGCTTGCCCACGGCCTCGCCCAGCCCGCCGTCGACCGCGCCTTCAGCACGCTTCCAGCGTGGCCGTTGCTCTAGCTGGCCCGAAAGCGTCTTGTTGCGGAACTCGAAATGCGCGTCGGCGAAACGCTTCGACAAAAAGGGCGAGGCGCTGTCGACGAGGGTGAACGCCTCCCAGGCCTGCAGCGTCGAAACGGGCGTTGCCGCGAAAATCGCCGCTATCTTCGGGAAGGCGGTGTTTTCGGCGACGATGACGCGATTGACGCCGCCGAGGTCGGCGGCGGCCAGGAACGGGGCCCACGGAAAGCCCGGCGCGGCGGCGGCCAGTTCGGCCGGGGTCATGGCGTTGTAGGTCTTCACCGGATCGCGCTGCTCGGCGCGCGTCCAGCTGGCCTGGGCGATCTGGGTTTCCAGGGCGACAATGGCTTTGGCCTGGACCTCGGGGTCCGGCCAATCGACCGCCTTCAGCATCTGGGCGACATAGGCTTCATACTTGGCCTTCTGCGGCGCGAAGCTGGTCTCGAGGTAATAGTCGCGATCGGGGAGGCCCAGGCCTCGCTGGCCCAGATAGACCGCGTAGCGCAGGGGCGCCCTAGCGTCCGCCGACGTGCCCAGATCAAAAAATGTGCCCTCGAAGCCCTTGTTCGATCGGCCCATCAGCGCGGCCAGGGCCTCGCGCGTATTGGCTGCGCGGATCGCGGCGAGGTCGCCGGCCAGGGGCTTGGCGTCGAGCGCCTCGATGCGGGGCTCGTCCATGAACGCCTTGTAGAAGGCGCCGACCTTGGCCTCTTCGCCGGTCGCCGCAGGATCGGCGGACGCCTGGTCGAGAAGGACATGTTGGCGATTTTCCGACAGCACCTGCAGGGCGTCGAAGGTGCCGTACCGCGAGCGGTCCGGCGGGATGACCAGCGACTTCATGTAGTCGCCGTTGGCGTAGTTGAAGAAATCCGCACCGGGGGGAACCGCGGTGTCGCGGCCCGCCAGATCGAAACCCCAGCTTCCCAGATGCTGGGGACTGGCGACGGATGGCGGGGCGTCGGGGGCCGTTGTCGCGGCGAAGCTGGCGCCAGCGACTGTCGCCGCGAAGATCAGCGCGGCGACCGATGCGTGAACAAGATGGTTTTTCATGGAGGGCTCGCTATCTGGCAAGATTGATCTAATTGCGGCGATCCTGCACGAAAACCGCCGACGCGGGTCCATTAAAAATCGTTCACGGGCCGGCGGGGTTTGAGATCGCCAGCACCCGCAACGCCGTCGCGCGAATGGCCGCGTAGTCCAGCTTGCCGTTCGCGGCGCGCACGATCGGCGCGACGACCAGTTCGCGCGGAGCCTTATAGGCCGCCAGGTGTTCGCGCACATGGCCAGAGATCGCCGCAAGCTCTGGCGCGGCGCCGTCACCCACGTCGACGACCGCGCAGATACGCTCGCCGAAACGCGCGTCGGGAACACCGACCACGGCCGCGTCGCGGACGCCAGGGTAGCGTTTGATCGCTTCCTCGACTTCTTCGGGAAAGACCTTTTCACCGCCGGTGTTGATCACCTGCGAGCCACGGCCCAAGAGCCGCAACGACCCGTCGGCCTCGACCGTGGCGAAGTCGCCGGGCACGCTCCAGCGCTTGCCTTCGAACTCGCGAAAGGTGCGCGCCGTCTTCTCTGGGTCCTTGTAGTAGCCGACCGGCAGATAGCCGGTCACCGCCACCTGGCCTCGCTCGCCGGAACCGGGCTCCACGCGCCGGCCCTCTTC
This sequence comes from Caulobacteraceae bacterium, assembly GCA_036511515.1. Lineage (GTDB taxonomy): Bacteria > Pseudomonadota > Alphaproteobacteria > Caulobacterales > Caulobacteraceae > Acaudatibacter. The sequence goes on along the minus strand of DATCCB010000082.1, from coordinate 17,452 downwards.
GTTGAAAACCGCGCTGCTGGGCCCGACCATGAACTTGGCCGTTTCCGCCGTGGCGCCCGCCGCGGACGCCGAGGCGCCAAGGCCGACGGCCTCGGAAGAGCCCAGGCTGTCGAAGATGGCGCAGCCCGGCAGATGCGCCAGCAGGCCCTGTTTGTTTTCCATGCTCCACACGGTGCCGGACGAGCCCAGCCTGTTGAGGCTGCTCAGATCCCAGCGACCGGGGTTGGCTTGGAGGGCGTCCAGCATCGGCGCGGCGAAGGCCATGCCGACTATGGCCGCGCCTCTGGCCTTCAGGCGGTGCGCCTCTTGCCAAAATTCGGCGGCGTCGAACCGCGTACCGGGCAGGCAGGCGACCGTGCCGCCGGTGGTCAGGGTCATGATGGCGGTAAACTGCGAAGTACCGTGCATGAGCGGGGCGGCGGCGATCATCACCCCGGGGTCCGCGGCCGCGGCCCGAGGACCAGCCTCATCGGGGGTGGCGAAGGACGGAATGCCCAGAAGGGCGTTTCCCCCCACGCCGAGGACGAAAACCAGATCTTCCTGGCGCCACATGACACCTTTGGGCATGCCGGTCGTGCCGCCCGTGTAGAGGATCAGCAGGTCATCGCCGGAGCGGCCCCATGGCGCCAGGGTGCGGCCGACATCGCGCGCCGCCACGCTCTCGTAGTCGATGGCGAAGGGCGGTGTCGGGTGACCGGGCACTGAGACCGCGATCCAGGTTCTGACCTTGGGCAGGCGATGGCGAATCTGCTCGACGGTCGCCGTGAAGGAAGCGTGGAAGACCACCGCTTCAGCGTCGGCGTTGTCGAACAGATAGATCAGCTCGTCGGCGACATAGCGATAGTTGGTATTGACGGGAGCCATGCCCGCCTTGAACGCTGCGAAGTAGGTTTCGAGATATTCGGGCGCGTTATAGAGATAGGCGGCGACCTTGGACTGGCGGTCCAACCCCGCCTCCAGGAAATGCCTGGCAAGGCCGTCGGCGCGCGAATCGAAGCTGCCCCAGTCGATCACCCTCTGACCATGAATCTGCGCGGCGCGGCGGGGGATGGCGCGCGCTACCGATTCCCAGATATCCGCATAGTTCCAGCTGATCACCCAAGCGTCTCCACACCGCCGCGCGCAATTACCTTAGCCTGCCGGCATGCTGCGCGGCCAACGAACAATCTACATGCCTGGCATAGCCGAAACGCCGCCCAGCGCGCTGACCTGGAAGCGGACCTTCAGCCGTCCGGCGTGAGCGAAGGTCAGCAGCACCGGAACGCTCTGGCCCAGCCTCACCTGGCCCTTGAGGCCTTCGAACATCAGATGAAATCCCCCGGGGGCCAGGGTCACCGCCGAGCCCGGCGGAACCTCCAAGGCTTTGACCATGCGCATGGTCATCACCTGTCCGACCATGCGGCTCTCGTGGATCGAAACGGCGGCGGCGCTCGGCGTGCTGGCCGCGACCAGCCAGTCGGCGGACTTGCCGCGATTGACGATCCTCAGATAGCCCGCGTCGTTGCCCCCCGCCGCCGCCGGCCGCATCCAGGCGTGGTCGGCGCGCAGTGTCACCACCGGGTGGGCGCCTGCGTGCGCCATGCCGCCGGCGGCCAGGATGACGAGGCAGAGCAAGGCGGCGCCGCGGACGAGAATTGGCGAAGCGTTCATGACGTCCACACTAGCTCGCGGCGCCGCCGGTTTGAATGGGCAATGCGGGCCGAACGGCCTAGGACGGGTTGAACTCCAGGGCCGGCGTGCGGGCCCGGAACACCACCCGCTGCAATGCGCCCCGCAGTGGGCGGTCGAATACCCTTGAGAGCCACAGCGCCAGCATGGCGAGGCCGAAAACACTCAGGAATAATGCCGCCAGCGCTATACGCTGATCCGGAATGCGCACCAGTATGAGGGTAGCGACCAGCATCAACGGGAAGTGAATCACGTAAAGCGGATAGGACATCTCGCCAAACAGGTTGCAGGCGGGTTTCCAAAATCCCTTTGCCGCTGAACTGGCGCCGATCCAGACGATCAGCGGAAACACGGCAATGACACAGGCGGCATCGACGGCCGTGCTAAGCAGCGGCGAGCTGTCAGGAATCAAGAAAGCTGCGCAAAGCAGGGCGGCGAGCGCCATCGGGTGAATGCCAGGCGCACGTTTGCCGGCGCGCCACAGGCGATAAACCAGCACGCCGGCAAAGAACGGGTAAGCCACCCGGGCTGGGGACGCGTACATGACGCCGTGCGCTCCGAGCGAGGCAATGAGCGTGGCCATCGCGGCGCCCACGACCAGGACGAAGAGGGCCCTGGTCGACAGGCGAGGGGCGATGAGGGCGTAGGCCGCGTTGGCAAGGAGTTCATAGAACAGTGACCAGAGCGGAGCGTTGAGGGGGTACATGCGCGTCCCGCCGGGGACGATGTCCGGCAGCAACATGAGCCCGGTGACAACGATCACCGGAAACAGGGGATTGTTTCTTGGATCCTCTCCCATGGCCGCCGGGGCCAACAGCAGGATAGCCAGACCGATTATCGAGCCCAGCAATGCCAGGGGGGCGAGCCGGACGACGCGAGATTTCAGGAATGCGAGGCTGGTGAGCCGACGCGTTCTGAGGCCGTTTTCGTAGGCGTGGGCAATGACGAAACCACTCAGCACAAAAAAGAAATCGACCGCCAGATAGGCGCGGGGAAGGAAGTAGGGCAGACGTAGCTGCAGGTTCGCGTGGTAGAGGACGACGGCGATGGCCGCCACGCCGCGAAGCCCGTCAAGCACCGTGAACCGTTGCTGGCTCACGCGGCCATCAGCGTCGGATGGGGAACGGTTGCTCATGTCCATTAGGCGCGGTCCGTCTCACACACGTCCAATAGGCGCCGGAGAGACAACAAAGCGTTTTCGGAGAGGATCATGACGGCGGCGAGCCGCTCGTGTTCGAGATAGATCCCCGCGCCCAAGTTACGTCCTAGTTGCCCCCGTGGTGGGACATGACATCCTGCACGCGGATGATCGTCGGGCCGAGGATGACCACGAACAGCACCGGCAGGAAGAACAGGATCATCGGCACGGTCAACTGGGCGGGAAGGGCCGAGGCTTTCTTCTCGGCCGCCGAAAGACGCAAGTCGCGGTTTTCCTTGGCCATCACCCGCAAGGCCGAGCCCAGCGGGGTGCCATAGCGCTCGGCCTGGATCATCGCCGTCGCCACCGACTTGATGCCAGCGTGATTGGTGCGCTTTCCCAGTCCCTCGTAGGCGGCGCGGCGTTCGGGGAGATAGGAGAGCTCCGCCCCCAGCAGAGTCAGCTCCTCCGCCAGCTCCATGGAAGAGCCGCCGATCTCCTGGCTGACCTTCTGGATCGCCGCCTCGATCGACATCCCCGATTCGACGCAGATCAGCAGCAGGTCTAGCGCGTCGGGAAACGAACTCACGATCGATGTACGGCGCTTGGAGGCGACGTTGGCGACATAGAGATTGGGCGCATAGAAACCGATGACGAAAGCGGCCATGCCCGCGCAGAGCTTGGTCATCATCGGCAGGCCAAAGCCGTTGATCACGAACAGGTAGAAGAGCGCCAAAGGCCCGAAAATGAACGGCGAGCAGAAGCGGAAGAAGTAATAGGTCGATACCGGCCGCGGCCCGCGAAAGCCCGCCTGGGCCAGCTTGTCGGTGACCGAGCTGTCTTCAAGCAGCCGGCGCAACTGCAGCCGCTCGACCACCCCCTTGTAGAGGCCCTCGTCGGTCTGCCGCAGGGTGCCGGTGCTGGTCTTCTTGGCCAGGGCTTCGCGCGAGCGGCGGCGAAGTTCCTCGCGCCGGTTGGCGACCGATTTCAGCCGCCCTTCGAGGTTGTTGCGGGCAAATGCAGGCAACGCCAGGGTGACGATGGTGGCGAAGGAAATCAGCGCCACGAAGGCTGTGAACAGATTTTCGGGGTTGGTCAGCGTATCGGCGAGATCCCTGTACATCGCGCCGGCCCTTAGAATTTGAAGTTGATCATGCGGCGCATGACGAAGATGCCAAGCGCCATCCAGAACGCGCCGCCGAGCAGCATCAGCTCGCCACGCGGATCGCTGAACATCGGCACCATATAGTTGGGACTGGTCACCGAGATCAGCACCACCACGCCAGGCGGCAGGGCGCCGATGATCATCGCCGAAGCCGTGGCTTCCGATGACAGCGCCTTGATCTTCTCGCGCATCAGCTTGCGCGCGCGCAGCACCGTCGAGAGGTTGCCGAGCGCCTCGGCCAGGTTGCCGCCGGTCTTTTGCTGGACATTCATGACGATCGAGAAAAAGCGAAGTTCAGCCGTCGGCATGCGCTCGTACATTTTTTCCAGCGCCTGGTCGAACTCCATGCCCATGCCGATATTCTCCACCAGGCGGCGAAACTCGCCATTCAGCGGCTTGGGCGTTTCGCGAGCGATTACCCCCAGGCAATCGTGCACCGGCAGGCCCGATTTTATGCCCCGCACGATGATGTCCATGGCGTCTGAAAACGCGGCTGTGAACTTCTTGGTGCGCCGGTTGGCGAGAAATCCAACCACCCAGCGCGGCAAGCCCAGGCCGATGGCGAGACCGAGGATAGCGTCTGCCCAGATTGGCTGGCGGAACAGCAGTCCGCCGGCGAGCACGAACACGCCCAGAACCGCGCTGGCGATGTAGAATTGCGGCACGGTGATCGTCAGATCGGCCTGGCGCAGACGGCTGACCAGGGTCAGCCTGGCTCTCTTCTGCTGGCGCTCCTGGTCCTTGAGGCTCTTGACGATCTGCTTGCGCCGCGCCTCGGGATTGGCGCTGACCGCGGCTCGCGCGCGGGCGCGCGCCTCCCGGGCCGGTGCGGGGCCCGAGATCGCCTGGACCCTCTTGAGAGCCTTGGCCTGGTCGGGATTGCCGCCGGCGAATACGAGTCCGACGCCGGCGACGGCCACGAAACCCAGGATCGCCGCGATGATGACGAACAGGCCCTGGTCCACGGCGCTACTCGGACGCGTCCAGGGCTTCGGCCAGTTCCAACGCCAGACCGTAATAGCGGGCCCGATCCCAGAAGCGGGGCCTGGCGATGCCGGTCGAACGGTGGCGGCCGACGACCTGACCATGTTCGTCCTCGCCGGTGATTTCGAAAACAAACAGATCCTGGGTGACGATCACTTCGCCCTCGAGGCCGACGACCTCGGTGATATGGGTGATCCGGCGCGAGCCGTCGCGAAGCCGAGCGGCCTGGATGATCACATCGACCGACCCGACGATCATTTCGCGGATGGTCTTCGAGGGGAGCCCATAGCCGCCCATGGTGATCATCGATTCCATGCGGCTGATGGCTTCCCGGGGCGAGTTTGCGTGCAGCGTGCCCATCGAACCATCGTGGCCGGTGTTCATCGCCTGCAGCAGGTCGAACGCTTCGGGTCCCCGGACTTCGCCGACGATGATCCGCTCTGGACGCATGCGCAGGCAGTTCTTGACCAGATCCCGCATGGTGATCTGGCCCGAGCCTTCCAGGTTGGGGGGACGGGTTTCCAGGCGAACCACGTGCGGCTGCTGAAGCTGCAGTTCGGCCGCATCCTCGCAGGTGATCACCCGCTCGGTCGGGTCGATATAGGCGGTCATGCAGTTGAGCAGGGTGGTCTTGCCCGAACCGGTGCCGCCGGAAATGACCACGTTGCATCGGCAGGCGCCGATGACTCCCAGAACCTTGGCGCCTTCGGGGCTGGTCGATCCGTAATCGACCAGATTGCTCATCGTCAGCTTGTCTTTGCGGAACTTCCGGATGGTCAGGGTCGGCCCGTCCAGAGCCAGGGGATGGGCGATGACGTTGACCCGGCTGCCGTCGGGCAGGCGCGCATCGCAGATGGGCGAGCTTTCGTCGACGCGCCGGCCGACCTGGCTGACGATGCGCTGACAGATGTTCATCAGCTGGCCGTTGTCGCGAAACCGGACGTTGGTCAGCTGAACCTTGCCACCGACCTCGATGAACACGCGGTTGGCCCCGTTGACCATGATGTCGGCGATCTCGTCACGGGCCAGCAGGGGTTCGAGCGGACCGTAGCCCAGAACATCGTTGATGATGTCCTGCACCAGGTGATCCTGCTCGACCACCGACATCGAGACATTCTTGATTCCGACCAGCTCGGCGACGATGTCGCGGATCTCGTCCGCGGCCGACTTGGCATCGAGTTGCGCCAGCTGCGCGAGGTCGATGGTGTTCAGAAGCGCGTTGAAAATGGTGTTCTTGGTGGCGTGGTAATAGTCGCTCTGCTCGCGGACGATTTCGGTTGGCGCGGCGACGCTGGCCGCCAGCTTGCGATCGGCGGGCGGGGCCGAGCCCGGCGCGGGGCGTCTGCCGTCCGCGGGCGGCGCGGGCGTCGGCCCCATCCGTTGTGGGCGCGTGGGAATGGGCGCTCCGCCGGCGACGGCGGGGGGCGGCGCCTGGCGCTGCGGCGGGGCGGCCTGATCCGAAGGGCGTTTGCCGAACACGGTCGCTATCGCCCTATTTGCGCTTGAACAGGCTGGCGAGCACCGAAGGCTTGACCGCCGTCGCCGCCGGGGCTGCCGAGCGCTGGTTGAGCACCAGGCGCGTCAGCTGGTCGATGGCTTCGGCGGCGCGCGTCTTGCCGGCGACCTCGGCGATCATCTGGCCGTTGTTGGCGGCCTGACCGAACACCTTGGCGTCGAAGGGGATGGTCAGGGTAAGCGCCATGCCCAGAGCCTCGGTGAAGTCCTTGACCGGAATTTCAGGGCGCCCGGGCAATCCAACCCGGTTAAGTACAACTTTGGGCGGCGAGTCGTTGGGCCGGGCCAGCTTGGCCAGATCGACGATATTCTTAGCATTGCGCAGCGAGGCCAAGTCCGGCTCGGCGACGACGATAAGCTCGTCGGAGGTCAGCAGCATGCGCCGTTTCCAGGTGCTCCAGGCGTGGGGAAGGTCGAGGACCACATAGGGCGCGGTCGACCGGATCTTCGAGATCACCTCCTCCAGGGAGTCGGAAGCGATGTCATAGTCCTGGTCCAGGGTCGCCGGGGCGGCGAACAGGCTGAGATGGTCGGTGTGCTTGGCCATCATTCGATCCATCAGCACTGGATCGAGGCGGTCTGGCTGTGACAGGGCGTCGGCGATGCCCTGCAGCGGATCCTGGTTGAAATTCAGGCCGGCGGTCCCGAACGCCAGGTCGAGATCGACGATCACCGTGGCCGCCGTCATCCGCTCGGATATGCCAAAGGCGACGTTGTGCGCCAGGGTCGAGGCGCCGGCCCCGCCTTTGGCCCCGCAAAAGGCAATCTGGCGACCAACGAACGGCGCCGAGGGGTCGGCATAGAGACCGGTGATCGCGCCGATCAGCTGCAGGGTGCTCAACGGAGGCACCAGATAGTCGCTGACTCCCTGGCGCATCAGCTCACGGTAGAGCGCGATGTCGTTGGCGGCCCCGATGACGATGACCTTGGTGCCGGCGTCGCAAACCTCGGCGAGACTGGTCAGCATGCCCAGCAGTTGCGCGGCCGGCTCGGCGGCCTCGACAATGATCAGCGAGGGCGTCGAATGGCTCTGGTAGTGCTCGACCGCGGCGGCGAGGCCGCCGGGGCGCACGACCGTCGAGGCGCGCTCCATGCGCCTGTCCCCCGCCGCCTTGCGGACCAGCTCCAGGGTGTCGGTTTCGGTGCAGAAGGCGTTGACGGTGATCCGCGGCGCCACCGACTCGCCGAGCGCGGCCGCGACGCCGGCGATCATCTCGCCGACGGGATTGGCGGCCGGCTGCGGGACGGCCGCGGGACCGAGGGTGCCGGACTCTTCCGGCAGGGAGGGCTCGGCCCCGGGCAGATCGGGTATCCGGTCTTCCGCAGCCTCGAGCGCCATGTGCAGGCTGGCGAAGGCTTGAACCGGATTGAGACTCCCGGGCTCCGGCGGCGCCTCGGCATGCTCCGCGAGACGGTCGGCCGACATCGGCAGTCCGACGAATGGGTCTGGATGGACAGAGCCTGTCCCGCCGGCCGTCGCCCCAGGCTCGCCCCAGGCATCGTCCTGGGCTCGCGGGGAGGTGAATTCGTCGTCGGTCTCGAAGTCGAGATCGAACGGGTCGCTTTCGGAGACTTTGGGTTGCATATCTGGTCCCTAATGAACTGCCGTAGAGACCGCGCCGTTGGCCTGGTCGTCCTTGGCCGAAGAGGTAACGTCACCCTTTCGGTAGTGATCGAGCACGATCTGCCGCCGTTCCGCGTCGACCGGATCGCTCTGGCGCGGCGCTATCAGATCCCCAGGATCGGCGATCTCGGCGGCTACGTTGGCGGTCAGCGCGCAGCCGAAGTTCGCATAGGCGCGATTTGAGCCATTGGCCGACAGGTTCTCCCACAAATGGCCGCAGCTGGGTCCCTTGGCCACGTAGTGGGCATAATCGATGAGCACCGGCGCGCGGTGGTCGCCCTGGGCGTCGTAGCCGACAATCCGAAGGCTGGAAGGGGCGACGCCATGCGCGACCAGCAGGTCATGGGCGTCGGCGACTGTGCGATAGGCGGCCGCGGGATCGCCGCCGTGGGCCGGAGAGCGCAGGGTGATCTCGCCGCCGTTGGCCTCGATCCAACCTTGGGCGAACTTGTCCAGCGCCCTGGCCTGGTTGGGCGACATGCCCTGGCGATGGGCCTCCAGGGCAAGCTGCACCGGCTGCGATGCGACCTTGATGGCGTAGTGCTCGGTCGGCGTCAGCGGACCGCCGGCGTCTTCAGCGACCCGCGATGCGCAGGCGCAGAGCGCCAGAGCCGCGACAAGGGCGACAACGGAGCCGGCCGACGCGGACCTGAGTCTGACTTTTCTGGAGGTCATTGCCGGGGTCTTTCCTGTCCTGGCCGGGTAAGTGGCGAAGGTCACGGCGCGCTCCATCTCACTCGACCACGTAGCCGAAGGGGCCCTGATAGGTGCGACCAGCGGGCGCCTCCTCGGGCCGGTCGTAGGCCTTGTTCAGATGGCCGAGGAGGATGGTGTCGGCATCGCTGGCGATGCGCAGACCATCGGCGGGAGTCTGGATGTCGGCCGGGCTGGCGGCGTTGACCAGGTAGGGGGTGACGATAACCACCAGCTCGCTCTGCCCGGACTGATAATCACGCGACCGGAACAGGGCGCCCAGCACGGGAAGGCTGCCGATCCCTGGAATCGAATCGATGTCCTGTTTGGAGGTATCCTGCAGCAGGCCTGCGATCATCATCGCGCCGCCCGACGGCAGTTCAACGGTGGTCTCGGCGCGGCGCACGGTCAGCGAAGGCACGACCAGAGCCGGCGCGCCCGGCCCGTTGGAGAGCGAAAAGGCGCCCGTGGTGCTGAGTTCCGAAACTTCGGTGGAGATCTTCAGCGAGATTCGTCCGCCCGAGAGCACGACGGGGGTGAAACCCAGGCCGACGCCGAACGGCTTGAAGTCGATGGTCACGCGGCCCGTCTGATCCTGGCCGATCGGCACCGGAAATTCGCCGCCGGCCAGGAACTTCGCCGATTCGCCGGAGACGGCGGTGAGGTTCGGCTCGGCGAGCGTCCGCACGAGCCCTACGCGTTCGAAAGCCTGGATGGTGGCGTTGGCCTTGTTGACGCCGTTGCTGCCCGGCAGCGTTCCGCCCTGGGTGGTGTCGAGCTGATAGCCGCCGTTCACGCCGCCCAGGATTGCCCCGTTGATGGCGTAGGTGGCCGCGCTGGCGAGCCCGAACTGCGAGCTGCCGACCTTGCCGACCAGCGCCTGCAGGTTGAAGCCCAGCTGCTTGATCGCATTGCGCTGCACCTCGATGATCCGGACCTTGAGCATCACCTGGTCCTTGCCGGCGATGCTGAGCATGTTCAGCACCAGTTCGGGTCTGGCGACCTCCGCCCTGGCGATCTGCACCGCCTTGTCAGCGTCCGTGGCGCTGGCGACCTGGCCGCCAAGCACGATGCTGCCGTTGATGCCCTCGGCGCGAACCGAGGCGCCTGGAAGCAGGCGGTTGATCATCTCGCTGACGGCGCTGGCGTCGATGTCGACATGGACGTTCAGCGACAGGATTCGCCTGCCCGCCCCGTCGAAGAACACCGCGTCGGTGCCGCCTTCCTTGAGGCCGAGGACGGAGATTCGCCGGGGCGATCTGAGCACCACATCGGCGACGCCGGGGTTGGTGACCAGCACGTCCCGGGCGTCCACCGGCAGATCGATGCTGGCGGATTTGCCCATCGGCAAGGCCAGGGACTGCGAGGCCGCGCCGGCGGACAGGTCCACTCGCACCAGCGCGTCGGTTTGCGCGAACGCCTGCGCACCCTGCAGGCTGAGCGCCGCGGCTACCGCGCCGACGAGACGCCTGAGATTCGATGAGTTCATCGTAGCACCGCCACTTCGCTGGGCGTTCCGCCCTTGATCATCTGCACCTCGCCGGCGGGCCCACCTTGCACGGCGCCTCCGGGATCGCCGCCCATGTCCGCATAGGATCGCAGCGCCAGGGCCATCCCCCCCCGCGCGCGCGCCTCGGCGACCGGCTGGGTGGCGTCGGCGGGGATCTCGAGGGTCACGGTCGAGCCGACGATGAAACGTCCGTTCTTCGCAGGGTCCGTTGTCTGGTCGACAGCCAACACGCGGACGTTCGAAACCACGATCTGGCTGACAAATCCGCCACCCGACTTGGTGCTGGCGTCCTGGTGGGCAGAGAGCAGGTCGACCCGGTCGCCCGGCTGGACAAACCCGCCGGCGCCGGTCTCCGCATTGACCGGAATGGCCATCGCCCGCATGCCGGGCTTGACCATGACCGACATGAAGCCGCCCTGGCCGGCGATGACGACCTTGCCCCTGACCATCGGCTCGCCCTTGACCAGCGCGTCCCTGACCACCGCGCCTTTGAGGGCTTCCATGGCCGGTCCGCCATTGGTGACCAGGTCCTTGGCGGCGGTCGCCGCGGCGTCCGCCCCCGTGAGCGAAGGCGCCGGCCGTCCGCCATCGGTGATGTAGCTCGCGTTGAGAGAATCCGCCGGCCACCCCTGCCAGGCCAGGTCGCCGTCCTTCAGGCGCGTTCCCACCGGCAGATCCCTGGCCGCGACCAGGACGCGAATCATCGGCTTCTGCGCCGCGGCGACGATCACCGCCTGCGTGGGCGTCTTGGCCATGGTCATGTTGCGCACCAGCAGCGCCAGCCCGATGGCGGCCACCGCGGCCACGGAAAGGATGACGATTCGCAGTGGGCTCATCGGTTCAACCGCCGCTCTCTTTCGTCGCGAACCGGACCGGACCCGCCTTGGCCCCATCGGTCGCATGCGTTTGATGTCTTGAGCCAGATTTTGATGGCCCAGGGGCAGAGTGGCCGCTGCATGGTTAACGCCGGCCTAAGCTTCTGGGCCCGGGCGGCCTTAGAAGCCTCCGTGAGCGGCGCGCATCAGCAATCCATGGGGGAAGGCGGCCAGCGCACCCATGGCGATGGCGACGCCATAGGGCGCCGCGGCGCCGGGCGTGGCCAGGCGGCCGACCCAGGCCGGCCCGGAAGCGGCGAAGGGTCGAAGGAAGGCCGAACGCGCGCCGATCAGACCCAAAGCCAGGATCCCGCCGGCGAGACCGGTATAGAGAAAGAACGAGGCAATCCCCGGCAGGCCGATCCAAAGCGCGGCGGCCGCCATCAGCTTGGCGTCACCACCCCCCATCCATTTGAGCGCGAACATGACCATGCCCGCGCCCAGAAGCACGACTGCGACGATCACCGCCGCCAGGATCGCCTGGGTCGGGACGCCCAGGATCAGGGCCGTGGGGATGGCGATGGCCACTAGGGCGGCCGAGACCCAGTTGGGGATGGTGTAGCTGACCGCGTCGCGCACGGCCGCGAAGACCACGAGCGCCGCGAACAGGCAGAAGAGCAGGGTTTGCAAGAGGGCCGGCGAAGGGGTCATGGACGGTGAACCTGGGAGGGGGTGTTTGGCCACCATCGCCAATCGGTATGAACCAATGGTTTCGAACGCGATGGCGATGCGTCTCGCAGACCCGCCCAAAAAGAAAAAGGGCCGCGGTGTGAACCGCGGCCCTTGATCTTAGATGTTGGTGCGGTATTTAGGCCGCCGGCGTCATCGCGGTATTGACGGCGACGAACTTGGTGCTGAGCGTGGTGCCGACCGTGGTGACCGCGGTGATGATGACCACGGCGATCAGAGCGACGATCAGACCGTACTCAATGGCCGTGGCGCCAGACTCGTCATTCATGAAACTGGTGACAAACTTCGACATTGCTTGATCTCCTTGTTGTGCAAGCAGGTAAGTGAGGGATCAAGCCTTGACCGGCCTGCTCGCCCCGAACACGCCGTCACCATCGCCTATCGACCTTAATGGCCAGTAAACGCGACCTAATGTTGCCAAATTTTTCTATGGTTTACTTATATTTACTATTTCCACCGGGTTAATGCCCTCGCTGCATGCCGGTTCGCGCGCCGATCCCACACAAGAGACAATCAGAGGTTGTTCAGGCTTTGTTGACCATTAGGGCACAGCCTTGACCATCCGCCGCGGCCAAGGGCTCCCTCGATGCGCCTCCAACTCCTCACACTGCTCATCCTCGCGGCGCCCAGCTGCGCCTTGGCCGCGGGCCTCGCGGTAGACATCGATCAGGCCGCGCGCATCACCCTGGCCCGTCCGGCGCGCGAGGTGATTGTCGGCAATCCCGCCATCGCCGACGTGACCATGCTCGATGGCCGACACCTGATCGTCACTGGCAAGAGTTACGGCGTGACAAACCTCGTCGTCGCCGACCAGAGCGGGCGCACGATCTTCAGCCGGGAGATCGTCATCGGATCGTCCGGCCCGAACCACGTTTCCCTGCATCGGGGAATGGACGTCGCCGACTTCGCCTGTTCGCCGCGCTGCGAGCGGACCGTCGCCACCGCGGGCGCCCCGGCCGGAACCCAGACGACCGCCCCCTAGAGCTGAGCGGCTCTCACTCGACACCGCCGCACGGCGGCCGCCCTTTCACGTCTAAGGCAAGCGAGTCGCCGCCCCGCCGTTTACCGCGCGTTAGCATGCCGGGCCGAAAGGTGGTTGGACGCGTGGCGATCCAGATTCCGCACGCGCGGATCAGCCAAAGGAGATGCCACCGGCGATGGTCAAATGCCTCGCATCCTTCCTGGCCAGCGAACGCGGGTCGACCGCCGTCGAATATGGTCTGATCGTGGCTCTGATTTCGATTGTCGTGGTTGCCGCGGTGACCAGCATGGGAACCACTCTGAACAGCCTGTTCACCACCATAGGCACGCACCTCAACCCTGCCGCCTAGGACCGCCAGGGGCGAAAAGCGGCCAGCCTGTGGCGTGGCGGCTAGGCTCGCGTCGCGGGACCCAGCGTCGCGAGCCGGGCGCGCAACGGCCAGCACAGCGCCTCAATGATCGATGCCGGGCGCTCGCCAGTGTCGATGCCGGTCGGCGGGTATTCGTCTGCGTTCGGCTTATGATAGGATCCGGCAATCACGTCGAAGATCGGGAACACCGAAGCAAAGTTGCAATTCAAATGCTCGGGAAGGACTGAATGGTGCATACGATGATACTGGGGTGAATTGATCAGCCAGGAGGCGCCACCCCAGCCAATCCGGACATTACTGTGGCTGATAAAATTGTAATAACTCAACACCGCCCAAGTCAGCAAAATGGTCGGCGCGGCCTTGAACAGCAAACCGATCGCCAGGTAGGTGGTCATCGCCTTGAGCATCGGCTCGAACCAGAAGTGCCGAACCGCGGTGGTGGCGCCGAACGCCGGATCGCTGTGGTGCAACGAATGCATGGCCCATAGCACCGGCCACGCGTGTTGCGCGCGATGGAAGAGGTAGTCGCCCAGATCCATCGCCAGGCAGAAAACGGCTATGCCGACGACCACGCCCCAGCCCGCCGATGGCAGCGTGATCAGGCCGCCGCCCGCGGCATTGACCGCCAGCGTCACCACGGGCCCGATGGCCACGCCGAACGTTGCCTGCAGGAGCATGAACACCAGGCCGATGGCGATGTTCAGAGACTTGTCGGGCTTTTCACCCGTACGCGCCGGCCACCGAACTTCACACAAGGTGCACAAGGCCATGGCGGCCAGCATCAGCAACAATACCTCTGGGGACGGCAACAGCCGTCCGAGCAGCTGGATCAAACCCATGGATCCGTGCCTCGATCACCCATCGCGTGATGCTGCCGTCTGGGGGTGTAGTTCACGGCCAGACGACGCTCCAGGATCGAGACCTTGGCGGTTTTGCCTCTCCGGGATTGTTCCGACAGAGCCGTCGAAGTCATGGCTTTAGAAGATGCCGGGCAGGATGCGGAACTTTGTGCGTGTCGTATAGGCCCGGTAGGCCGAATCCGCCGCCAAGAGCCGCTCTTCGGCCAGGATGCGCATAACCTGCATGGCTGCGGCGAAAAGGCAGAGGCCGGCGTTCAGCCAGGTGGGGTTCAGAAGGACGAACCCCGCCCAGGTGATCGCGTAGCCGACGTACATCGGGTGGCGCACGACCCGGTAGGGACCTTCGATCTTGACGCCACGATTGGCCGCGGCCATGCCGAAGCTGCGGCGCAGGGCCAGCTTGGCCCAAACGTGGATGAGCACCCCTGCCGTCATCATCAGCGCCCCGACCAGGGGCGGCGCGAGCGGGTGTCCGCCTGGACGCAGGAACAGTGGTGGGATGGTTCCGGCGAGCGCCATCAGCCAATCCAGGGGGTTTTTCGTCACCGTCAGGGTCGTGCGGCGAAAGACCACGAAGCCGACGACGATGGATTCGGAAATCAGCAGCAGGGTATTGAGAGGCTCGCGACCCAGGGACGGCAGCAGCCGCTGGAAAAGCATCAGATACAAGGCGATCAGCAGCCCGCGTTCGGCGAAATCGAGCGTCAGAGACGCCAATCCCATCCCGCCTGACGGGTGTGCCGCAGGCCGCTGCGTCGCTGCCACCATGGTTGTATCCTCCACGCGGTCGGGCCCCTTTGTTACTTTAGAAAGCGCGCGGCGTAGCCCTCAGATCGCATGCGACTGGTAAACAGGGGTGTAATCGTCGCCGCGGCGGCCGCCAGGGCCGGGGTCGCCGGTTTTCCCGCTAGGCGCGAATTCTGCAGAGGACGGCGCGACCGTCCCGAAGTCGGACGCGAGAGTGCGGCTCTTAAACGCCGGTTAGGAGGGGACGCCTATGATCGGGTTCAGCCACGATCGCGGAAAAAGGGCCGCAGCCGCTCCTGTGACATTGTTCCGTAAACTATCAGGCGCTCTGCGCGGCTTTGCCAGGCAGACCCGCGGCGCGACGGCCGTGGAGTTCGCCATCGTCGCCACGCCTTTCTTCATGCTGTTGTTTGGGGTCATGGAGCTGGGCCTGCTGTTCATGGCTTCGACCACCCTCGACGCCGCCACCGTCGATGCGGCGCGAAACATCCGCACCGGAGCCATGCAGATGTCGGGTTCCAGCAGCGCCGCCAGTTTCCAGGCCGATGTCTGCAGTCACATGTCGTGGCTGTCTTCGACGGACTGCTCGGCCAATGTCGTCGTCGACGTGCGCACGTTCGCGACCTTCGGGACCATTGCGAGCACGCCGCCGGTGACCAACGGGGCGCTGGATCCCACCCTGACCACCTACGATCCAGGCACGTCCTGCAGCATCGTGCTGGTCCGGGTGTTCTACCCCTATACGCTCTACACGCCCCTGGTCGACCCGGGACTGCCCAACCTTGGACCCAATCAGCATCTGCTCACCTCGGCGGCGGCGTTCCGTAACGAGAACTATTCGGGAGCTTTGCCGTGCACTTGAGGCGTTTTCGGGCAGACATCGCGGGCGCCGCGGCGGTGGAGTTCGCGCTCCTGGCCCCTGTAATGATCGTCATGTATTTCGGCATGGCCGAACTTACCCAGGCGATGATGGCGCAGCGCCGCGTCAGCCATACCGGTTCGACCATCGGCGACCTGGTTGCGCAGGCCAGCGCCCTCACCCCGGCCGACATTTCCGACTTTTTCAGCGTCGGATCGGTGATCGTTTCGCCGTTTCCGACCGCCCAGCTGTCGATGCGCGTCACCAGCATCACCGCCGACGCCAACGATGTGGCGACGGTCGACTGGAGCGAGGGCAGCAACATGGCGCCGATGGCCAAGGGCGCGGTGGTCACCCCGCCGGCAGACGCGCTGGTCGCCAACCAGAGCGTCATCGAGGCCGATGTCAGCTATGTCTACAACTCGCCGGTGAATTACGTCATCCCCTCGCCGATCACCTTCGCCAACACCTATTACCTTCGCCCTCGCATCTCCAATCAGGTCACCTGCGCCACCTGCTAGGTTTCTTCTAGCCCCCAGGATGAGTGCGCGGCCCATCATCCGGCCGCTCGCCGCCGCGCACGAACAGCAGGCCGACAAAACCTGTCGCCAGTAGCAGGATGATGGTGGCGAAGCCGCCCTGCTGGGTCTT
This sequence comes from Caulobacteraceae bacterium, assembly GCA_036511515.1. GTDB lineage: Bacteria > Pseudomonadota > Alphaproteobacteria > Caulobacterales > Caulobacteraceae > Acaudatibacter. Next base: position 1,121 of record DATCCB010000082.1, on the reverse strand, counting down.
GAAGATCTTGGTGCCGAGATTGACCAGGAACGATCCAAGCCAGACCGTCGCGGTGCCGGAAAGGGCGTAGACGCCGAAGAACGCTCCGGTCTGATCGGGCGGCGTCAGCCGGGTGAGCAGGGTGCGGCTGGAGGCATAATGGGCGGTGATGAACACCGCGTTGGAAAATCCGATCAACAGGAAAATCCATTCGGGCCATGTGCGGAAGAAGGGCCCCTGCCATAGGGCGGCGTGCATCGCCGGATCGAAGTTCCAGAAGTACAGGATCTTGTGCGGGCTCATGCCCAGAAAGGCGATGATGCCGATCAGCGACATGCCGATTTCGACTTGCACCGCGCGCTTGGGACCCAGTCCGGCGTCCAGCCACCGCCCGACGAAACCGCCGAGGACCGCCAGAACCGACAAAATGATGCCGAAGAACAGCATTTCCAGGGCGCGCCACCCCATCACCCCTGTTGCATAGACCCCCGCGTAGATGAGGATCGCGGTCATGCCATCGACGTAGAACATCCGCGCGGCCAGGAAGATGGCGGCGTTGCGATAGCGCCTGACGGTCCGCACCATGCGCCAAAGATCGGCCGCGCCGCTGCGCAGAGCCGCGAACAGCGGCGTACCCGTCGCCGGCGCATCGGGCGTGAACAGAAACAGCGGCAGGGGCCAAGGGCGAAAATCCCAGCCGCCATCAGCGCCACCACCCGCTCCGGCTGATGCAGCGCGCGGTCGAGACCAAACAGCGGCGCCTTGGGAATCCATAACCAGTTCGCCGTCTGGGGGAGGCCCGGCAAGGCAAAAGCCCAGGCCGTGAAGCCGAGCGCGGCAAGCGCGAAGCCATTGCCCAGCGCCAGGGCCAGACCCGAAGCCTTGTGCGCGGCCGAGAGACCGGCGGCGCGCACCAGCAGCGAATTGTGCAGGACCTCCGAATAGCTGAACAGCACGCCGACGATGGCGGCGATCGCCAGGGTCTGCGTCACCGAAAGACCGCTGTGGTCGGCCTTGGTGAACCAAAGGGCCCCGATCAGCGGAACCATCGCCGCCACCACCAGCGCGAGCCAGATCTTGCGGCGGCCGAGCTTGTCGATCGAGGCGCCCAGAAACGGCGCCGTGGCCATCACCGCCCAGCC